>DASXJN010000194.1:0-13498 GCA_036497365.1 Jatrophihabitantaceae bacterium | reverse complement strand
CGCGGCAACCGCCTCGCTCGGTCAGCTAACCGCCGGCGAGCAGGCAACGATCCGTGACTTGTACGACCGGCGCATCCGCGCGCAGGTCCACGACAAGTGGTGATCGTTCTGCCAGACTCCGGGCCATGAAAGGGCTCGAATCGTTCATCGCCGGCCTGCCCAAAGCCGAATTGCACGTCCACCACATCGGATCGGCCTCGCCGCACACCGTCGCGCAACTGGCCGCACGGCACGACGGCTCGACGCCCGTGCCGGCCGATCCGGAGCGGCTTGCCGACTACTTCACGTTCACCGACTTCGCGCACTTCATCGACGTCTACCTCTCGGTGGTCGACCTGATCCGCGACGCCGAGGACGTCTGGACGCTGACCTACGACATCGCCCGCGACATGGCGACGCAGAATGTCCGCTATGCCGAACTGACCCTCACGCCGTACTCGTCGGTCGTGCGCGGCATACCGCCCGAGGCGTTCTGCGAGGCGGTCGAGGACGCCCGCCGCCGCGCCGAGGACGACTTCGGCATCACTCTGCGCTGGTGCTTCGACATCCCGGGCGAAGCCGGCATCGACGCCGCCGACGTGACCCTCGACATGGCGGTGCTCCTGCATCCGCCCGGTCTGGTCAGCTTCGGTCTCGGCGGCCCCGAGATCGGTGTGCCGCGCTCGGCGTTCAAGGAACACTTCGCCGCCGCTCGCGCTGCCGGGCTCCACTCGGTGCCCCACGCCGGCGAGTCGGCCGGGCCGGAGTCCATCTGGGAGGCGATCGACCTGCTCGGCGCCGAACGGATCGGCCACGGCATCGCAGCAGCGCACGACGAACGACTGATGGCCGCGCTGCGCGAACGAGGCATCCCGCTCGAGATCTGCCCGACGTCGAATGTGTGCACCCGGTCGGTGCAGTCGCTGGCCCACCACCCACTGCCGCAACTGGTCGAGGCCGGTGTCACCGTGACGATCAACTCCGACGACCCGCCGATGTTCTCCACGACGCTCAACAACGAGTACGCCGTCGCCGCGGACATCCTCGACCTGTCCGAGGCCGGGATCGCCGACCTGGCCCGTGCCGGCGTCCAGGCATCGTTCCTGGACGACCCGGGCAAGGCCCGGCTACTCGCCGAGATCGACGAGTACGAGACGGTCTTCGGTCAGCAGTCCTGATCGCGCGGGTCCGCGACGCCGAGGATCTCGCCCAGCCGCGCGCGGCCGACCGCGGTCAGCTCGACCGCGCGTGGCGCGGGCAGTGAACGTACCCAGTCCGCGTCGCGCATCCGGGTCAGCATGGCCGCGCCGAGCGCGCCCGCGAGATGGTGCCGTTGCTCGCTCCAGTCGACGCAGAACCGTAGGACGGGACGCCGGTGCGACGGGACTTCGAGCGCGGCGACGTCGACGCCCAGGTCGCCGAACACCGCCCCGGCGGCCGGGCCGAGCCGGTACGGGTGCACGCTCACCGGACTGGCGAGCCGGTCGCCGTCGGCTCGCTCGTTGTCGGCCCGGCCGTCCGTGCGCTCCAGCGCAGCCTGCCTGATCAGCGATTCGGTCACGGCGACACCCAGCCGGCCGGCCAGGTGGTCGTAGCACGTCCGGGCCCGCCGCAGCGCGGCCGCGCGGGTCGACGCGCGCAGCGACCGCACCGGGAGTTGCGGCGCAAGCGTCGCCAATGACTCGATCGCCGCGGCCACCCGATCGTCGGCGAGCCGGAAGTAGCGGTGGCGCCCGGATCGCTCCACGGTGAGCAGCCCGCCGTCGACGAGCCGGCCGAGGTGCTCGCTGGCCGTCGAGGCCGCAACACCCGACTCGTCCGCAAGCACGGACGCGGGCAATGCCCGCCCATCGGTCAGCGCGGCGAGGATCCGGGCTCGGGTCGGATCGGCGAACAGGGCGGCGACCGCCGCGACATCCAGTTCGCCGTGGACAGCTGTAGTCATACCTCGAGTGTGCGCGCGGGACGTTTCGGGTTCGACCGAAGCGTCCGCGGGGCACGGTGGACCGATGGCTCTTTGCGGAACGACCACCAAGACGGACGCCGGCAGCGCGCCGCGCGTGCTCGCGATCATGTGTGCGGGCATGTTCCTCGTGCTGCTCGACGTGACGATCGTGAACGTCGCGTTGCCCTCGATCGGCCGCGACCTCGGCGCGAGCGTGTCCGGGCTGCAATGGGTGATCGACGCCTACGCGGTGACGATCGCGAGCCTGCTGCTCGCCGGCGGGACCCTGGGTGACCGCCTCGGCCACCGTCGGGTGCTGTTGCTCGGCTTCGCGCTGTTCGGGCTCGCATCGCTCGGCTGCGCGTTGGCACCCGGAGCGGGCGTGCTTATTGCGGCCCGGATCGTGCAGGGCGCCGGCGGCGCGCTCCTGCTGCCCAGCACCATGGCGATCATCGCCGACGTCTATCCGGATTCCGCCGCCCAGTCACGGGCGCTGGGCACGTGGGCCGCGGTCTCGTCGCTGGCGCTGCCCGCCGGACCGCTGATCGGTGGGCTGCTCGTCGGTGCGGCCACGTGGCAATGGGTGTTCTGGATCAACGTTCCGCTCGCCGCCGCCGCGATCATCGCCAGCCTGCTCGTCGTGCCCGACCGGCCGGGACGGCAGCACGGCCGGTTCGACGTGTTGGGCTTGGCCGGGCTCATCTTCGGCTTGGGCGCGTTCGTGTTCACGGTGATCTCGGCCGGCCGGCACGCCGGGACCGCGGTGCTCACGACGGCCGCCGTCGTGACCGTCGCCGCATTCGCGATCGGGTTGCGCGCCGAACGCCGAGCGCCGAATCCCGTGCTGCCGCTGGCGCTGCTCCGCAAGCGAACGTTCGTCGCGCCGAACGCCGTCGCGCTCACCATGAACCTCGTCTTCAACGGTCTGCTGTTCGTCGGCACCCTCTACCTGCAGGACGTCCGCGGCCGCACCCCGCTCGAGGCCGGCCTGCTCGTCCTGCCACTCGCCGTCCCGCTGGTTGCACTGGCCCCGGTGTCGGGCCGGTTGACGGCCGCCCGCGGCCCCCGAACCGCAGTCGTCCTCGGCTGCGCGATCGCCGCGCCCGGGCCGCTGTTCCTGCTCGGTGTGCAGCCCGGATCCGGTCTCGGCTGGCTGGCTGCCGGCTTCGCCGTGCTCGGCTGCGGCGCGGGCCTGGTCACCGCCTCGGTGGTGGCGGCGGCGGTGCAGGCGACGCCCGCGAACCGGTCCGGCCTGGCCACCGGCATGTCGAACACCGCGCGCCAAACCGGCACGGCATGCGGGGTGGCCGTGTTCGGCGCCATCTGCGGCTCGCCGGACTCGCCGGGCCGTTTCGTCCTGGGACTCCACGGCCTGGCGATCGCCGCGTCCGCGCTCTGGGTGATCGCGGTCGCGCTGGCTGCGACCGGGATCGCCCGTCGCACCCGCTGACTACCCTGGGAAGCGTGCCCGACCCGTCCAGCTACCGGCCCGCGCCGGGCACGATTCCCCTCGAACCCGGCGTGTACCGGTTCCGGGATCCGACCGGCCGGGTGATCTACGTCGGCAAGGCGAAGAGCCTGCGCCAGCGACTGAACTCCTATTTCGCGGACGTCGCGAACCTGCATCCGCGCACCCGGCAGATGGTCACCAGCGCGGCCAGCGTGGAGTGGACGATCGTCAAGACCGAGGTCGAGGCGCTCCAGCTCGAGTTCAACTGGATCAAGGAGTTCGACCCGCGGTTCAACGTCAAGTACCGCGACGACAAGTCCTACCCGTCGCTCGCCGTGACGCTGTACGAGGAGTTCCCGCGGCTGCAGGTCATGCGCGGGCCCAAGCGCAGGGGAGTGCGGTACTTCGGCCCGTACAGCCACGCCTGGGCGATCCGCGAGACGCTCGACCTGCTGCTGCGCGTGTTCCCGGCGCGTACCTGCAGTGCCGGCGTGTTCAAGCGGGCCGGACAGGTGGGCCGGCCCTGCCTGCTCGGCTACATCGGCAAGTGCAGCGCTCCCTGTGTGGGCCGGGTCAGCGCCGACGAGCACCGGCAGATCGTGGACGACTTCTGCGACTTCATGGCCGGCAAGACCGACACCATGGTCAAGCGGCTGGAACGGCGGATGGCCGAGGCCAGCGAGAACCTCGAGTTCGAACTGGCCGCACGGTTGCGCGACGACCTCGAAGCGCTGCGCCGGGCGATGGAGAAGCAGACCGTCGTGTTCGGCGACGGCACCGACGCCGACGTGGTCGCCTTCGCCGAGGACGACCTCGAAGCCGCCGTGCAGGTCTTCCATGTCCGCGGCGGCCGGGTACGCGGGCAGCGCGGCTGGGTCGTCGACAAGCTCGACGACACGACCACCGGCGATCTCGTCGAGCAATTCATCACCCAGTTCTACGGAATCTTCAACGACCCGAGCGAGGACGGCTCCGAGATCCCGCGCGAGGTGCTCGTCCCCGAATTGCCCGACGACAACGGGGCGCTGTCCGAGTGGCTCGGCGAGCGGCGCGGCTCGCGGGTCAACATCCGGGTGCCACAACGCGGCGACAAGCGCGCGCTGGCCGAGACCGTGGTGCGTAACGCGCAGCAGGCACTGAACCAGCACAAGCTCAAGCGCGCGTCCGACCTGACGGCACGATCCCGTGCGCTGGGCGAGTTGCAAGAGGCGCTGAGCCTGCCCACCGCGCCGCTTCGCATCGAATGTTTCGACATCAGCCATGTGCAGGGCACCAACGTCGTCGCGTCCATGGTGGTGTTCGAGGACGGGCTCGCGCGCAAGAGCGAGTACCGCCGTTTCGGCATGCGAACCGGGGTAAACACCGGCCAGGGCTTCGCCGGACAGCCGGCCAAGGGTGCCGGGGACACCGACTGGATCGCCGAGGTCATCCGTCGCCGGTTCGCGCGGTACCTGGACGAGCAGGTGCACGACGGCGCGGACGCCGACTCCGACCCGGCCGCCGAAGCCGCCGAACAGACCTCGCGTCCCGGCATCGACCCGACGACCGGACGGCCGAAGAAGTTCGCGTACCCGCCGAACCTGGTGGTCGTCGACGGCGGTGCGCCGCAGGTCGCTGCCGCGCAGGCCGCGCTCGAGGAACTCGGCATCGAGGGCATCGCCCTCGTGGGCCTCGCGAAACGGCTCGAGGAGGTCTGGCTGCCCGGGGAGCGGTACCCCACGATCCTGCCGCGCACATCCGAAGGGCTGTACCTCCTGCAACGGGTGCGCGACGAGGCGCACCGGTTCGCGATCACCTTCCACCGCGAGCGCCGGTCGAAGGCGATGAAGGCGTCGGCGCTGGACGGCATCCCCGGCCTGGGCGAGACGCGGCGCAAGGCGTTGCTGCGGCACTTCGGCTCGATCAAGCGGCTCCGTGCGGCGAGCGTCGACGACATCGCCGAGGTACCGGGCATCGGCCCGCGCACCGCCGCAGCGATCCTGGGCGCGCTGCGCTCCGGCGACGCACCGGCACCCGCGGTGAACATGACCACGGGTGAAGTGGTGGACGATGACCCCGTGCCGCAACAGACGCAGGAGGCCAATCGGTGAGTGGGCTCGATACGGTCGTCATCACCGGGTTGTCGGGAGCGGGGCGAAGCACCGCGGCGAAATGCTTCGAAGATCTCGGTTACTACGTCGTCGACAACCTCCCCGCCGAGCTGATCGCGACGCTGATGGACCTCGGCAGCCGCAGTCAGGGCAAGGTGACCCGGCTGGCGGTCGTGCTCGACGTGCGCAGCCGCGCGTTCACCACCGACCTGCGCGGGGTGATCCGCGATCTGAGCGAGCGCGACATGCGCCCGCGCGTGCTCTTCCTCGAGGCGTCCGACGACGTGCTCGTGCGGCGCTTCGAGAACGTGCGCCGTGCGCACCCGATGCAGGGCACCGGGCGGCTGACCGACGGCATCGCGCAGGAACGCGATCTGCTCGCTCCGTTACGGGACGAAGCCGATCTCGTGATCGACACCAGCAGCCGTTCCGTGCACGAACTCAGACAAGCGATCGAGTCGGCGTTCGCCGGAGACGGCACGCTCGGGGGTGCCCCGACGCTACGCGCCACGGTGGTCTCGTTCGGCTTCAAGTACGGCTTGCCGGTCGATGCCGATCTCGTCGTGGACGTGCGGTTCCTGCCGAACCCGTACTGGTTGCCTGAGCTGCGTGACCTCACCGGCACCGACCAGGAGGTCAAGGACTACGTGCTCAGTCAGGACGACGCGATGGTGTTCGTAGACCAGTACGCCGCCATCTTGAAAATCATCGGCGCCGGTTACCGCCGCGAGAGCAAGCGGTATCTGACGCTCGCGGTCGGCTGCACCGGCGGCAAGCACCGTTCGGTCGTCATGGCACAGGAGTTGGGCAAGCGCCTCGAGGCCGACGGTGTGCACGCCACCGTCGTGCACCGGGACCTCGGTCGTGAGTGAGACCTTGCCGATCAAAGCGGTCGCGCTCGGCGGCGGGCACGGTCTGCACGCGTCGCTGAGCGCACTGCGGCTGGTCACGTCCGACCTGACCGCCGTCGTCACCGTCGCCGACGACGGCGGATCCTCCGGGCGGATCCGGCACGAACTCGACGTGTTGCCACCGGGGGATCTGCGGATGGCGCTGTCCGCGCTCGCCGGCGACGACCCGGCGCATCGCGCGTGGGCCGATCTGTTGCAGCACCGTCTCGGCGGATCGGGCGCGCTCGCCGGCCACCCGGTCGGCAATCTGTTGATGACCGGGCTGTTCGAGCGTCACGACGTGATCGGTGCGCTCGAGCGGATGGCGGGACTGGTCGGTGCCGTGGGACGCGTGTTGCCGATGAGCCCGCTGCCACTCGACCTCATCGCGGAGGCCGACCGGTTCGACCCTGCCGACCCGGAGCGGCGGCGCACGATCCGCGGGCAGTCGTCGGTCGCCGCGACACCCGGACGAATTCGTTCCATCCGGTTGCTGCCTGCCGGCGCGCCCGCGTGCGCTGCTGCTGTCGACGCCGTGCGCGAGGCGGACCTCGTCGTGCTCGGGCCCGGATCGTGGTTCACCAGCGTGATTCCGCATCTGTTGTTGCGTGAACTCGGCGTGGCACTGGCAACGACGCAGGCACGCGTGGTCGTCACGTTGAACCTTGTCCCGCAGCCGGGCGAGACCGACGACTTCTCGCCGGTCGAGTTGTTGCGCACTTTGTGCGCACATGCCGAACCGTGCGGCGGACTGCACATCGACACCGTCGTCGCCGACGGGAATGCCATTGCGGACGAGCATGAACTACAGGACTTCACGCTCGGGATAGGTGCTCGTCTCTTATTGTCGAACCTCGCGACCGATGACGACGCCGGCTTGCACGATCCGGCGCGACTGGCCGAGGCTTACCGCACTACGCTCAACACCGCGTTCGACACCACTGGAGGTCAGGGATGGCGATGACCGCGGCGGTCAAGGACGAGTTGAGCCGGGTTCCGGTCTCGAAGACGTCCGCCCGCAAGGCGGAACTCGCCACCATGTTGCGCTTCGCCGGCGCGCTGCACCTGATCGGTGGGCACATCGTCATCGAAGCCGAACTCGACACCGGCTCGGTCGCGCGACGGCTGCGCAAAGAGATCGCCGACATCTTCGGCCACGGCTCCGAGGTGCAGATCGTTGCCGGTGGCGGTTTGCGCAAGGGCAGCCGCTATCTCGTCCGGGTCACCAAGGACGGCGAAGGACTGGCCCGTCAGTCCGGCCTGGTCGATCTGCGCGGCCGTCCCGTCAAAGGACTACCGCACCACGTCGTCGCCGGCGGCATCGCCGACGCCGAGGCAGCGTGGCGCGGCGCATTCCTGGCGCACGGCTCGTTGACCGAACCGGGCCGCGCGTGCGCGCTCGAGATCACCTGTCCGTCCGCCGAGGCCGCGCTGGCGCTCGTCGGCGTGGGCAGGCGGCTGGGTGTGTCGGCCAAGGCGCGTGAGGTGCGCGGCAGCGATCGCGTGGTGGTGCGTGACGGCGACATGATCGGTGCGTTGCTGACGCGGATCGGTGCGCACGAGTCGGTGCTCGCGTGGGAGGAACGGCGCATGCGCCGCGAGGTCCGGGCTACCGCGAACCGGCTGGCGAACTTCGACGACGCGAACCTGCGCCGCTCGGCCCGCGCAGCGGTCGCCGCCGGTGCGCGCGTGTCGCGCGCGCTCGAGATCCTCGCCGACGAAGCCCCGGATCACCTGCTGCAGGCCGGCCGGCTGCGCATCGAGCACAAGCAGGCTTCGCTCGAGGAACTCGGGGCGCTGTCCGATCCGCCGATGACCAAGGACGCCGTCGCGGGCCGCATCCGGCGGCTGCTGGCGATGGCCGACAAGCGCGCCGCGGAACTCGGCATCCCGGACACCGAATCGGCCGTGACCCCGGAAATGCTTGCGCCGTAAGCCTTACCCGCCGGTAGGGCGGAGGCGGACGGAGCGGTTCTCCGCACCAGATAGGGTCGGTGGTGAGCGAGTCCCCGTCGCAGTGGACCGCCGCACGACCATGGACGTCTGCACCAAGACGCATCTAGAACGCAGCTAGGAGCACCAGTGACCGTACGTGTGGGCATCAACGGCTTCGGCCGGATCGGCCGAAACTTCTTCCGCGCCCTCACCGCAGCCGGCGCCGACATCGAAATCGTGGCCGCCAACGATCTCGGCGATGTCAAGACCATGGGCCATCTCCTGAAGTACGACACGATCCTCGGCCGGTTCCCCGGTGAAGTGGTCACCACCGACGACGGCATCGCGGTGAACGGCAAGAACATCAAGATCCTCGCCGAGCGCGATCCGGCGAACCTGCCGTGGGGCGACCTCGGCGTGGACGTCGTCGTCGAGTCGACCGGCTTCTTCACGAAGGCGGCGGACGCGCGCAAGCACGTCGACGCGGGTGCCAAGAAGGTCATCATCAGCGCGCCGGCGACCGACGAGGACATCACGATCGTGCTCGGCGTCAACGACGGTGACTACGACCCCGCCAAGCACACGATCATCTCGAACGCATCGTGCACGACGAACTGCCTCGGCCCGCTGGCCAAGGTCCTCAACGATGCAGTTGGCATCGAACGTGGCCTGATGACCACGATCCACGCATACACGCAGGACCAGAACCTGCAGGACGGGCCGCACAAGGACCTGCGCCGGGCCCGTGCCGCTGCGCTGAACATCGTCCCCACGAGCACCGGCGCGGCCAAGGCCATCGGCCTGGTGTTGCCGGAGCTGAAGGGCAAGCTCGACGGGTACGCACTTCGTGTGCCGGTGCCGACCGGCAGCGCCACCGACCTGACCGTCACCACGTCACGCGAGACCACGGTCGACGAGGTCAAGGACGCGTACCGGGCGGCCGCGGACGGTCCGCTCAAGGGCCTGCTCACCTACACCGAGGACCCGATCGTCAGCAGCGACATCGTCACCGATCCGGCGTCGTGCATCTTCGACTCCGGCCTGACCAAGGTGATCGGCGACCAAGTCAAGGTCGTCGGCTGGTACGACAACGAGTGGGGCTACTCGAACCGCCTCGTCGACATCGCGGTGCTCGTGGGCAATTCTCTCTGACCCCATGCGAACCAGTAGCAAGCTGCTCATTGCCATGCAGACCAAGACGGTGGTCCCGGAGAGGCGGGCATGCGAACCCTCGACGAGCTGATCAAGCACGGCGTGCAGGGCCGGCGCGTCCTGGTCCGGTCGGATCTGAACGTCCCGCTCAAGGACGGCAAGGTCGCCGACGACGGCCGGGTGCGTGCGTCCTTGCCGGTGCTCACGAAGCTGCTCGACCATGGCGCGCGGGTGATCGTCGCCGCGCATCTCGGCCGGCCGAAGGGCGAGCCCGACCCGAACTACACGCTCAGCCCGGTCGCCGACCGATTGGCTCAGCTGCTCGGCCGTCCGGTCGAGTTCGCGATGGACACCGTCGGTGAGAGCGCGCGCATCCTCGCGCAGGATCTCAAGGACGGCGAGTTGCTGCTGCTCGAGAACGTCCGGTTCAACCCGGGCGAGACGAGCAAGGACGACGCCGAGCGGATGAAGTTCGCCCACTGTCTCGAGTTCCTGACCGGTGGCGACGACGACGGCGGTGCCTTCGTCGAGGACGCCTTCGGTGCAGTGCACCGCAAGCACGCGTCGGTCTACGACATCGCCAAGCTGCTGCCCGCCTACGTCGGAGACCTCGTCCGCGACGAGGTGCAGGTGCTCGAGCAGCTCACCAGCGATGCGAAACGTCCGTACGTCGTCGTGCTCGGCGGCTCGAAGGTGAGCGACAAGCTCGCCGTCATCGAGTCGCTGCTACCGAAGGTCGACAAGCTGCTCGTCGGCGGCGGCATGTGCTTCACGTTCCTTAAGGCGCAGGGGCACGAGGTCGGCGACTCGCTGCTCGAGCCCGACCAGGTCGACAACTGCAAGCGGTTCCTCGCCGAGAACGGCGACAAGATCGTGCTACCGACCGACATCGTGGTGGCCAACGACGTGACCGACGACGCCCAGACGCAGACCGTCGCGGCGGACGCCATTCCGTCCGATCAGAAGGGCCTCGACGTCGGGCCGAAGACGGTCGCCGCATTCGCCGAGGTGCTCGCGTCCGCGCACACGGTCTTCTGGAACGGCCCGATGGGCGTGTTCGAGGTGGCCCCGTTCGCGGCCGGCACGCGCGGTGTCGCCGAAGCGGTGGCCGCAGTCGACGGGCTCTCGGTGGTGGGCGGCGGCGACTCGGCAGCGGCTGTGCGCGCGCTCAAGCTCGACCCGAACGCGTTCGGGCACATCTCGACCGGCGGCGGCGCGTCGCTGGAGTACCTCGAGGGCAAGACGCTCCCGGGCGTCGCGGTGTTGGCAGGAGAGTAGTGCCGAAGTTCCTCCGTCCCAGTGACTCGACCTTCAACGCGGTGAGCACCAAGCCGATCCCGCCCTTCGAGGGACGCAAACCGCTGATCGCCGGCAACTGGAAGATGCATCTGAACCACCTCGAGGCGATCGCGCTGGTGCAGAAGCTCGCGTTCAGCCTCAAGGAAGAGCTGTTCCACACCGTGCAGGTCGCGGTGCTGCCGCCGTTCACGCACATCCGCAGCGTCCAGACCTTGATCGACGGCGACAGGCTGCTCATCGAATACGGCGCGCAAGACCTCTCGCCGCACGATGCGGGCGCCTACACCGGTGACATCAGCGGCACGATGCTCGCCAAGCTCGGCTGCCGTTACGTCGTGGTCGGCCACTCGGAACGGCGCCAGTACCACGGCGAGGACAACGCGGTCGTCAACAGCAAGGTTGTCGCGGCGTACCGCAACGGCCTCACGCCGATCCTCTGCGTCGGCGAGGGCCTCGACGTGCGCGAGGAGGGTGGCCAGGTGCCGCACTGCACCGGCCAGCTCGACGGTGCGCTCGCCGGCATCCCGGCCGAGCAGGTCGAGTCGATCGTGATCGCCTACGAGCCGGTGTGGGCGATCGGCACCGGCAAGGTCGCCACGCCCGACGACGCGCAGGAGGTGTGCGTCGCGATCCGTGGGCGGCTCGAACAGCTGTACTCGCCCGAAGTGGCAGCCGGCGTTCGGATCCTCTACGGCGGATCGGTCAAGTCGACCAACGCCGGCGAGATCCTCGCTGAGCGGGACATCGACGGCGCTCTGGTGGGCGGCGCGAGCCTCGACGCGGACGAATTCGCCGGGATCTGCCTCGCGGCCCGTCCGGCGAAGGCGCGACGCTGAGTGCGTCAGTTAGGCTTAGATGCTTTCGTTGCCCGTTGTTCGAAGTCCCGCTAGTCCGAGGTTGAGGCACTACCGATGATTCTGACCCTGTCCATCGTGCTGATCATCGCGAGCTTGCTGCTCGTGGTGCTCGTTCTGCTGCACCGCGGCAAGGGCGGCGGCCTGTCGTCCATGCTCGGCGGTTCGTTTTACTCGAACCTGTCCGGCTCGTCGGTCGTCGAGCGCAACCTCGACCGGCTGACCGTCATCGCCGGTGTGGTGTGGACGATCTGCATCATCGGGCTCGGCCTGCTCTACAAGAACCAGTGACCTGCTGTATCTGAAGCAATCGTTTTTTCCAAACGCCTCCGAACAAGGGGAGACCTTCCGTGGCAGGTGGCAGTGCCATCCGCGGCAGCCGTGTCGGCGCCGGACCGATGGGCGAGAAGGAGCGCGGTGAGACCGCACCGCGCCAGCGCGTGTCGTTCTTCTGCGCCAACGGTCACGAGGTCCGTCCGGCCTTCGCCGTGGACGCTCAACTGCCCGACACCTGGGACTGCCCCAAGTGCGGGTTCCCGGCCGGCCGGATGTCCGACGCGCCGCCGAGCGCGCCTCGCAACGAGCCGTACAAGACGCACCTCGCCTACGTGAAGGAACGCCGTTCGGACGAGGACGGCGCCGCGCTGCTCGATGAGGCGCTGCAGAAGCTCAAGGCCCGCCGCGGCGAGTCGTAACCACGCCGGATCAGCGAATCGGGTCCGACTCCTGCAGGTTCCACACGGCCAGCCCGTGCAGGCGCCACTGCCGGGCCAGATCCGCGCGACGACGGTAGCTGCGGGCATCCGACCACCACAGCGTCGAGCCGTCCGGTAGGTGCGCCGTCCACTCGCCGACGTCGCCGCCCACCCAGCGGGCATGCGACCCGGCCAGCTTGCGGGCGCGCCGGTCCGACAGCGTGAGGTTCGAATGCGGCCGCCAGGCGTAGCCGTAGCCGGCGACACCGAGGTCGATCTTGCGGCGCGGCACGAACCGGAGCAACGCTCGTAAGCAATCGCGCTGCCAGGACAGGGCTCCGACCGGACCAGGGGTGTTCTCCCACGGGCCGTGCTCGTCGTAGGTCATGTACTCGATGCGGTCCACCCGCGGGGCGATCCGGGGGAGTTCGTAGCCGCCGGCGCGGAAGCGAGCGTCGGACGTGCGGCCCGAGATGCAGATCGTGATCGTCCGACCTCGCGGCAGGGCCGCACGCAGCGCCGACAGGAAGTCGACGAGGCCGGCCCGGTCGCGGGTCCGCAACGCCTCGAGGTCGAGCGAGATGCCGTCCCAGTGCTGCCGCCGGACGATCGCCGCGAGCCGGTGGGCAACGGCGTCGCGGTTCGCACGTCGCGACAGCATCGTGTGCGCCAGCGGCTCGGAAAAGTCGTTGATCTTGCTGCTCCAGTTGCCGAACAGCAGTTCCGCGCGCAGGTTATCGCGGTGCGCCTCGCGGCGGTTGGCCCGCGTGCCTGCCGGGACGCTTGTCGTCGATCGGCCGTGCGGAGTCAGGTTGACACCGTCCACCCCGACCGTCCGGAGCGCGGCGGCGTCCCGCGCGATGAGCGTGGGCGAGTCGCCGCCCTGCTGGAAGCCGAGCACGGCAAGGTGCCGCGACGGGCTGCGACCGGCCGGCGCCGCCGCTGCGGACGGCCCGGCAGCGGCGAAGCACGCCATTGCGAGCGCACCGACGACCAGGCAGCGACCCACCGTCACGGCCGGACCGCCCCGATGAATCGTTGCCCGATCGCGCGCACCGAGTCGCGCAGTTCGACACCGCCACGCACCTCGAAGTCCACCGAGATGACGGCGAGCTGTTCGGCGTACCAGATCGGATTGCTCGTCGTGCCCGACAACCGGGTGGTCTCGTCGTCCACGGCTTCGAGGCGGCCGAGTACTCGCGGCAGGCA
>DASXJN010000193.1:0-12642 GCA_036497365.1 Jatrophihabitantaceae bacterium | reverse complement strand
GCCTTCGACCGTGCCCAGCCCGGCGATCGCGCGCAGGTCGTCCAATGACGACACGCCCCCGCTCGCGACCACGGCAGCCGGCGTCCGCGCGCACACGTCCTGCAGCAAACCCAGATTCGGGCCGGTGAGGGTGCCGTCGCGGTGCACGTCGGTGACGACGTAGCGCGCGCAGCCGTCGGCGTCCAGGCGGGACATCGTCTCCCAGAGGTCGCCGCCCTCCTGCGTCCACCCGCGAGCCGCGAGTGTCGTGCCGCGCACGTCGAGTCCGACGGCGATGCGGTCGCCGTGCTCGCCGATCGCTTGGCGCACCCAGTCCGGCGACTCGAGGGCAGCGGTGCCGAGGTTGACGCGCGCGCAACCGGTGCCAAGAGCGGCAGCCAACGAGTCTTCGTCGCGGATCCCGCCGGACAGCTCGACGGCGACGTCGAGCTGTTTCACCACGTCGGCGAGCAGGTCGCGATTGTCACCGCGGCCGAACGCGGCGTCGAGGTCGACGAGGTGGATCCACTCCGCTCCCCCGCGCTGCCAGGCCATTGCGGCTTCGAGCGGGTCGCCGTAGGACGTCTCGGATCCCGCGGCGCCCTGCACGAGCCGCACCGCCGCCCCGTCCTGGACGTCGACTGCAGGCAGCAGCACCAGGCTCATCGCGATCTCCGATCGAAGGTCAGCATGATCAGCACCGGCGCACCGATGATCAGGACGAGGACGACGAACAACACGGTCTGCAGCGAACCGGTGATGAAGAACGCGACGAGGATCGCCACGAGAGCGAGCGCGGCCAGCCCGGCCCACGCTTCCTTGCGCCGATGGAACGTGGTGCCGTGCTGCCACAGCCGGATCTTTCGCCACGCGAGCGAGCGGCGTTCTCGCTTGGCCCGCTCCGCGTTCTCGCGGTCGCGCTCCGCTTGCGCCTCGGCCGCCCGGCGAGCGGCGTCGGCCGCGCGCGCGGCGCGTGCCTTGGCGCGTTGCTTGCTCATAGCGTGGTGACCCAGTTCTCGAGCAGCGCCGCTCCCGCGTCGCCGGACTTCTCCGGGTGGAACTGGGTGGCGCTGATCAGGCCGTCCTCCACTGCGGCGGCGAACCGCTCGCCGTGCTCGCTGGTCGAAACCAGGCCGGACGTGTGATGTGCCGCGTACGAATGGACGAAGTAGAACCGCGTACCCGGTGCGATGCCGGCGAACAGCTTCGAACCGTCGCACACCTCGACGGTGTTCCAGCCCATGTGCGGCAGTACCGGCGCCCGGAGTCGTTCCACCCGGCCTGGCAGCACGCCGAGCCCGGCGGTTTCGATGTCGTGCTCGACGCCGGTGGTGAACAGCACCTGCATTCCGACGCAGATGCCGAGCAACGGACGCAGTACCCGCAGCCGCTCAGTGACGATCTCGCGTCCGCCGATCGAGTCGAGCCCGGACATGCACGCTGCGAAGGCACCGACGCCAGGGACGACGAGCCCGTCGCTCGCGAGCGCGGCGCTGCGGTCGCCGGTGACGGTGACCTCGGCACCGACGCGTTCCAGCGCGCGCTGGGCAGAGCGGAGATTGCCCGACCCGTAGTCGAGCACGACGACGCGCTTCATCGCGCTAGAGAACGCCCTTGGTGGAGGGGACGCCCTCGACGCGCGGGTCGAGTTCGACCGCGGCGCGCAGGGCGCGGGCCACCGCCTTGTACTGCGCCTCGGTGACGTGGTGCCAGTCGCGACCGCTGTGCACGATCACATGCAAGGCGATGGCCGCGTGGTAGGTGAACGACTCGAACACGTGCCGGGTGAGCGTCGTCGCGTAGTCGGGGCCGATCGTCGGCGGCGCGCCGTCGGGCTCGCGGTGCACGAGGTAGGGCCGGCCGGACAGATCGACGGCGGCCTGCACGAGGCACTCGTCCATCGGAATCAGGGCGTCGCCGAAGCGGCGCGTGCCCGCCTTGTCACCTGCGGCCTGCGCGAAGGCCTGGCCGAGTGCGATCGCGGTGTCCTCGACGGTGTGGTGCGCGTCGATGTGCAGGTCGCCCTCGACGTGCACAGTGAGATCGAACAGTCCGTGCTTGCCGAACGACGAGAGCATGTGGTCGTAGAAGCCCACCCCGGTCGACACGTCGGTGTGGCCGTGTCCGTCGAGGTCGATGGACACCAGCACCTTGGTCTCGTCGGTGGCGCGCTCCACCCGTCCCGTGCGCGTCATGCCAGAACCTCCGTCAGTGCGGTGCGGAATGCGGCCATCTCGTCAGGCGTGCCGATCGAGACGCGCAACCAGCCGTCCGGACCAGTCTCCCGGATGAGCACGCCCCGGTCGAGCAGACCCTGCCAGACAGCGTGCCGGTCGGCGAACGTCCCGAACAGCACGAAGTTGGCATCCGACTGTGCCGCCTCCAGTCCGGTTGCGCGCAGCCAGTCGACGGTGCGGTCACGTTCCTCGCGCAGGGCCGACACGGCGCGCAACAGTTCGTCCGCATGTGCGAGCGCGACGCGCGCCACCACTTGGGCGACCGCGGACAGGTGATACGGCAGCCGGACGATGCGTACCGCGTCGACAACCGCCGGCGCGGCAGCCATGTAACCGAGCCGACCGCCGGCGAGGGCGAAGGCCTTCGACATCGTGCGCGTCACGACCAGTCGTGGGTGGTTCGGCAGCAGGGACAGCGCGCTCGGCACGCCGGCGCGCCGGAACTCGGCATAGGCCTCGTCGACGATCACCATGCCGGGTGCGACGTCGAGGATTGCCTCGATGTCGGCGAGCGGGAGCGCTGTGCCGGTCGGATTGTTCGGCGAGGCGAGAAAGACCACCGCCGGGTTGTGTTCGGAGATCGCGTCACGTGCCGCGTCGAGGTCGACGGTGAAGTCGTCCGCCCGGCGACCGGCCACCCACGCCGAATGCGTGTCGCGCGCGTACTCGGGATACATCGAGTACGTCGGTGCGAAGGACAGGACCGTGCGACCCGGACCGGCGAAGGCCTGCAACAGGTGCAGCATGACCTCGTTCGAACCGTTCGCGGCCCAGACGTTCGCGGCGCGCAGGCCGGTGCCGCCGTCCGCGTTGAGATACGAGGCGAGGTCGGCGCGCAGACCGACCGCGTCACGGTCGGGATAACGGTTGAGAGTGCGTGCCGCGTCGGCGACCGCCGCAGCGATATCGGCGACGACTGCGTCACTCGGCGGGTACGGATTCTCGTTGACGTTGAGCTGCACCGCGACGTCGAGTTGTGGCGCGCCGTAGGGCTGCTCGCCCCTCAGCTCCTCCCGAATAGGCAGATCGTCCAGCGACGTCACGTCGGCAACCGGACGGCCACCGCGGCGCCGTGGGCGGGCAGGTCTTCGGCGGCCGAGAGCGCGAGGACGTGCGGCGCGACCTCGGCCAGCGCGTCTGCCGAGTACTCGACCAGGTGCACGCCCTTCAGGAACGACTGCACCGACAGACCGGATGCGTGCCGGGCCGTGCAACCGGTCGGGAGCACGTGGTTCGAGCCCGCGCAGTAGTCGCCGAGTGACACCGGCGAGTGGGTGCCGACGAACACGCATCCGGCGTTGGTCACTCGTTCGGCCCACGCGCGCGCGTCGGCGGTGATCACCTCGAGGTGCTCGGCCGCGTAGGCGTTGACGACATCGAGGCCCTGCTCGAGATCTCGCACGATGCAGGTCGCCGACTGCTGCCCGGTGAGCGCCGCGGCGACGCGCTCCACGTGCTTGGTGAGCCCGACCTGCCGCTCGACCTCGGCGTCGACCGCGCCGGCGAGCTCAACCGAGTCGGTGACCAGCACCGAGGCGGCGAGCGTGTCGTGCTCGGCCTGGCTGATCAGGTCGGCAGCGACGTGCACCGGGTCGGCGGTGGCGTCGGCGAGGACGGCAATCTCGGTCGGCCCGGCCTCGGCGTCGATGCCGACCACGCCGCGGACGAGCCGCTTGGCAGCGGCGACGTAGACGTTGCCGGGCCCGGTGATCACGTCCACCGGCTCGATGCCCAGCGCGAGGTCGCCGTACGCGGCGAGCGCGATCGCCTGCG
Organism: Jatrophihabitantaceae bacterium; assembly: GCA_036497365.1. GTDB lineage: Bacteria > Actinomycetota > Actinomycetes > Mycobacteriales > Jatrophihabitantaceae > RYN-133. Next base: position 8,653 of record DASXJN010000193.1, on the reverse strand, counting down.
CGCCGCCGACCGCGTAGACCTCGTTCACGCCGAGGATCGCGCACGCGGCCAGGATCGTCGGGTGCGGCCGCCCGCCGAACTCCTTCTGCGGCGGCGAGAACACCGCGATCGACGCGACTCCCGCGATCTGGGCGGGCACGACGTTCATCACCACGCTGGACGGGTAGACGGCCAGCCCGCCCGGCACGTACAGCCCCACCCGACCCACCGGGATCCATCGCTCGGTGACGGTGCCGCCCGGCACGACCTGGACGTCGACGGTGTCGCGGCGCTGTGCCTCAGAAACGATTCGGGCGCGGCGGATCGACTCGTTGAGCCCGTCGCGCACCGCCGCGTCGAGGCCGTGCAGCGCGCCCTGGAGCACGTCGGCGGGCACCCGCGGCTCGGGGACGTCCACACCGTCGAAGCGCAGTGTCGCCTCGCGTACCGCGGCATAACCGCGCCCGGCGACGTCCTCGACCAGCGGCGTCACCGCGGCCGAGGCGGCATGGACGTCGACCGCAGCGCGGGGCAGCACCCGGCGCAGGTCGGCGGAGCCGGCGGACGTCAGATCGAGGCGGCGCAACACGGCCCCAGTTTACGGGCGCGACCTGTCGCCCTCCCCGGCTAGCGTGACGGTCGTGCCAGAACTGCTGCCGCTGTTCCCCCTCGAAAGCGTGCTCGCGCCGGGCCAGCCGCTGCCGCTGCGCGTCTTCGAGGCGCGCTATGCGCGGCTGGTCGCGGACGTCACCGCCGACGGGGAGCAGCGCCGATTCGGCGTGATCGGGCTCAAGTCGGGGTTCGAGGTGGACAACATCGCTGCCAAGACCGTGCCTGCCACCTTCGCGTCGGTCGGGACGATCGCCGAGATCTTGGAGATGGAGACCGTCAGCGAGGGTGTGTATCGGCTGTTCCTGGGCGGCAGCCAGCGGTTCCGGATCGTGCGCATCGTGCCGTCGGACAAGCCTTATCCGCTCGCGGAGGTCAGCTTGCTTCTCGAGACCGTCGGCGGAGAACTCCCGCTGGGCTTGCTCGAGTCCACCCAAGCGCTCGCCGACGAATTCATCCGGCTGTACCGCGAGTTCTCCGACCTTGAGCCGCGCCGCGATCCGGATTACCCGACCGAGATCACTCTGCTCGCGCACCGATTGGCGGCTGAGCCTCCGCTGTCTGAATCGGACCGTCAGGCACTGCTCGAGGACGACAACGCCGTCGACCGGCTGCGCCATCTCCGGGAGGTGCTACGGCGCGAACTCCCCCTGCTGCGGCGAACCCGGACGGTCTCCGTCCATTCCGGTCCCATGTTCCGCGGGCTGCTGCCCAACTGACTCTTCCTCGACGTCGGGCGGCACGTAGACCGGCCGATTCGGATCCGGCCGGCCGAGGTCGTCGTCCACGGCGAACGCGACGAACAGGCTGTAGACCAGGACGGCGAGGATCGCCTCGACGAGCAGTACTGCGTGCATGTGCACGGTCAGCGGCAGGTGGGACACGCAACGCCCGCCGGGCGCCGTACAGACGAACTCGGCGCCGGTGCCGCGGATGAGATAGCCGACCCACTCCGTCAGTGCCGCGCCGACGAAGCCACCGACGGCCAGCGCGAGCGCGAGGTACGGCCCGCGGGCCTGACGGAACGGCCGCAACTGGAACGCGACGATCCCGGCGATCAGCCCGACGATGATCGTGATCAGCCCGAACTTGCCGTCGCCGCTGACGAACGCTTCCGTCTCGTCCGCCTGGATGCCCTTGGCGAGAATGGCGCCGGCCGGTCCGGGCGGCGCCCAGGCCTGCCAGATCGGTCCGAGCAACGCGCCGAGCACGGCCAGGCCGAGGATCAGCAGCCCGGATGCACGCAGTTGCACCGCACGCTCGGAGCGGACGACAGCAGCCGGAGCCGGGCTGTCGACGACCGTCATGCGCTCAGTCTGCCAAAGGCCGAATCGGGCCCGGCATCAGTGCGGTCCGCTGCGCGGCACGCCTCCGCCGGCGGCCTGCTGGAGCAGCAGGTACGTCTCGTCCAGCCGGGCCTTGGGCACGACCCGTTCGATCTCGAACGCGCGCATCGCCGCCACGGTTTCTGCACGGCGTGACGTGCGCACCAGCCGCACGGCGAGCAGCGGCAGCGTCCAGACGTGGCTCGGCAAGCCCACCCGGCGCAGTTCGCGGAAGACGTCGCGTCGGGTGTCGCGGACCAGCGCGTTGAGGCGATCCTCGATCGGCTCGTACTGCGGGAACGCGGTGAGGCGGCGGACTATCGCGAGCAGCAGCCAGCGCAGCACCAGGTCGAAGACGGCGACGATCACGAACAGGACGGCCAGCGCGGTCGAGTGCAGCAACCACTGCGAGAGCGCGGCCAGGCCGAGGAACACGATCGCGATCAGCAGCAGCGAGGTTCCGATGGACTCGGTCATCGACCGGCCGACGAGGTAGCGGCCGAGCGCGGCCCGTCCCCAGGCCGAGCCCGGCCGGAAGTCGCCGACCTCGGCCTCCCCACCCGTGCCGGCTGCGTCGTCCGGAGGCGGCTCGGAGCGCGGCTGCTTGCGCAACAGCGCCGGCGGCTCGGAGGGTCGCTTCGGGTCAGGCTCCACGGTGTCGAGGCTACCTACGCCGCAAGGACCAGCCAGCGCACGTCCTGACCCACCTTGTTTTGGTATCGACTTACCAAGACGATCATGGAAATCCGGTCACTCGGTACCAAAACAAGAGGCGGCGCGAAAATGCGTTGCCGGTTCGGCTCTGGTCCGAATACTCTGTTTCGAGTAATCGAGACGGAGGAATGACCATGACTCGTCGCCGGGTGTCCAATCCACTGGCGCTCGCCGTGCTGAGCTGCCTGTCCGAGCGCCCGATGCATCCCTACGAGATCTCGACGACGCTGCGTACGCGTGGCAAGGAACAGAGCATCAAGCTGAACTACGGCTCGCTGTACTCAGTGGTCGAGTCGCTGCAGAAGCACGGCCTGATCACCTCCCGCGAGACCACCCGCGAGGGACGCCGCCCGGAGCGGACGATCTACGAGATCACGCCGGAGGGCGTCAGCGAGTTCGAGGACTGGCTGGCCGAGTTGCTCTCCCGTCCGGTACGCGACTTCACCTCGCTGGAAGCCGGCCTGTCGCTGATGGGCGGCCTGCCGCCGGCAGAGGTCACCCGGCTGCTCGAGGAGCGCACCGTCGCGCTGCGCATCGATATCGGCGCGGTCGAGTCCACGCAACGCGTCGTCGCGGACCTGGGCCTACCCGAGATCTTCGCCGTCGAGGACCAGTTCCGCCTCGCGATGCTCACTGCGGAACTGCGCTTCGTCAAAGATCTCGCCGAACGCATCCGCGCGGAGAAACTCGGCGGCACACGGCTGTGGCGACGCATCCACGAATTGCGCGGCAACGGGATGAGCTTCGAGCAGATCATGGCCGATCCCGTCCGGCACCTCGGTGAAGAGGCTCGCGCTTTCCTCGACCCGCAGAAGGAGGACGCCCCGAACTGACCAGCGATCGCTCGCAACGAGCAAACCCCTGACCGGTGCGGCAACACCGGCCAGGGGCGAGAACCCCGAGTCGAGACCGTAGGGCCCGTCCCGAGGCGCATCCATCACGATAGGCGGTGCGGTCTCGACTCCAGACCTTTCAGCCAAGGAGTCCCGATGTACCGACCATCCCACGCTGCGCTCACCGCGCAGGACCTCGTCAAGACCTACCCCGGCACGCGGGGCGCCGAGCGCATCCGTGCACTGGACGGCCTCTCCGTCCAGATCGGAGCGGGTAGCGTCTTCGCACTGCTCGGCCGCAACGGCGCCGGCAAGTCCACGACCGTGAAGATCCTCTGCACCTTGTCCCGTCCGGACAGCGGCGCGGCCACCGTCGCCGGCACCGACGTGTTGCGCCATCCCGACCGGGTGCGCCGCTCGATCGGCCTCGTCTCGCAGAAGTCGTCCGGCGACCCGATGGCGACCGGCCGCGAGAACCTCATGCTCGCGGCCCGCATCCAGGGCATGTCACGCGCCGATGCGCGGGCCCGCGCAGGCGCGCTGCTCGACCGCTTCGGCCTGGCCGACGCGGCGGACCGGCTGACCAAGACCTACTCGGGCGGCATGATGCGCAAGCTCGACGTCGCGATCGGGCTGGTGCACCGGCCCAGCGTGCTCTTCCTGGACGAGCCGACCACCGGGCTTGATCCCGAAGCACGCGCCGACATGTGGCGCGAGATCGAACAGCTCGCGGGCGACGAGCAGATGACCGTACTGCTCACCACCCACTACCTCGACGAGGCCGATCGGCTCGCCGACCGACTCGCGATAGTCGACGCGGGACGGATCGTCGTCGAAGGCACGCCCGAGGAGCTGAAGAGCGAACTGCGCGGCGACACCGTGCACATCGAGCTGGACAGCGTGGCCGACAACGAGGCACCGGTCGCCGTCGGCGTGCTGGGCAGCGTGCCCGGGCTGCGCGACGTGGTCGCCGACGGCGTCCGGCTGCGGGCTCGTGCGGACAGCGGTGCACGAGCGGTGCCCGCCGTGCTCGCGGCGCTGGACGGCGCAGGGCTCGGCGTGGCCGCGGTCACCGTCGCCCGGCCGTCCCTCGACGACGTCTACCTGCGCTACGCAGGCCGCACGTTCGAGGAGGTGGCGTAATCATGGCCAGTCTCACGACCGACTCGGTGCTGCTGACGACTCGATCGGTGCGCACGCTGATGCGCCAGCCGGCCTACCTCGCGATCAGCCTGGTGCAACCGGTGATCTGGCTGCTGCTGTTCGGCCAGCTGTTCAAGTCGGTGATCGACATCCCCGGCTTCGCGCACGGCATCACGTATCTGGAGTTCATCACGCCGGGCGTGATCATGATGACCGCGCTGTTCTCGTCCGGCTGGGCCGGCACGGTCTACATCGAGGACATGTCCATCGGCGTGATGGATCGGCTGCTCGCCTCGCCGGTGCGCCGCGGCGCGATGATCATCGGCACGCTCGCCTACCAAGCCCTGACGACGGTGATCCAGACGCTGATCGTGTTCGGCATCGCCTACGCCGCGGGCGCGCGATTCCCCGGTGGCGTCACGGGGATCGCGGTGACCACGCTCTCCGCGGTGCTCATCGCGATGTGCATCGCGTCCTTCTCGAATTCGATCGCGTTGCTGGTGCGGCAACAAGAGGCGCTGATCGGCATCAGCCAGTTCATCGTCCTACCGCTGCAGTTCCTCTCCAGCGCGGTCATGGACACCGAGCTGGCACCGGGATGGGTGCAGCACGTGGCGAGGTACAACCCGGTCGACTGGGCCGTGGTCGCCTCTCGTGAGGCGCTGTCGGCATCGCCGTCGGCGGGCGCGGTGCTCCCCCGGCTCGGCGCGCTGATCGTGCTTGCGGCCGTTCTCGGCTGGCTCGCCACGCGCGCCTTCCGCACCTACCAGCGCTCCGCCTGACCCACCGCCCCCGCCACACGACGACCACGATCCCCACCACCCCACCTTGATTTGGTATCGAATGACCATCGTGATCATGAAAATCTGGTCAGTCGATACCAAATCAAGAGGGTTAGGCGGAAATCGCGCTCGGCCCGAGCAACGCCTTCAGGTCGCCCATCAACGCGGCGGACGGGGTGACCCGGTGCTCGAGCACGACGTGCGGGTTGTTGGTGCTGATCAGGTGCAGGTGCACCTCGCTGCCACCGGGGTGGGCGGCCAGGACGTCCTTGAGCCGTTCCACCACCGGCGGCGTGCACCGGGTGGCCTCCAGGCGCAGCTTGACCGGCCCGCGCGGCGCGTCGACGTCGGTGTTGAGGATGGCGATGTCGGACGCGATGAGCTTGACCGTGTCCTCGCGGGCGTCGGTGCGTCCCTTGACCGAGACGACGGCGTCCTCGCTGATCTGCAGCGCGACCTGGGCGTAGGTCGCCGGGAAGAACATCACCTCGATGGATCCCTCGAGATCCTCGAGCACCGCGTTGGCCCACGGCGCGCCCGCCTTGGTGACGCGGCGGTTCACGGACGACAGGATGCCGGCGAGGGTGACCGTCTTCGGCTCGTCGCTCGCCTCGGCCTGGATGTTGGCGATGCTGTCGTCGGCCGCGCCGGACAGCACGTGCTCGAGGCCGAACAACGGATGGTCGGACACGTAGAGCCCGAGCATCTCGCGTTCGAACTGCAGCAGCACCTTCTTGTCCCACTCGCCGTCCGGGACGCGCACCGCGAACACGTCGTCGGCCGGGTCGGGCACGGCGTCGTCTCCCAACGAGCCGAACAGGTCGAACTGGCCGATCGCCTCGGCTCGCTTGGTGTCGAGGACGGCGTCGACGGCCGGTTCGTAGACATTGATCAACCCGCGCCGGGCGTGGCTCAGCGAGTCGAACGCGCCGCCCTTGATCAACGCCTCGATGGTGCGCTTGTTGCACACCACTGCCTCGACCTTGCGCAGGAAGTCGGCGAAGTCGCCGAACTCACCCTTGTCCTTGCGCGTCGCCACGATCGAGGTGACCACGTTGGTACCGACATTGCGCACCGCGGTCAGGCCGAACCGGATGTCGGTGTCGACCGGCGTGAAGTCGGCATCGGAGGAGTTGACGCACGGTGGCAGCACCTTGATGCCCATCCGTCGGCACTCAGCCAGATAGACGGCCATCTTGTCCTTGTCGTCCTTCACCGACGTGAGCAGCGCGGCCATGTACTCGGCGGGATAGTTCGCCTTGAGGTACGCCGTCCAGTACGAGACGAGCCCGTAGCCCGCGGTATGCGACTTGTTGAAGCCGTAGTCACAGAACGGGAGAAGTGTCCCCCACAACGCGTTGATCGAGTTCTGGGAGTAGCCGTTCGCCTTCATCCCGGCGGTGAAGTTCTCGAGCTGGGCATCCAGCTCGGCCTTCTTCTTCTTGCCCATCGCCCGCCGCAGCAGGTCGGCCTGGCCGAGCGTGTAGCCGGCGACCTTGCGGGCGATCGCCTGGACCTGCTCCTGGTAGACCACCAGTCCGTAGGTCTCGTCGAGAATCTCGGCCAAGGGCGCAGACAGCTCAGGATGAATCGGCTTGTTCTACTGTCGCCCGTTCTTGCGCTCGGCGTAGTCGGTGTGTGCGTTGGCCGCCATCGGGCCGGGGCGGTACAGCGCGAGCACTGCCGCGATGTCGCCGAACTGAGTGGGCGCCATCTGGCGCAGCAGTGAGCGCATCGGCCCGCCGTCGAGCTGGAACACGCCGAGCGTGTCGCCCCGCGCCAGCAGGCGGTAGGTGACCTCGTCGTCGAGCGACACCGAGTCGATGTCGACCTCGAGCCCGCGGTTCATCGCGACGTTACGGACGGCGTCGTCGATGACCGTGAGGTTGCGCAGCCCGAGGAAGTCCATCTTGAGCAGGCCGAGCGTCTCGCAGGTCGGATAGTCGAACTGCGTGATGATCGCGCCGTCCTGCTCGCGCTTCATGATCGGAATGTGATCGAGCAGCGGCTCGCTGGACATGATGACCGCGCAGGCGTGGACGCCCCATTGGCGCTTCAGGCCTTCGAGACCCTTGGCCGTCTCGAAGATCCTCTTGACCTCGGGATCGGACTCGACCAGTGCGCGGAACTCGGCGCCTTCGTTGAAGCGCTCGTGGGTCGGTTCGAAGATCTTGCCGAGCGGGACGTCCTTGGCCATGACCGCCGGTGGCAACGCCTTGGTGATGCGGTCGCCCATCGCGAACGGATAGCCGAGCACCCGGCTGGCGTCCTTCAATGCCTGCTTGGTCTTGATCGTGCCGAAGGTGACGACCTGCGCGACTCGATCGTCGCCGTACTTGTCGACGACGTAGCGCATGACCTCTCCACGCCGGCGCTCGTCGAAGTCGATGTCGATGTCGGGCATGCTGACCCGGTCGGGGTTCAGGAATCGCTCGAACAGCAGGCTGTGCTCGAGCGGATCGAGTTCGGTGATGCGCATCGCGTAAGCGACCAACGAACCCGTTGCCGAGCCACGGCCGGGCCCCACCCGGATCCCCTGTTGCTTGGCCCATCCGATCAGATCGGCCGTGACCAGGAAGTAGCCGGGAAAGCCCATCTTCAAGATCATGTCGACTTCGTAGTCGGCCCGGGCGCGGACCTCGGCCGGAATGGACGCCCCGTAGCGGTGGACCAACCCCTGCTCGACCTGCTTGACGAACCACGATGCTTCGTCCTCGCCGGGCGGCAGGTCGAACTGCGGCATCAGGTTGGCCGACTCGTTGAACGTGACTTCGCACCGCTCGGCGATCAGCAGCGTGTTGTCGCACGCCTCGCGCAGGTCGTGCTTGTCGGCCCACAGCGAGCGCATCTCGGCCGGGCTCTTGAGGTAGTAGTCGTGTCCCTCCAGCTTGAACCGGCTCGGATCGGCCATCGTCTTGCCGGACTGGACGCACAGCAGCACCTCGTGCGCGTCGGCGTCCTCGGGGTTCGTGTAATGCGAGTCGTTGGTGGCGATGACGGGGATCTGGAGATCCTTGGCCAGCTTGAGCAGACCCTCGCGGACGCGCAGTTCGATGTCGAGCCCGTGATCCATCAGCTCGACGAAGAAGTTCTGCGCGCCGAAGATGTCACGGAACTCTGCGGCGCTGGCACGCGCCTTCTCGTAGTCGCCGATGCGCAGCCAGGTCTGGACCTCGCCGGACGGGCAGCCCGTGGTGGCGATCAAGCCGGAGGCGTATTGCGCCAGCAGCTCGCGGTCGGCCCGCGGCTTGTAGAAGAAGCCCTCGAG
>DASXJN010000192.1:0-1624 GCA_036497365.1 Jatrophihabitantaceae bacterium | reverse complement strand
AGACGCCGTAGGTGCGCACGTTGCGCTGCAGCAGGAACTCGTAGACCGCCTCGCGGTTCTCGTCCGGCCTCCGCATGACGAACGCCTGCACCTCGAGGGCGTGTGCGCCGATCACCAGCCAGCACGCGGTCTTGAGCCGCTTCTCGCCAGGCAGCGCGACGACGAAGCGATCGGGCGCGTCGCGTTCGTACTCGAGGTCGAGGTCGCGCAGCGTCGAGTCGATGATGTCGGCGACGGCGGCCGTGTCACTCATGTGCCGGCTGCCTCGTGATACGCGGCGAGCAGGGCATCGGTCGTCCGGTCCCAGGAGAACAGCTCGGCGTGACCGCGCGCGGATTCGCGCAGGCGGGCGAGTTCGGCCGGGCTGCGCAGCAGGTCGGCGATCACCTTCGTCCACAGCTCGGGGTCGTGACCGTCCACGAGCACGCCGGTGCGCGCGTCGGCGACCGCGGTGGTGAGCCCGCCGACCGCCGCGGCCACGACCGGGGTGCCGCACGCCTGCGACTCGAGCGCGACCAGCCCGAACGACTCGGTGTAGCTGGGCACGACGGTGAGGTCAGCCGCGCGGTAGTAGTCGGCGACCGTGTACCGATCGCTGGGCGGGACGAAGCGGACGATGTCGGCCAGGTCGAGTTCGTGGACGAGATCGGTGAGCCAGGTCGGCGTGGCCAGTCCGCTGCCGCTCGGGCCGCCGACGACGACGACCTGCAGGGGTCCGTCCGCACGGAGCTTGGCGGCGGCACGCAGCAACACGTCCGGCGCCTTGAGCGGCTGGATGCGGCCGACGAACAGCAGCGTCGGCAGGTCGTCGCGCAACTCGAGTCGCCGGCGGGCAGCGGCGCGGTCGCCCGGGACGAACACGTCGAGGTCGACACCCGGCGCGATCGTGCGGACCTTCGCGGCGTCCGCGCCGTACAGGTCGATGAGCTGGTGCGCCTCCTCGTCGGTGGATGCGATGAGCCGGTCGGCCTCGGCCACGACCTGCTCCTCGCCGATCACGCGCGCCATCGGTTCGGGACGATCGCCTTCGGCGAGCAGGGTGTTCTTCACCTTTGCCAGGGTGTGCGCCGAATGCACCAATGGCGCGCTCCAGCGGTCGCGCACGAGCCAGCCCACCTGACCCGAGAGCCAGTAGTGCGAGTGCACGAGGTCGTACCAGCCCGGGTCGTGGAACGCCTCGGTGCGGAGCACGCCGGCGGTGAACGCGCACAGCTGTGCGGGCAGGTCGTCCTTGGCGAGCCCTTCGAACGGTCCGGCCGTGACATGCCGGACGAGCACCCCCGGGGCGAGTTCGGCAATCGGCTGCTGTTCGCTGCACGTCGCGCGCGTGAAGATCTCGACCTCGGTGCCGCGCTCGGCGAGCCGGCGCGCGGTCTCGACGATGTAGACATTCATGCCGCCGGCATCGCCGCCGCCGGGCGGATCGAGCGGAGACGTGTGCACGCTCAGCATGGCTACGCGGCGCATCGAGGACGTCCCCACACATCGATGATGCACGAACGGCAGAATCGAGTTCATGTCTGGTGCTGCGCGCGGGGTTGCGGTCGTCACAGGAGCTAGTAGCGGGATCGGGGCGGCAACGGCGCGCCGGCTCGCGTCGGAGGGCTACGAAGTGATCGCCGCG
>DASXJN010000191.1:0-10680 GCA_036497365.1 Jatrophihabitantaceae bacterium | reverse complement strand
TGAGTTCCAGCGCCGTCTCGATGGTCGCGACCGCGCCCACGGCCAGTACCAGCCGTTCCTGCGCGAGCTGCTGCATGAGCTGGACGAATCCTTGCCCCTCGGCTTCGCCGAGCAGGTTCGCCACCGGCACCCGCACACCGTTGAAGAACAGCTCCGCGGTGTCCTGTCCGTGCTGACCGATCTTCTTCAGCACCCGGCCGCGCGAGAATCCGTCCGCCTGGCCGGTCTCGACGACGATCAGCGAGATGCCGGCCGCGGCATCGTCCGGGTCGGTCTTCGCGACGACGATGACCAGATCGGCGAGCAGCCCGTTCGAGATGAACGTCTTCGACCCGTCGAGCACGTACTCATCGCAGTCGCGGATCGCCTTCGCCTTCACGCTCTGCAGGTCCGACCCGGTACCGGGCTCGGTCATCGCGATCGCGCCGACCAGCTCGCCGCTCGCGAGCCGCGGCAGCCAGTTCTGCTTCTGTTCCTCGGTGCCGTAGCCGAGGATGTAGTGCGCCACGATCGTGCTGTGCACCGCGGTGCCGAGGCTGCCGGCGAGCGCCCGGATCTGCTCCTCGGCCATCACCGCCTCATGCGCGAACGTCCCGCCGCCACCGCCGTATTCGGTAGGGATCGACGGGCAGAGCAGGCCGAGCTCACCCGCCTTGCGCCACACATCACGGTCGACGTGCTGTTGCTCGTTCCAGCGCTCCTCGTTGGGCGCGCACTCTTTTTCGAAGAACGTCCGGGCCAGGTCCCGGAACGCCTCGATGTCGTCGTCGCTCCACGCCGGACGGACCGAGGATCGAGTCGCGGGCATCGGCAAGGCCTTTCGTCGGAGATCTTCCCGGCGACGCTACCCGTGACAGGTCGTGCTAGATACCAGCGGCCACCGGCAGGACCGAGCGATCCTGGTCAGAACGTGAACGTCATGGAATGCCCGTCCTCGACGTACTTCACCGCGCCGTAGGTCAGATCGACGGTCTCGGTCGGCCGGCCGCCGCCCGAGTCGTGCTGGTCGAGCGACGACACCAGCACATTGGTCAGCGTGATGGTGAGGAATTCGTGGCGGTTCTTCCCGCTGACGCGGACGCCGTGCAGGGTCGCCGTGCCGAGGTGCTTGCCGGTGCAGCACAGCAGCGCCACCGCGGGCGAGGCCTTGCTCGCCAGCATCGTGAACACCAGCGGCCCCGGGATCGCCTTTCCGGTACCGCCACCACCGGTACCACCGGTCGAGGTGTTCGACACGCCCCACCGGTAGCTCGACACCGGGATCTGCTTCTCGAAACCTTTCGTGGTCGACGACCCGGAGATCCCCGGTAGCTCGAGGAAGAACTCCTCCGTCGTCGTCGTTGCCGCCTCCGCCTGCGCAGGAGCGAGCGCGCCGGTCATCGCGCCCACTCCGAGTGCTCCGACGCCCAGCGCACCGCCGCGCAGCACGTCGCGCCGCGTGGTGCCCAGATCAGTCATGACTCCCCCATTCCCGTGTGGAAGGGGTTATTGTCGCGCTGCCGCCAAGCGGGAAAGCGACCGTTCGCGGCCGAGGATCTCCATCGACTCGAACAGCGGTGGCGACACGGTGCGTCCTGTGACCGCGACCCGCAGCGGGCCGTAGGCGTTGCGCGGCTTGAGACCGAGGCCTTCGACCAGGGCGCTGCTCAGTGCCGCCTCGAGGTCGTCGTGCGTCCAGTCGGCCACGCCCTCCAGCGCGGAAACGGCGGCGGTAAGAACCTGCTGCCCCGCCTCGCCGAGCTGTTTCGTGGCGGCCGCCTCGTCCACCTCGAATTCCGTCTCCGGGACGAGCAGGAAGCGCACCAGGTCGACGGCCTGACCCATCGTCTGGCAACGCTCCTGGACCAGCGGGGCGGCCGCGTCGAGCACGGTCGAATCCGCACTCAGACCTGCGGCGAGCACGTACGTCTCGAGCCGGGCACGGAAATCGGCCGGCTCGAGCATCCGGATGTGCGTTGCGTTGATCGCCTCGAGCTTCTTGGGATCGAACCGTGCCGGGTTCGCATTGACGTCAGCCACGTCGAACTTCTCGACCATCTCCGAGATCGAGAACACGTCGTGGTCGTCGGCGATCGACCAACCGAGCAGCGCGAGGTAGTTCAGCAGGCCTTCCGGGAGATAACCCGCGTCTCTGTATACGGCCAGCGACGACTGTGGATCGCGCTTGGACAGCTTCTTGTTGCCCTCGCCCATGACGTAGGGCAGATGGCCGAACTGAGGGACGAAGTCCGTGACGCCGACGTCGATCATCGCCCGGTACAGCGCGATCTGCCGTGGCGTCGACGGCAGCAGATCCTCGCCGCGCAGCACATGCGTGATGCGCATCAGTGCGTCGTCCACGGGATTGACCAGCGTGTAGAGGGGGTCGCCGTTCTGGCGGATCACCACGAAGTCCGGCACCGAGCCGGCCGCGAACGTCACCTCGCCGCGGACGACGTCGTGCCACGTGATGTCCTCATCCGGCATGCGCAGACGGAACACCGGCCGTCGCCCCTCGGCGCGGAACGCGGCGCGCTGCTCGTCGGTGAGATCGCGGTCGAAGTTGTCGTACCCGAGCTTGGCGTTGCGCCCGGCGGCGACGTGCCGAGCCTCGATCTCCTCCGGAGTCGAGTACGACTCGTAGAGATGGCCGGACTGCACCAATTGACCGGCCACGTCTCGGTAGATGTCGTGCCGCTCGCTCTGCCGGTACGGCGCGTGCGGGCCGCCGATCTCGGGACCCTCGTCCCAGTCCAACCCGAGCCAGCGCAGCGTCTCGAGCAGCGCCTCGTACGACTCCTGCGTGTCCCGCGCCGCATCGGTGTCCTCGACCCGAAACACGAATGTGCCCCCGACGTGCCGCGCGTAGGCCCAATTGAACAGGCAGGTGCGAACAAGACCCACGTGCGGGTTGCCCGTCGGCGACGGGCAGAACCGGACGCGCACGCCACTCACGACTTGCGCACCGGGTTGGTGAGCGTGCCGATGCCCTCGATCTCGACGCTGACCGTGTCGCCGTCGACGATCGGTCCGACACCGGACGGCGTGCCGGTGAGGATCACATCGCCGGGCAGGAGCGTCATCACGCCGGACATGAACGCGATCTGCGCGGGGAGGTCGTGAATCATCATGCTCGTGCGGCCGTCCTGCTTCACCTCGCCGTTCACGCGGGTGACCAGATGCAGGTCGGACGGGTCGAGCACGGTCTCGATCCACGGGCCGATCGGGCAGAACGAGTCGTAGCCCTTCGCGCGGGTGAACTGAACGTCGGAGCGTTGCTGGTCGCGCGCGGTGACGTCGTTGCCGGCCGCGTAGCCCAGCACGTAGGACAGGGCATCCTCGCGGGTCACGTTCCGGGCCGGACGACCGATGACCACGGCCAACTCGCCCTCGAAGTGCACTGCCTCGGACGAGGGAGGCAGCCGGATCGTGTCGCCGTCCCCGATCACCGAGGTGGACGGTTTGATGAAGATCAGCGGCGTCTCCGGTGGCTTGTCGCCGCCCATCTCCTTGACGTGGTCGGCGTAGTTCTTGCCGATGGCCACGACCTTGCTGGGCAGGATCGGCGACAGCAGCCGGACGTCGGGCAACGCCCACCGGTCGCCGGTGAAGCTGAGCGGGCCGAACGGGTGACCGTCGAGCGCCGCGACCGTCAACGTGTCGCGAGCGGCGTCGGCAGGACCTTCGACCGTCCCCCAGGACACGCCGGACTGAGCGGTGGCCGAACCGGGATGGACGAAACGAGCGATACGCACGATGGTCAAGGCTACCGATCGATGTCGCTCGGCTCCGTCGGCCATAATCTGGAGTGTGACTTCGCGGCTGTCAGCGGTTCCGGTCGGTGCTCGGCGCCGGCTCGCTGCGGCCGTGGGCGTGTTCGCTGCCCTGTTCCTGGCGATCGGCGCGGTGGCCGTCACCGGTTCCGGTGTCGCGTCGGTGGTCTTCGCCGTCCTCGGTTTCGTCGTCGGCGCCGTCCTCGGGCTGCTCGCGTGGGGCCTGCTGCGCACCATTTCCATCGATGTCGCGTCGGACCTGCTCGACCGTGAGCTCGAACACGCCGTCGCCGCCAGCGGTGCCGACATGTGCGGCTGCGGCCACGAACACGACCCGGACGAGTTGCACGTGACCGACGCGTGCGCGCACGACGGCGCAGGCGCTGCGTGTTCGCACGACTGCGCCACCTGCGTGCTCGCCGGCTTGCGCGCGAATTGAACTCCCAGAAGCGCTAGTCGGCGGCCTCGCCGAGCAGGCCGAAGCGCACCGCGTCGTGCAACGCGAGCCACGACGCCTCGATGACGTTGCCGTGCACGCCGACGGTCGTCCACTCCGCTTCGTGATCGGAGGTCTCGATGAGCACTCGGGTCACGGCGTCGGTGCCGTGCCGTCCGGGCATGATGCGCACCTTGTAGTCGGTCAGTTCCAGGTGCGCCAGGCGCGGGTGCGCCTTGGTCAGGGCTTTGCGCAACGCACGGTCGAGAGCGTTGACCGGGCCGTTGCCCTCCTCGGTCGAAATGACCCGCTCGCCGCCCGCGACGACCTTGACGGTCGCCTCGCTGACGATCGTGCCGTCCTCACGGCGGTCGACCATCACGCGGTAGGACTCGACGCGGAACGGGTCGATGTCCTCACCCAGTTCGTCGCGCAGCAGCAGTTCGAACGACGCGTCCGCCGCCTCGTACGACCAACCTGACGCCTCGCGCTGCTTGACGCGCTCAACGACCTTGCTGACGACGTCCGGTCTCGAGGTCACGTCGACGCCGAGTTCCGTGGACTTCAGCTCGACCGAGGCGCGGCCGGCCATCTCGGTCACCAGGATGCGCTGTGAGTTGCCCACTATCGACGGATCGAGGTGGTTGTACATCTCCGGGGCGACCTTGATCGCGGACGCGTGCAGGCCGGCCTTGTGCGCGAACGCGGCAGCCCCGACGTAGGGCGCGTGCGTGTCCGGTGCCAGGTTCGCGATCTCGGCGATCGCGTGCGAGACACGGACCATTTCGGCCAGACAGCCGTCCGGCAACACATCCAGGTCCATCTTGAGCACGAGCCCGCCGATGACGCTGAAGATGTTCGCGTTGCCGGCTCGCTCGCCGTAGCCGTTGGCGGTGCCTTGGACGTGCGTCGCGCCGGCATCCACAGCGGCCAGGGTGTTGGCCACCGCGCAACCCGTGTCGTCCTGGGTGTGGATACCGAGCCGGATGCCGGCGCGACGGTGCACGTCGCTCACGACGTCGTGCACGCCCATGGGCAACATCCCACCGTTGGTGTCGCACAGGACGCCGACGTCGGCGCCTGCCTCTGCCGCTACGTCGAGCAGTCGCACGCCGTAGTCGGGATCGAGCTTGTAACCGTCGAAGAAGTGCTCGCAGTCGACGAACACGCGCCGGCCTTCGGCCCGCAGGAACGCGACCGTGTCGCGGACCATCGCCAGGTTCTCGTCCAACGTCGTGTGCAGCGCATCGCGCACGTGCCAGACGGACGATTTGGCGACGAGCGTGACGACCGAGGCGCGCGAGTCGACCAATGCGCGGACCTGCGGATCGTCCTCGACCTTGACGCCCGCCTTGCGCGTCGCGCCGAAGGCGACGAGCACCGCGTTCTTGAGGGCGAGTTCGCCGTCAGCGGCCCGGGCGAAGAACTCGGTGTCCTTGGGCATCGCACCCGGCCAGCCGCCCTCGATGAAACCGACACCGAGCTGGTCGAGCAGTCGCGCAACAGCGAGCTTGTCGGCCACCGAGTAGGTGATGCCCTCACGCTGCGCGCCGTCACGCAGCGTGGTGTCGAAGACATGGAAGGCGTCGGTCTGCATGTCGGGTGTCCGTCCAGGTGTTCCGGTTCGGGGGTTCGATAGCAACAAAAAACCCTTCGCGAGATCGCGAAGGGTTTGCGCACCGGCGGAAGATCTGCCGATGCGCTACTCGATAATGATCGAGGTCAGATTGAACACGCGCTCAGTGTGCCACACGGTGCGCGCCGCCGTCACCCGTCAGCCGGCCGATCCGGACAAGTGGTCATCTGTGGCTCCAGTGGTCGAGCGCAGCTGACCACCGGTGTTCCGAACTGACCACTTGAGGTCGAAACGACGGTCGGCGGCTCAGCCGGTGTCCGGTCACCGGTGTCCCGTCAGCCGGCCGAGGCCTTCGCGAGCCGTTCGCCGATCTCACTCGTCGTGCCGGGCTGCTTCGGATCGCGCGCAGCCAGATCCGCCGCCACCGCCGCTTCCACACGCGCCGCCGCCTCGGACTCGCCGACGTGCTCGAGCAACATCGCGACCGACAACACCGCGGCCGTCGGGTCGGCCTTGCCCTGGCCGGCGATGTCGGGCGCCGATCCGTGCACCGGTTCGAACATGGACGGGTTCGTCCGGCTCACATCGAGGTTCCCGCTGGCCGCCAGGCCGATGCCACCCGCGATCGCGGCCGCGAGGTCGGTGATGATGTCGCCGAACAGGTTGTCGGTGACGATCACGTCGTAGCGTCCGGGATCGGTGACGAGATAGATCGTCGCAGCGTCGACATGGTTGTACGCGACGGTGATGTCGGGGAATTCGGTCGCGACCTGCTGCACCGTGCGGAACCACAGATCGCCCGCGTTGGTCAGCACATTGTTCTTGTGCACGAGCGTCAGGTGCTTGCGCGGCCGCGTCTGCGCACGACCGAACGCGTCGCGCACGACACGTTCGACACCGTAGGCGGTGTTGACGCTGACCTCGGTCGCGATCTCGTGCGGAGTGCCCTTGCGCAGTGAGCCGCCGTTGCCCGCGTACGGCCCCTCGGTGCCCTCGCGGACGACGACGAAGTCGATCGACGGTTCGCCGGCCAGCGGCGTCGACACACCGGGGTACAGCCGCGCCGGACGAAGGTTCACATGATGGTCGAGCGCGAAACGCAGCTTCAGCAGCAATCCACGCTCGAGCACACCGGACGGCACGGACGGATCGCCGACCGCACCGAGCAGGATCGCGTCGTGCCCGCGCAGCTCCTCGAGGACGCTGTCGGGCAGCACCTCGCCGGTGCGGTGCCAGCGTGCGGCCCCGAGGTCGTACTGCGTCACGTCGACCCCGTCGAGGACGGCCTGGAGAACGCGCACCGCCTGCTCGGTGACCTCGATGCCGATTCCGTCGCCCGGGACTACTGCAAGCCGCATGGCCGAAAGCGTAGTCGAGGCTCAGGTGCTGCTCTCAGCCAGTGAGCCGGATGTCTCATCAGGTGAGACGTACTTCGGCAGCTCCCGCATCCGCCGCAGCGGCGAGAAGAACACCGGCAGGACGGGCAACACACTGCCGATGGCCGCGACGAGCAGGGTGTGCCGTACACCGATCGCCGAGCCGAGCGCGCCGCCGGCGATTGCCCCGAGGGGCATCGTCCCCCACACCAGGAACCGCATGGTCGCGTTCATCCGGCCGAGCAGTTCGGGCGGGCACAGGCCCTGCCGGAAACTGACCTGGGTGATGTTGTAGACGACGCTCGTGCCCCAGAACACGATCTGTGCCAGGGCGAGCAACGCGATCGACCAGTTGTGCTGCAGGAACGGTGCGACGAAGCTCGTCGGAATCGACACCAGGATCGACAACCAGATCGTCGGCCCTTGGCCGAACTTCGCCGCGATCTTCGTCGCCGCGAGCGAGCCGATCAGGCCGCCGATCGCGGACGTCGACATGATCACGCCGATCAGCCCGGCTGAAACGTGCAGGTCGCGGGCCAGCAGGACGAAGAACACCGCGAAGTACATCGTGTTGAAGAAGTTCGCGCTGCCGGTGCACATCGCGATCGCGCGGAGGATGCGGTTGCCGACAACGAAGCGCAGCCCTTCGAGGATCTCACGACCGAGGTGACGATCCGGCTTGCGTGGCGGCTTCGGCGGGCGGGCCTTGATGGCCACCACCCAGCTCGCCGACCACAGGAAGCTGACCGCATCGATGAGCACCGCGTACGGCGCGGTGAGTACCTGGATCAGCACGCCGCCGAGGCCCGGCCCGGCGATCTGCGAGACCGATTCGCTCGCCTGCAGCTTGGAATTGCCTTCGACCAGGGCGTCCCGGTCGACGAGAGCGGGCAGGTAGGACTGATAGGCGACGTCGAAGAACACCGTGCTGATGCCGGTGACGAGCGCGACGAGGTAGAGCTGCCCGATCGTCAAACCGCCCATCAGCCGCGCGAGCGGGATCGAGCCCAGGGCAGCAGCCCGGACGAGGTCGTTGACGATCAGGACGTGCCGGAACCGCATCCGGTCGACCCACGCGCCGGCGGGCAGCCCGACGAGGAGGAACGCCAGCGTCTCGAGCGTGGTGAGCAGGCCGACCTCGAACGTGGTGGCATGAAGGACGAGGATGGCGACCAGCGGCAGGGCGAGCTGGCTGATCTGCGTGCCGAACTGGCTGACCGTCTCGCCGATCCAGAGCCGGCGGAAGTCGAGGTGGTGCCAGAGCCCGCCGCGTCGCCGCACCTCGGTGGCCGGCGTCGGCGAATCAGTCACGGATCTACCTTGCGATGAGTGATTGGGAAATGTCAATCACTTATGCTGGATGGGTGCCGACGCCGCCCGACCCGCCGCCCGAGCGGCGCGATGCCACCGACGAGGAGGCCCGCGCGCTGGCGTCCACGGTGCGCATGCGCATCCTGCGGGTGTGCCTCGGCCAGGCGCGCTCGAACAAGGAGATCGCCGAAGCGCTCGGCCGCGACCCGGCCACGGTGCTGCACCACGTCCGTCGGCTGGTCGACACCGGCTTCCTCGCCGCGCAGCCCGTCCGGCGTGGCACACGCGGCTCGCGCGAGGTGCCGTACCTCGCGACCGGCAAGTCGTGGCAGATCTCGACGCCGGGCAAGGACCGGGTGCTGATCGACGCTTTCGTCGAGGAGGTTGCGCTCGTCCCGGCCGAGACGGTGCGGACGGCGCGCGTGGGGCTGCGCCTGTCCGAAGCCGAGCTCGAGGAGTTCGAGGGCCGCTTCATCGCCTTGCTGGACGAGTACGTGCAACGCAGTGACGACGCCGACGGCGACCCGTGGTCGGTGTTCCTGGCCGTCCACCCCGACCCGAACCGGGCCTGACGCTCACCAGCTGCCGCGGTGCTCCGGTACCAGCCAGATCAACGGCAGCACGCACAGCAGGATGCCGGTGAGCACCACCAGCGCCCACGCCTGCGTGAGGCCGGGATCGCTGCTCTGTGCCAGGACCGCGGTCATCACTGAGATGCCGGTGATCCCGCCCGACTGGCGGAACATGCCGCGCAGCCCGGAGACCGCTCCGGTGTCGGCAGGTGCGAGGTGCATGATCGCGTTGTTCGTCGCCGGCGTGGAGATTCCCATGCCGATGCCGGTGACGGCCGCGCCGACGGCCAGCCACAGGTAGGGCGACAGGCCCGCCGGCGGCAGTGCCATGAGGACGAGACCGATGCCGGACAGCACGAAGCCGATCAGCATCGGCCGCCGGTAACCGGTGCGGCGCAACGCGAACGTCGCCATGCCGGCCACCGCGATCATGCCGACGGCGCGTGCCGTCAGCAGCGTGCCGGCCGCAAGGGTGTGCAGGCCGTACCGCTCCTCGGCGTAGAGCGGGACGAGGGTGGCGAAGCCCAGGACCGCGACGCCGTACATGAAGTTGATCAGGTTCAGCACCGCGAAGCCACGGCCACGAAGCAGGCGCAGCGGGATGAACGGGTCGGCGGCGCGTCCCGAATGCCGCACGAAGGCGAACAGTGCGAGCGCGCCGATCAGCAACGGCACCACGACGAGCACGGGTGAACTGTCCGCACCGAGGGAACTGATCGCGAACATCGTCGCGAGCAGGCCTATCCCGAGAAGCCCGACGCCGAGCAGGTCGACCCGGCCGCCGACACGGCGGCTCGTCCGGGGAATGAACGCGAGGGCGAGCACGAACAGCACCGCGCCGATCGGCACGTTCACGAGGAAGATGCCGCGCCACGACCAGTAGGTGACGAACAAACCGCCGAGCACCGGCCCGACGATTCCCCCGATCGGGAAGATGCTGGTGAACAACCCGATGGCGCGGTCGCGGTCACGGCCGAACTGGTCGGCGACGATTCCGGTCGCCGACGGCATGAACGCACCGCCGCCGACGGCCTGCACCGCGCGCAGCGTGACGAGCACGTAGATGTTGCCGGCGAGTCCGCAGCACAGCGAAGCGACGGTGAACAGCACGATCGCGCCGAGAAAGACGCGGCGCCGGCCGAACTGGTCACCGATGCGGCCGGCCAGCGGCATGACCAGGATCTGGCCGAGGGCGTAGATCGTGATCGTCCAACTGCTCCAGTTGACCTGGGCGTGCAGGTCGCGCTGCAGCGTGCCGAGTGCCGTGGCGACGATGGTCTGGTCGACGGAGGCCATGAACAGGGCGACCGAGACGACGGCGAAGACGAGGTACCGCCGCGGCTGGCGGTCGTCGGGGAGCGCAGAGCCGTCCGCGGCGTCGGCTACGGTGCGCTGCGACAGGTCCGAAACGGCCATCTCGTCCGACTGTACGCTGCTTGCCGGCAGGCAACTAAATTGCACTGGTCACACTGGAAGTGGCAGGGACAAGGTAAGTCTTGGAGGAGCCGACGGTGGACGCTGACGACGCGGTGCGGCTGCGGCGCTGGGACGACGCCGGCAAGGTGGCGGGCGTGGTGATCCCGCCGCTGGAGGCCTATGCGGACCTGCTGGGGCGGTTGGCGAAGGTTTAGGCGGCGCTTAGGCGGGCCAGGGCGGC
>DASXJN010000190.1:0-13202 GCA_036497365.1 Jatrophihabitantaceae bacterium | reverse complement strand
GTATTGGTTCAGCGCGCCGTACAAGTCACCGCTGAACCCCTTGTAGGTCTTCACACAACTCGAGACGACGGGGTAGCTGGTGGGATCCCAGGGGTTCGACGTCGGGCCGGGCTGTCGGATCGTGTACGTCGTGTCCGGTGGCGTGCTGCCGTTGATGAGCATGTCACCGGTGCAGTACGAGCCGTTCTGTCCCGATCCGTACAGGCTGCTGTCCTGCAGGTACTTCGCAGTCGCATTGCTCGTGCCGGGGTCGTAGTTGTACTGGTTCTTCGCGTTCGCCGCTGCGGTGGCGCCACTGCCGAAGTTTGCGCTGCAGAAGTCGCCGACGCTGACGAACGCGGCATCGAATGCCTGCATGGTCAGATTGGTGACCGGAGCGCTGAGCTTGACACTGTAGAAGTAGCCGAGCGACGAGTAGTCGGTGTTGGTGCTGCCGCTGCAGCCATTGACCGTGGATCCGCACACGCCGTCCTGGTAAGCGTCGCCACTGATCTTCGTTGCCTGCGGGCTGCCCACGTTGGCCCAGAACTGGCCCGCTTGTGAGCAGTTGGAACTGCGCGGGTTCACCGCTCCGTTCGTCGGCTCGGGCCCGTTGCCGAACTCGTTGCACGGGCTGCCCATCGGCAGCGGCGCCTGGTAGTTCGCAACTGCGGTGCGGGTGATCGTCTCGGTGTTCATGCCTAGCAGCTGGCCGAAGGTGTTCTGGACGGTCTCAGTGATGGTCACTTGAAGTTTGCTGGACTGGCCGGTCACCGGCTCGGGGTCGACGTTGGCGGTGTAACCGTTCTCGGCCGCCACGTCGAGCGCGGTCTGCCGAGCCTGTGCGAAGTTGCCCGGCATGTAGGTAACGCCGGCCAACGCAGCCGCGTCCGCCGCGCGCTGGATCTTCTGCACGTGTGCGTACCAGTTGCCGACGTCGACGGTGAATGCCGAGATCCCGAAGATGATCGGGCAGAGGATGACCGTGACGACGGCGATGTAGCCGGCCTCGCGAGCTCCGCTGAGTCGGCGGCGCAATCGGTTCACTTGCAGCCGCCGGACTGTAGCGACGGAATCGGTTCGAATCGCATGACGGTGTAGCTGCTCAGTCCGATCGAACTGAAGATCGCCTGGGTCACGCCGGGATGGTTGAACGACATGTAGACGCCGACCGCGTCCTGCGTTCCTTCGCATGCGTTGACCGACGTCGGGTCCCACGATCCAGCGGACTGCACGAAGGTGCTGCCGCTCCACGCGAATTGCACACAGTTCGTTGCGCACGAGTTGAACGTGCCGCCTGCGCCTTCCGGGTGACCTGAGCTGTCTGCCTGATAGACCCAGAGGGCCTTGACGTCGGACATGTCGATCGCCGAGCCCTCGCGTGCGACCTGGGAGGCGGCATCGGTGGCAAAGGTCGTCGTCCGTGGCTCGGCGGAAGCAATGCGCGCACCGGCGCGCACCGCGGAGGTGATCGCCAGCTGGTCTTTGAACACCAGGCCGAACTCGATGATTCCGACGATCAGGAGCAGGAAGATCGGAGTGATGATGGCGGCTTCGACAGCGGCGACACCGCGGTCGTCCCGCACGATGCGATTGAAGAACAGCGGACGGCGTCGCCGCCCGGTCCTGCGCGGCATCTTTGGCAGTCGAGCCATTGGTCTCTCCGAATCCCCGTCTTGCGGCGCAACCATCAAGGCGCCGGCACGCGTATGTGCACGCTCTGATTCGGAGGCTAGGTCGCGCCGAGCGCGGGGCGGAACGGCTGAGTGGCAAGACCGTCCGTTCGCCGTCACATGTCGGCCGAACGGATGACATGTCGGCCGTTCGGCTCGTCTAAGACCAACCTTTCGCGGACTGCATTGCCGCGCATCGCCGGGGCAGTCTTGTGCCAGCGGGTGGCAGGGGGTCACCCAACAGGGTCCGGTCTCCGGCCCGGACAACTACCCACTGAGGGGGAACTCCAAATGTTCTACGTTTACAACCTGATCGCCCTGCTCCACTCACGCGTCGAGAACGCCAAGGACCGCGGCGCCACCGCCACCGAGTACGCGATGCTCGTCGCGTTCATCGCGGTCGCAATCGTCGCCGCCGTCACGCTCTTCGGCGGCCAGCTGAGCGACTTCTTCAACTCGCTCGGCCAGAAGATCGGCATCGTCAGCAAGTCCACCACCGGCTGACAAGACCTCTCGCCTCGGCTGGACTCGAACGCCGAGGCGAGACCGGACGGGTCCCGGCCGTGTCCCCGAGCGCGGCCGGGACCTTTTCCATCTCACTGAACTTCTCGGGATCTCGACTTCGGGAGACTTTTCAATGAATCGACGGATCGTCCTTATCGCTGTGGCGGTCGTGCTGGCGCTGTTCGGCACGTTCGCGGTCTACAGCTATGCGCATAACGCCGACGAGCGCGCGGTGGCAGGCGGGCGCGCCGTCCAGGTTCTGGTCGCGACCAAGCGCGTCACCGCGGGCACCTCGTGGGCCGACGCGGTCAAGAGCGGCAACATGAAGGTGGAGAACATGCCGGCCTCGTCCGCGCCGGACAGCGCGCTCAGCAGCCTGCAGGCACCCGTCACGAACACCGCGGTGGCGCAAAGCGACATCGCGCCCGGCCAGGTCGTGCTGAGCCAGGCCTTTGGCACCGCCGTCTCACAGACCGGTGTCCTTTCCATTCCGAAGAACCAGATCGCGATCTCTGTCACGCTCAGCCCGGATGCCAATGTGGCCGGGTACGTCAGCCCGCGGTCCCAAGTGATCATCTTCGTGACGACGGGCCTGAAGCTCGCACCCGGGCAGAAGCTGACCAAGCAGATCACCGGTGACGCGCTCACCGTGACGCGGACGGTCGTTCCTACCGCTTCGGTCATCGCCACATCGGCAGCTGCGCCGACTGACACCGTGGGCGACGAGTCCAGCAACACAGGATCCTCGTCCGGTTCGACCCTTATCACGCTGGCGCTGACCCAGAAGGACGCCGAACGCGTGATCCAGGCCGAGCACATCGGTCAACTCTCGCTCGGCCTGCTGACTGCGGACTCGCACCCGGTCATGGACGGCGGCGTCGTCAACGCCGGCGTGTTCCATCCGGTGCCGATCTGGGTCAAGTAAGCGTCCGCACCTACTACCGCAATATCACTCGGGGGAGACCAGCCGTGACTATCTTGTGCGAGCCGAACAGGGCCACCGCGGCCGCGGTGGCAACGCACCTCACCGACGGCCAGGGCGTCCGCATCGTCGACAACCTCACCGACGCAGCAGCGTGGGTCGGTTACGACGCAGACGAGCGCCTGGTCGTGATCGGCGCGGCTGTGCCCTTCATCGACGTCGTCGCTTTCGCCGACTACATGCACACCATCTATCCGGACGCCTTGCTCGTCCTGGTGCGCAGTGAGGCGGACGAGGATGTCGTACTCGAGGCAATGGCAGCAGGCATCACCGAGGTGGTGCCTGCTGCTGACGAGCCGGCGTTGATGTCGGCTTGCGAGCGTGCCCGGTACACGCTGCGCCACCGTGGGACGGACGACGCCGACGAAGTATCCGACGACATCGTCGACGACGTCGACCCGATCGTCGACACCGTCGCCGGCGCCGTGCAGCCGGAAACGGAGGCGATCGCCGCACAGCTGCCCAAGGCAATGCCGGTCCAGCCGGTCGAGCCCGAGCAGCCGTACCACGTCGACGAGATCCTGCCGGCGGTGGAGGTCGCGCCGCTCGGCGAGGTCGTCACCGTGTTCTCCGCCAAGGGCGGCACGGGCAAGACAGTCGTTTCGACGAACCTCGCGCTGGCGCTGCACAACGACGGCGCTCGCCGGGTGTGTCTTGTCGATCTCGATCTCGAGTTCGGTGACGTCGCCATCTCGATGAAGCTGTCGCCGACGCGGAGCATCATCGACGCGCTCGAGATCGACCTGCGCGCCCCCGATGCAGTCTCGTCCCTGCTGACGCCGTACGCGCCGCGGTTCGACTGCGTGCTCGCGCCGGTCCACCCCGGAGAGGCCGAACGTGTCTCACCGGCGGTGATCGCCACGATCCTCAAAGAGCTGCGACTGAAGTACGACTACGTCGTCATCGACACTCCGTCGCAATTCTCCGAGCACGTGCTCGAGGCCTTCGACGCCTCCGATCACCAGGTGCTCGTGACGACGCCAGAGATTCCGGCCCTGAAGAACCTGCGGCTGACCCTCGACATGCTCGACATGCTCGACTACGACCGCGACCGCCGTTCGATCCTGCTCAACCGGGCCGACCCCAAGGCCGGGTTGGCGCGCCACGATGTCGAGAACGCGATTCGCGCGGTCATCACCGCCGATCTGCCCGCGACCCAGAACGTGCCGGCCTCGATCAACAAAGGCCTTCCGCTCGTCCTGAGCGACAAAGACTCAGCCTTCGCCCGCGCTGTTCGATCGTTCGCCGAGAGCACGGTCACCCATGTCCCCGTCGTGTCCGCCGGACGGCGTCGCCGTTTCGGCCTGAAGTTGAGGAAGCGATTGTCGTGAAGCTCTCCGATCGACTCGCCGCAGCGCAGCAGAGCCCGTCCGGCGCTGAACGCCAGTCGGGTGGCGCGCACCGTGCCAGCAAGCCGGCTCGCCCGGGCCAGCAGACCCCCGATGATGCCCTCGCGCAGTTGCGCGCGGTACTCCTTGAGGAACCGGCGGCCGACACACCGTCGGGACGACCCGCTGCCGCCTCCTCCTCAGTCGGGGCGGCCGCGGATGACGCGCAGCCGATCGATGAGTCCGGTGCCGAAGGCGCCGGGCCGGCCGCGTCGGTGACCGAGGTCGCCGAGGCAGCCGTCAAACACGGCGAGTCGGCGACGCCGATGCTGGACTGGGTGACGATCAGTACGGGCGACGTCGACCGTCCGGTCCGCCTGGTGAAGGACGCCAAGGTCGCCGACGCCGAGACGAAGGGTGGACCGAACGAGACGGCGGTACCCGAGGTTGCCTCGCCGGAGCCGGCTGCAGAGCGGGTGCGCTACGTCGACCCGTTGGCCGGTATCAAGCGCAAGGTGCACCAGTCGCTGCTCGAGGCGCTCGGCCCCACGTTGTACGACGCCGAACTCGACGAGCGCGAATTGGCGAGCAAGGTGCGCCAGACGCTGCAGCAGGTCATGGAGTCGGAAGAGACACTGATCAGCACGGCGGATCGTTTGCGCATCACCAACGAGGTCTCGGACGAGATCCTCGGCCACGGTCCGCTCGAGCCGTTCCTGCGCAATCCCGAGGTCACCGAGATCATGGTGAACGGCGCGGAGCAGATCTACGTCGAGCGTGGTGGTCAGATCTACCCCGTCAATGCGGCGTTCACCGACGACAACCACCTTCGCCGCACGATCGAGAAGATCGTCGGTCGGATCGGTCGGCGCATCGATGAGTCCAGCCCGATGGTTGATGCCCGGCTCATGGACGGCAGCCGCGTGAATGCCGTGCTGCCGCCGGTCGCCCTCGACGGCCCGATGCTCACGATCCGAAAATTCGCCGCCGACCCGCTGACCGTGCACAACCTGGTCGACTTCGGGACGATGACTGCCGCGGTCGCGAACCTGCTCGCGGCTTGTGTGCGGGGGCGGCTCAACATCCTTATCAGCGGTGGCACCGGCTCCGGCAAGACCACGACGCTGAACGTCATATCGTCCTTCGTTCCAGCGAACGAGCGCATCGTGACGATCGAAGACGCTGCCGAGCTGCAGTTGCGCCAGGAGCACGTGGTGCGGATGGAATCGCGGCCGAGCAACATCGAGGGCCGCGGCGAGATCACGACCCGCGACCTCGTGCGCAACTCGCTGCGCATGCGGCCGGACCGCATCATCGTCGGTGAGGTTCGCGACGGGGCAGCTGTCGACATGCTGCAGGCGATGAACACCGGTCACGACGGCTCCCTGACCACGCTGCACGCCAACTCACCGCGCGACGCGCTCTCACGCCTCGAGACGATGGTGCTGATGGCCGGCGTCGAGTTGCCGACCCGCGCCATCCGTGAGCAGGCCGCGTCAGCGATCGACCTGATCGTCCATCAAGCCCGGCTCCGTGACGGCACCCGCCGGATCACGCACATCACTGAGGTGACCGGCATGGAGAGCGACGTGGTCACATTGCAGGACATCTTCCTGTTCGACTATGCAGCTGGTGTCGACGCGGATGGCCGATTCCTCGGCACCATGCGCCCGACCGGAATCCGCCCGATGTTCATCCAGCGCCTCGCCGACGAAGGCATCCTCCTGCCGGTCGGACTCTTCCAGGACTGGTCATGATCGCGGCGGCATCGGCGCTCGCCCCGCACAGCTCCGGGATGCAGCTCTGGGTGGTGTGCGCGATCGCGTTCGTCGCGATGCTCGCGGTCGCTCTGTACGTGCTGCTTGCGCCGATGGCCAAGCGGCAACGCGTCGACAAGCAGGCGCGCCTCGACGAGGTGCACCGCTACCGCGTGCTCGGCGCCTATGGCGGCGTCGGTCTCGAGGAACTCGAGCCAGGCACACCGGCCGAGAGCGCGTTGACCACCAAGGCGCTTGCGATGGTCGACAAGGCTGTCCGTGCACGAGGCCAGCACAACCGAATCGTGTTCGAACTCGAGCGTGCGGGCATGCGAATGCGACCGGAGGAGTGGGCCGGGCTGCAGCTCGCGATCACGGTGGGTCTCGCCGCGGTGGTCGCGTTCCTTGTCGGGCCGTTCGGCGTGCCGATCGGCGGCTTGGTCGGATGGGCGGCGTGCCGGTTCTACATCCGGCGCCGGACCCGGAAGCGGCTGGAGGCCTTCCAGACGCAACTGCCGGACGCCTTGCAGATGCTGGCCGGCGCGTTGCGCACGGGCTTCGCCCTCAACCAGGCACTCGGCACAGTCGTCCGCGAGGGCATCGAGCCGGTTTCAAGTGAGTTCGGCCGTGCGCTGCACGAAGTGCGTCTGGGCGCGAACCTCGAGGATGCCTTGGACGACGTCGTGGATCGGATGAAGAGCTACGACATGGGACTGGTCGTCATGGCCATCCGCACCGCGCGCGAAGTCGGCGGCAACCTCGCCGAGGTGCTCCAGACGACAGTGCACACCATGCGTGAGCGGGTCGAACTGCACGGCCAGGTGCGCGTGCTCAGCGCGGAAGGTCGATTCTCGGCCAAGGTGCTCGTCGCCCTTCCGATCCTGATGGCGGTGTACCTGCTGCTGTTCAAGAAGGCCTACCTCAAGCCGCTGTACACGACCGGCACCGGCGTCGCCCTGCTGGTAGGTGGCGTGCTTCTGCTCATCGCCGGCGTGTTCTGGCTCAGCCGACTGACCAAGATCGAGGTGTGACGTGACCGGACTCCCGTTGTTGCTCGGGCTGGCGTCGATCGCTGTTGCGATCGGGCTCGCGGTGTACCTGCTCGCCGGTCGGCGGTTGGTTACCGCGGGCGCGCCTGTCACTGACGGCGGCGTGCCGGTTGCGGCCAAGCCGTCGCGGTTCCGCCTCACCCGCAAGCCGAAACCCGCCGTGGCGAACAAGCCCGGCAAACTCGGCAACGCCGATGATCTCTACGAGATGCCGTCCATCCTGCGTCGGATGAGTGGGCTGGCCGCGAAGGTGACGCCCACTGACTACGCCAAGCGCGTGCAGCACAAGCTCGACCTGGCCGGCAACCCGCGAGCGTGGAGCCCGGAGCGGCTCATGGCCTTCAAAGGACTCGGACTGGTTGCGGGCCTGATCGTCGGCTTCATGCTCGGTGTCAAGCACGGCTTCGCCCCGACGGTGTTGTTCACCGCTGCGCTGGGTGCGCTCGGCCTTTTCATCCCCGACATCCTGGTGAGGAACATCGGCGAAAAGCGGCAGGCGGCCCTGCAGAAGGGCCTGCCGGACGCCATGGACATGTTGACGGTGTGCGTCGAGGCCGGCCTCGGCTTCGATGCTGCGCTGGCACGAGTCGCGCGCAACACCCAAGGCGCTGTCGCTGAGGAGTGCGCGCGCGTGCTGCAGGAGATGCAGTTCGGCATGTCGCGCGCCGAGGCGCTGCGCGCACTCGGGTCGCGCACCAGCGTGCCGGAGCTGCGCTCGTTCGTGTCCGCGATGGTGCAGTCCGGCGAGCTGGGCATCTCGATCGGCGACGTGCTGCGTGAGCAGTCGAAGGTGATGCGCATCAAGCGGCGCCAGCGTGCCGAGGAGAAAGCGCAGAAGCTCCAGGTCAAGCTGCTCGCGCCGCTGATCCTGTGCCTGTTGCCGGCCATGTTCGTCGTCATCCTCGGCCCCGCGATCATCAACATCGTGCACTTCTTCAGCCAGGCCAACTGAGTTTCGCCAGTGGCCCACTGACAGGGGCCTCCGGCGAGAGACGCCGGCCGTGCACCCCGATGCGCGGTCGGCGTCGCTGCTGCTGTGATGTCCACGCGACACGCCGACGCGGTGCCGCCAGCTCTGCGCAATTTCTCAAGCCCCATCGTCGGCTTACTCGGATTTTCACCTAGGCAATACAGGACAATCCCCGGCAAATACCGGTGCGCAACTTTGAGCAAAACAAGTGCCCCTGGGCCGACGAAGCCGTGAAGTCTGTGTGTAGTCTTTCCTATGCAACGACTTCCACGTCAGCAATCCGGGCACACCAGGCCCTGATCTGCCCCGTGCGAAGCCCTCGATGCGAACTGTCCCTCGGGAGGACGAATGACGCGGGCGAGCGGCTCCACCGGACTCGGTGGTCCCAGTACGAGCGTCGCCGGTGCGGCCGGCGACCTCGACACGGAGATCGAGTATCTCCGGGTTCGATTGCTCGTCGTCGACCCCCACCCGCTGGTGCGGTGGGCGCTGAGCCAGATCGCCGCCACCCGCGGAGACCTCGTTCTCGTCGGCGAATCCGCCGCGATGGACGAAGCTGTCGCCCTCGCCTACGCGGTCAAGCCCGACGTCATCACCATCGACGACTCGCTGGCCGGCGACCAGACCTGGCAGCTCGCCGCGCACATGCGCTCGACGTACCCCGACATCGGCATCGTCATCCTTTCCGCCGACGGCGGCGATCAGACTCTGTTCCGCGCGCTCGACGTCGGCGCGTCGGCGTTCGTCGCGAAGTCGGCCCCCATCCAGGACGTCGTCGCCGCGATCCGCGGCGCGGCCATTGCCCCCTCTTCGTTCGCCGCCGCGGGCCTGGCGGCGGCGCTGCGCCGCCGGCGCGAGTCGTCCGAGCGGATGGCGCTGAGCCCGCGCGAGAGCGAGATCCTCTTCCTGCTCCACGACGGACTCTCGGTGCCTGAGATCGCGGCACAGCTCTACGTGAGCCTCTCGACCGCAAAGACCTACGTCGCGCGCCTGTACGACAAGCTTGGTGCCCGCAACCGTGCCCAGGCGCTCATGACCGCCGTTCGGCTCGGCATGTTCGACAACCGCGCGCCGGTCCGCCAGCTCAACGCCGTCTGAGTCGACTGCGTGCTCGGCCCGGCCCGAGCCACTTTCAGCGGGTCGAGGTGTGCGGCATCAGCGCGTTGTCGGGGATGACGCCCAGCCGGCCGGCCTGGTAGTCCTCCAGCGCCTGGACGAGCTCCTCGCGGGTGTTCATCACGAACGGGCCGTAGTGTGCCACCGGCTCGTTGATCGGTCGGCCGCCGAGCAGGACGGCCTCGAGTGCCGGCCGGTTCGAGTCCTGGGAGCTGTCCGCCGCGATCGTGAGCCGGTCGCCTGCGCCGACAATCCCGGACTCTCGGCTGCCGCCGAACACAGCCAGCTGGCCGCCGCGGATCGGACGCGCCTCAGCGCCGATCGTCCCGCGGCCGGACAGCACGTAAACCAGCGCGTTGTAGTCCGCCTGCCAAGGTATCGACAGCTGCGCACCCGGCTGGATCGTCGCGTGCGCCATCGTGATCGGGGTGTGCGTCGCGCCGGGACCGGCGTGCCCGTCGATCGTCCCGGCGATGATGCGCACGAGCGCTCCGCCGTCGCTCGAGCTGACCAGGCGCGCCTGTCCGCCTTCGATCGCCTGGTACTTCGGCGCACTGAACTTGTCCTTCGCAGGCAGGTTCACCCACAGCTGCAGGCCGTGGAACAGCCCGCCGGACAGCACGAGCTCCTCGGGCGGCGTCTCGATGTGCAGGATGCCTGCGCCGGCGGTCATCCACTGGGTGGCGCCGTTGTTGATGACGCCGCCACCGCCATGGCTGTCCTGGTGCTGGAACGTGCCGTCGATCATGTACGTGACGGTCTCGAAGCCGCGGTGCGGATGCCAGCTGGTGCCCTTCGGCTCCTCCGGGGCGTACTCCACCTCGCCCATCTGGTCCATGTGGATGAACGGGTCGAGGTCGCGCAGCGACACACCTGCGAAGGCGCGCACAACCGGGAAACCGTCACCCTCGAAGCCGCGCGGGCCGGTGGTGATCTGCTTGACCGGGCGCTCGGTGTCCCCGAGCCCGGCGGCCGCGATCCGGGGCAGGGTCAAGGTGTCGGCGGTGATGGCTGGCATGACGTCTCCTCGTCGTTGCGTCTGCAACTATATGACGTGTCAACCCAGCTCCCGGCGTCGGCATTCCCGCCGGTCAGCCGCTGCGCTCGGACGGGAGCCCGGCGCGCGTGAACACACCCGCCAGCAACGCTGTGACGACGGGGATGCCGACGACGAGGAGTGCCACCGCCGGCCACGGCACGACGACCGCAGCCTGGTTCGATCGCACCCACGCCGACGCCGGCGCCAGTCCGGCCACCGTGCCGATGACGCAACCGAGACCGGCGATCACCGCAGCCCGCGACATCGACAGTGCCCGCCTGGTGCGCGGGCTGGCCCCGATCGCGGCGAGAGTGACGAGATCGGGACGGCCGTCGACGTTGGCCAGCGCGGTGGCCAGCAACGCGGCGAACACCGCGATGAAGGCCGCACCGCCCACGAACGCGAACGGCACCCAGCTGGCCGACTCCTGGTAGCCGAACTCGTAGACCGTGGCGTGGGGGTGACCTGTGCGTGACAGCCCGAGCGCGAGCGACTGGCGTTGCGCCGGCGTCGGGATCCGCGCGGTGGTGGCGAGCACGGCAACCGGCGCGGCGCTGACGCCGAGCCGAGCCAGCAGGCCGGGCGGGAGGATGACTTCTGCGGGCGCGAATCGCGATGTCACCTGGGTGGCCGGCACCGTCACCGATCGAGGCGTGGAGGCGCGCGGACTGATCAGCAAGGTGGCGGCACCGTCGGCGATCGCCGCAGGCTCGCGCACCACGGCACGCCCGGCCGCGAGGGCTGCCGCTGCCTCGGGTTCGGTCCGGCCGAACAAGGCGCGCACCTGCGCCGGACCTGCGACGACGACATTGGGCAGAGCCGAGTTGTAGGACCCGCTGACGTAGTCGGTCGCGCTCGCCGGATAGCGCACCGCGATGTCGGTGCACGAGCGGGGCGAAGAACTGTCCGAGTCCGGCGGGAAGCAGCTCCCACGAGCCGAGCGGACGACCGTCGTCGGCGCATCGGGCAACGCCTTGTGCAACGCCGCGGTCACGGCGTCGAGATCAGCGGGACGGGTACCCGTCCGGACGAGGACGTCGCGGCCGGGCAGTTGGGCGTCGTACATGGTGCGCGCCTTGGCGTCGGCACTGGCCGCCCCGATCGCCGCTGCGGTCGCGCCGATCACTGCGGCCATGACCGCGGCGACCGCCGGTGACGCCGCGGCGCGAGTGCGCCCGGCGTCGCGCAGCGCCATCCGGCCGGTGACCGGGAGCCAACGCGCGCCACGGGCAACGAGCCCGATGAGCGCGGGCGTGGCGGCGATGATGCCGACCTCGATCAGTGCCACGCCGAGCAACACACCGCTCGACGCGCCCGCCGCAAAGGTGATCGCGACGCCGATCGCCACGAGCACGCCACCGATCGCCGGCCAACGCCAGTGCGATCGGACCGTGCCGCGCCGCCCGGCAAGCGTCGCGACGACGTCCAGCCGTGCGGCACGCACCGCGGGCAGGATGGCGGCGAGCAAGGCAGTCGCAACGCTGACCAGTACGAGGCCGAGCAGGTCGAGCGGCGGCACCGTGAACGATCCGGGTTCTCCGGTTAGGTGCGGCGCGATGAGCGGCCGTGCCACGGCAGCAGTGGCGATGCCGAGTGCGGTGGCCACGGCGCCGGCGGTGAGCCCGAGCACGGCGGCGTCGGCAAGCACGCTCCGGCGCAGATCGGCACGTCCGCCGCCGACTGCTGCCAACAGCGCGAGGTCTCGTGTGCGCCGCCGCGCCCCGACGGCGAACGCGGGCCCGGCCAGCAGCACGATCTCGAGCACCGCCATGCCGACGATCAGCGTCGCGGTGGTGATGGCCCGCCCGCTGATCGGCGGCCCGCCGTCGTCGGTGAACATCGGCTGCCGCGATGCGGGCGGCGGATTGAGGTACACCCGACGCGAGAGTGTCACGTAGCCGAGCCGGTCCCAGGAGAGCACGTCGTGCCACGTGACCGGCCGGGGTGTGCGTGCCAACCACCCGACCGACCCGAGCATCTCTGCCGTGCGCGCCGGCCCCGGCATCGGAACCACCGAGGGAAGGCCGTACACGGTGGTGTCGCCGAGGTCGTTCTTCTCGCGGACGATGCCGACGACGGTGAAAGGAGCCGGCCGGCCGACGACGCGAAGCCGGTCGCCGACGGAGAGGCCGGCCTCGGTCGCGAGCTGCGATGTCACCGCGACTTCCGAGGCGCTCGCCGGTGCGCGCCCGGACACCTGGTCGACGATGCCGTGTGCGACCGGATTGCTGTAGTCGAGCCCGATCAGGCTGGCGCTGTCGAGACCCGCTGCGCTGTAGAAGGTGAGGGGATCAGGCGATCTACGGAACGGGATCACGCTGCTCCCCGAGGGCAGCAGGCCGGCCACCTGTGCCGTCGACGGGGGCCCGCCCGAGTCCGTCCCGCTCCAACCGACGCCGCCATCGAAGGGGGCACCCGGAGTCTGCTGGATGTGCAGCCCACCCGACCAGGTCAGCCATGCGTCGGACGCGCCGATCACGCGATCGAGAGTTTCGTTCGGCGAAAGCTGCCACGTGCGGTAGAGGACGTCGCCCGCGCTCATCGCGAAGACCGGCAGGCCGACCAACGCGATCACCAGCAGGCTGCGCGTCTTGTGCTGCCACGCGTCGCGCGCGGCCAGGCGCAGCGACGCACGCCACGCGGGGCGGTTCATTGCGACCCCCTCGCTCCGCAAGCGTCGCTCATGCCAACAACGACTCTGCGGATGCCAGCGGCGCCGTTTGGTCGACCAGCGCGCCGTCGCGCAGGAACACGACTCGGTCGGCCCAACCGGCATGTCGCGCGTCGTGCGTCACCAGCACGCCG
>DASXJN010000189.1:0-27390 GCA_036497365.1 Jatrophihabitantaceae bacterium | reverse complement strand
CTTCCGGCTCACGGTGGGTCAGACCTTCAAGACCTGGTCGGTGATGGAAACGCTGATCTCGGTGATCTCGTTCGGCTTCATCTCGATCCTCTGGGTGCTCTTCTAACACTGCCCGTGCCGCTACCTCGACTCCGCATTCCGCGACGGGGGCTCAAGCTATTCGGGCTCGTCGAGCAGCCTGAACCAACTGGACGACGTGGTCATCGGCATCGACTCACCAGTCTCCGGATGCCGCCGGCCCGTCGCCTCCTCTGACGGCGGATAGGTCGAACCGTACGTGGTCACGGACTTCTCACCGCCTGGCCATCGCACGATGACCGCACACGAGGTGAAGCCCCCGTCGCGGTAGGACCAGGCAACGCTCGTGCCGGCGCGCCGCCCTGGCTGCACGACGATGTGCGCCGGGATGCGCCTCTCGGCCGACGCGCGATGTGCGCTACGCGGCAGTGACCCGTCCTCGCCGACGAGTTTGATCACGGGCTTCCCCGAGCGGCGCCGGTTCCACCCGCCCCAACCGGCCACGCCCGGGGAAAGGCAGGGCCGGGCTACGCCTGCCTCGCCGGGCACCTTCAGTGCGGCGCGGACGGGGTGGTGTCCGGAGCGAGCGTGGATGGGTCTGGCCCCCCGAGCGAAGCGAGGGGTGGATGCGAGCGCAGGACACCATCCCGTCCGGTCCGAACCCTCAACCCATCGGTGCCGAGGACTCGAGCCACGACACGAACCCGGTGTATGCACCCTCGCCGAGCGCCAGGGCCAGATCGGCGTTCCCGTCGCGACACTGGACGACCACCGCGCTCGAGGGCAGCGACTGCTGCTCCGACTGCAACGGCGAGCGCCGGCTCACCACGGTCACCTCGCGCCGTAGCAGCACCCGGTTCGGACGGGTGCCCACGCCCAACGAGCGGTACCAGCGCAACTCGCTGCCGGCGAAGCGGCCCACGCCGTACTGCCACCGCGTAGCCGATCCCGGTAGCAGGGCGACCGGGATCGCCCCCGGCGCCCGCAGCATGAACCGCTGCCGCGCCAGGATCACCGCACAAGCGAGCACGACGACGACAGCCGCACACACCACGATGACGTCGACGATGTGCACGGCTGCAGTCTCGCAGGCTCCGGACTCAGACCGATTCGCCGGCGGCGCGTAACCGGGCTAGTGCTCGGTCACGCGCTGCAGCGCCTTCCGGTGTATCGGAGTCGGCGCGGTCGAGTGCGGCCCGGGCACGCGACACGTCGATCTCGTCGGCGGTCTCGGCCATCTCAGCCAGCACGGACACTCCGTCGGGGCGGACGGACAGGAAGCCGCCGTGTACCGCGACGCGCAGGTCCTCCTCGCCCTCACGCTCGATCCGGACGATGCGCCCGGGCTCGAGCGCACCGAGCAACGGCGCGTGGTGCGGCAGGACGCCGAGCTCGCCGTCGACGGTGCGAGCGAACACCGCGGACGCCTCACCGGACCAGATCGGTCGCTCGACCGAGACGAGCTCGACTTGCATGGTTGCCATCGGAGCGGCCCTACTGGTTCTTCAACTCGTGCGCCTTGCGCTCGAGGTCCTCGATGCCGCCGCACATGAAGAACGCCTGCTCGGGGTAACTGTCGAAGTCACCGGCGCACAGCCGCTTGAACGCGTCGACGGTCTCTTCAACCGGCACGAACGACCCTTCCACACCGGTGAACTGCTTGGCGACGAAGGTGTTCTGCGAGAGGAACCGCTCGATGCGACGCGCGCGGCCGACGACGACCTTGTCCTCTTCGGACAGCTCGTCGATACCGAGGATCGCGATGATGTCCTGCAGTTCCTTGTAGCGCTGAAGGATCTGCTTGGTGCGGTTCGCGACGTCGTAGTGCTCCTGTCCGATGTACTCGGCTGCCAGGATCCGGCTGGTGGAGTCCAGCGGGTCGACGGCTGGATAGATGCCCTTCTCCGACACCGGACGCGACAGCGTCGTGGTCGCGTCGAGGTGCGCGAACGTGGTGTGTGGCGCCGGGTCGGTGATGTCGTCGGCGGGCACGTAGATCGCCTGCATCGAGGTGATCGAGTGACCGCGGGTCGACGTGATGCGCTCCTGGAGCTGACCCATCTCGTCGGCCAACGTCGGCTGGTAACCCACGGCGGACGGCATCCGGCCGAGCAGCGTCGAGACCTCAGAACCCGCCTGCGTGTACCGGAAGATGTTGTCGATGAACAACAGCACGTCCTGCTGTTGGACGTCGCGGAAGTACTCGGCCATGGTCAGCGCCGACAGCGCGACGCGAAGCCGCGTGCCCGGCGGCTCGTCCATCTGACCGAACACGAGTGCGGTCTTCTCGATGACGCCGGACTCGGTCATCTCGGCGATGAGGTCGTTGCCTTCGCGGGTGCGCTCCCCGACACCGGCGAACACCGAAACACCACCGAAGTTCTCGGCGACTCGGTAGATCATCTCTTGGATGAGCACGGTCTTGCCGACGCCGGCACCGCCGAACAGCCCGATCTTGCCGCCGACCACGTACGGGGTCAGCAGGTCGATGACCTTGATACCCGTCCAGAACGGCTCGGTCTTGGCCTCGAGCTCGTCGAACGGCGGCGGCTCGCGGTGGATCGACCACCGCTCCTTGATGTCCAGCTCGCTCTCGTCGACGTCCAGCGGCTTGCCGAGCACGTTGAACACGTGGCCCTTGGTCACGTCGCCGACGGGGACGGTGATCGGTGAACCGGTGTCGGTGACCTCGGCCCCGCGAACCAGACCATCGGTCGGCTGCAACGCGATCGTGCGCACCATGTCGTCGCCGATGTGCTGCGCGACTTCCAGGCTCAGCGTCTTGGACAGCTCACCGAGCTCGATCTCGACCGTGAGCGCGTTGTAGAGCTCGGGGATCGTGTTACGGCCGAACTCGACGTCGACGACAGGTCCGATGACTCGAACCACGCGCCCGGTGGATGTGCCGGTGCCGGCGGTGTCGGTATCTTTCTCGAGCGTCGTCATGTTTATTCCTCTACTCCCGCTGCGGCGAGCGCATCGGCTCCGCCGACGATCTCGCTGATTTCCTGGGTGATCTCTGCCTGCCGGGCCTGGTTGGCCAGCCGGGTGAAGGTCTTGATCAGTTCGGTGGCGTTGTCACTCGCCGACTTCATCGCCCGACGACGGGCGGCCGACTCCGACGCGGCCGAGGCCAGCAACGCCGAGAAGATCCGTGCGCTGATGTAGCGCGGCAAGAGCGCCGCGATCAGCTGCTCGGGCTCGGGCTCGAACTCGTACTGCGCGCCGCTCGACGACTCGTCTTCGTCGTCGGTGTCCCCGTCAGCCTTCTCGACCGAGTCCTTCACCGGTGACACGAGCTCGACGACGGGCGTCTGCGTCACCGAGTTCGTGAACTCGGTGTGCACGACGTAGAGCTCGTCGAAACCAGGCTCGCCGTTGTGCTCGCCCTCCGAGGTCGCCTGCAGCGCGTAGCCGAGGGTCTCGGTGAGCTCGCGGACCGCCGCGAAGTAGGGCTGCTCCGAGAAACCCGTCCACGAACCGGCGATCGGAATACGCCGGAAGTTGTAGTACGCAGCGCCCTTGCGACCGATGACGTAGCGCACGACCTCGCGGCCGTCGCCCTCGAGTCGACTGGCCAACTCGTTCGCGGTGCGGATCGCGTTGGCGTTGTAGCCCCCGGCCAGACCACGGTCGCTGGTGATGATCACGATGGCGGACCGGCGGGGGTTCTCCACGCCGGTGAGCATCGGGTTCCTCAGTGACTTGTCCTGCAATACCGCACGCAGCGCACGCGTGAGTTCCTCGGCGTAGGGCTTGGCAGCGTTCATGCGTGCCTGGGCCCGCACGATGCGGGACGCGGCGATGAGTTCCATCGCCTTGGTGATCTTCTTCGTCGACTGCGTCGCCGCGATGCGGCGACGGTAGACGCGTTGCTGGGCTCCCACGCGACTACTTGCCGGAGTCGGATTCGGTCGGCTGGAACTGCTTCTTGAAGTCAACAACCAGCTGCTCGAGCTGGGCATTGAGCTCGTCGTCGAACTTCTTTGCCGTGGCCAGCGTGTCGTACAGACCCTCGGCGTTGTGCCCGATGTAGTCGAGGAATTCCTGCTCGAACCGACGCACGTCGCCGACATCGATGTCGTCGAGGTGACCGCGCGTACCTGCCCAGATGGACGCGATCTCGCGACCGACCGGGAACGGTGAGGACGCGGGCTGCTTCAGCAACTCGACAAGGCGACCGCCACGCGCCAGCTGCTGCTGGCTGGCCTTGTCCAGGTCGGAGCCGAAGGCGGCGAATGCCTCGAGTTCGCGGTACTGCGCGAGGTCGACGCGCAGGCGGCCGGCGACGTCACGCATCGCCCGCGGCTGGGCCGCGCCACCGACGCGCGACACCGAGATGCCGACGTTCACGGCGGGGCGCACGCCCGCGTTGAACAGGTCGGTCTCGAGGAAGCACTGACCGTCGGTGATCGAGATGACGTTGGTCGGGATGTAGGCCGACACGTCGTTGCCCTTGGTCTCGATGATCGGCAGACCGGTCATCGAGCCACCGCCCATTTCGTCGGACAGCTTGGCGCAACGCTCGAGCAGCCGGCTGTGCAGGTAGAACACGTCGCCCGGGTAGGCTTCGCGGCCCGGCGGCCGACGCAGCAGCAGCGACACGGCGCGGTAGGCCTCGGCCTGCTTGGACAGGTCGTCGAACACGATGAGCACGTGCATGCCCTGGTACATCCAGTGCTGGCCGATGGCCGAGCCGGTGTACGGGGCCAGGTACTTGAAGCCGGCCGAGTCGGATGCCGGCGCAGCGACGATCGTCGTGTACTCGAGCGCGCCGGCCTCGTCGAGCACCTGCCGCGCCGCCGCAATCGTCGATCCCTTCTGACCGATCGCAACATAGATGCAGCGCACCTGCTGCTTGGGGTCGCCGGTCTTCCAGTTGTCACGCTGGTTGATGATCGCGTCGAGACAGACCGTGGTCTTGCCGGTCTGCCGGTCGCCGATGATCAGCTGCCGCTGCCCGCGGCCGATGGCCGTCATCGAGTCGATTGCCTTGATACCTGTCAGCAGCGGCTCGCGGACCTCCTGCCGCTGAACCACCGAGGGTGCCTGCAGCTCGAGTGCACGTCGCTCGTCCGACGCGATCTCGCCCTGACCGTCGATCGGCTGGCCGAGCGGGTTGACCACCCGGCCCAGATAAGCGTCGCCGACCGGGACGGAGAGGATCTCGCCGGTCCGCTTGACCTCCTGGCCCTCTTCGATCGCGGACGCGTCGCCGAGGATGACCACACCGATGTCGCGGACATCGAGGTTCAGCGCGATGCCGAGCGTGCCGCCCTCGAACTCGAGCAGTTCGTTGGTCATCGCGCTCGGCAGGCCCTCGACACGGGCGATGCCGTCGCCGGTCTCCGAGACGACGCCGACCTCCTCGCGCGATGCCTCGGGCGAGTAGGAGGAGACGTAGCTCTCGATAGCGCTACGGATTTCGTCTGCCGAGATCGTCAGCTCTGCCATCAATGATTCCTCTGATCAGGTTTTCGGTTGCTAGGTCGGTACGCGGCGGTCAGCCGCTCAGTGCACCGCGGATCTGGATGAGCCGGGTCGTGATGCTGCCGTCGATGACCTCGTCACCGACACGCACGACGAGGCCGCCCCGGATGGACGCATCGATCCCGTAACGCACGTCGATGCGACGGCCGTACATCTCGGTGAGCTTCTCGGCCAGCGCGCTCTGCTGCGCGTCGGTCATCGCCACCGCGCTGACCACTCGCGCCACGGAGCGTTCGCGGCGTGCCGCGGCGCCTTCGATGAGGTCGTCCAGAGCGAGGCGGATGCTGCGCTTGCGCTCGGTGACCACCGCGTGCTCGGCGAGCGCCAGCGTCAACGGGCTGACCTTGCTGCCGATCACCGTGTTGAGCAGTTGTACCCGGCGATCGGCCGGCGCGCTGGTCTCGTCGAGCAAGGTCGCGAACGCCGACTCCGAGTCGATGATCCGTTCGAGTCGGAACAACTCGTCCTCGACGTTGTCCAGCGTGCCGGTCTTCTCAGCGGCGGCAAGCAGTACTTCGTCCCCGCCGAGTTCCAGCGCGTCCACGAGGTCCCACGCCGATGACCAGCGGTGCGACACGGCAGCCTTGGTGACTGTCAGCGCGCTCGCACTCACCTTGCCCTCGAGCAACCGCGCGAGCAGGCCGGTGCGCGCCTCGACGGGCGAGGCAGGGTCGGCGAGCCGGCGCCGCAGCGGCGGCTGCCCGGTGAGCAGGCCCGCGACCGCGTACAGCTCCTGGGCAAGCGCGGACATGCCATCGGTCGACGAGAACCGGCCCAAGACCGAGTCGACCTCCGTCCGGACCTGCTTGAGAGCCTCGCGGCTGGCAGCCTGCATCACGAAGCCTGCAAGCCCGCGATGAACGCATCGACAGTCGCGCGCACGTCCTGATCGTTCGCCAGCTGCTGGTTGATGATCTTCTCCGACAGCTCGACAGCCAGCGTGCCGATCTCGGCGCGCAGCTCTTGGACGATCGCGGTGCGCTGCCGCGCCAACTGCTCGTCGCCACGGGCGATTATCCGTGCGGACTCCTCCTGAGCGGCCGCGCGCAGTTCTTCGACGGTGCGCTGCGCCTCGGCGCGCGCGCTCTCGCGAATGCGCGCCGCTTCGACGCGGGCCTCGGTGAGCGCGTTCTTGTACGCCTCCTCGGCCTCGGCAAGCTTCGCCTTGGTCGCGTCCGCCTCCTCGGCCTGCTGGCGGATCATTTCCTGGCGTTCCCGCATCGCCTTCGACACGGGCGGCAGGATGTACCGCCAGATGATCGCAAGGATGATCAAGAACGCGACCAGCTCGGCGATGAAGGTCGCGTTGGGCACCAGGAAGTTGCCCGCGAGTACGTGCTTGGCCATGGCCGGGCGCATCCCTACTTGCTGGACAGGACGAAGACGAACAGCACCGCGAAGGCGAGGTTGATGAAGTACATCGCCTCGACCAGACCCACGGTCAGGAAGAACAGGGTCTGCAGGCGGCTCTGCGCCTCGGGCTGACGGGCGACGCCCGAGATCAGCGAGCTGCCGGCAAGGCCGTCACCGACGGCCGCACCGATGGCGCCGCCGCCGAGCGCGAGGCCGCCGCCGATAAGGCCACCCATGAGTTCGAAGCCCTGTGTTGGTGTGTTAGCCATTTCTCCTCATTCCCCGGGATGGTCCCTGGACGTACATGTAGGTCATCAAATCGGATTCGTGTCGTTGCGCGCTCGCCGGACGGCTGATCAGTGCGAAGCACCCTCCTCGGCCGGCCGGACGGACGCGAAGTAAATGACGGTCAGCAGGCCGAAGATGAATGCCTGGATCAGCCCGATGAATGCGTCGAACAACTTCCACAGCACGTTCGGCGCCCACAAGATGTACGACGGGAACAGCGCGATCAGGGAAACCATGATCACGCCGGAGAAAATGTTGCCGAAGAGTCGCAGCGCCAGCGTGAGCGGCTTGGCGATCTCTTCGATGATGTTGATCGGCAGCATGATCGGACTCGGCGTGAGCAGGTGGTGATAGTAGCCGCGGAAGCCGCGCTTGCGCACGCCGACGACGTGCATCAGCACGATCACGAACAGCGCTAGTGCATAGGTGAGGTTTACGTCGGACGCCGGCGGGATCAGGTACTCGGGATCGCCCGGGCTCGGGATGAGGGCGAGCCAGTTCGCGATGAGGATGAACAGGAACAGCGTCATCGCCAGTGGCACGACGAACGGCGCCGACTGGATGCCCATGGTCGACTCGACCTGGTCCTCGACCTGCTTGGTCACGGTCTCGAAGAACAGCTGCAGCTTGCCGGGCTTGCGCGCGTTGATCGAGCGCCGAAGCATGAAGCCGAGCAGGAGGATGATCAATCCGGCGATGCACGTCGCGGTGATGGTGTCACCGTTCAGCGTGATGCCGAACAGATGCCACTCGTGGTGCTCGCCGACCTTGACCGTGATGGCCTCGACGTGGGGCGTGGCCGGCAGGAGGGCCGTCATGAGGTCGGCCGCAGGCTACGGAAGACCGGCACGGCCGCGCCGACCAGCATGAGGATCTGGAACACCGCGAGGCCCACGAACACCGCCAGTCCGTCCGGCCGGACGAGCAGGCCGACACCGATCGCGATCAGCGTGACGATGCCCAGACGGCCCATCACGCCGCGGCGGAACTGCTTCTTGCCCAAGTGCTCGTCCGATGCGTAACGGATGACGGACCGCTGCAGCATGCGGTTGTTCAGCGCGCCGAGCCCGAGCCCGAGCAGACCGAAGGCGCCCATCAGCGGGTGGCCGGCGATCGACAGCACGATGATGGCCACGGCGCCGAGCACGGCGCTCACGATCACCGCCCGGCGCAAGTTCGCTGCGGCGGATACCGGGGTGTATACGGCCGGTTCCACGGGTCGCACTCCTCGTCGTCGTCTCAGTCGTTCTTTGGCGGTATTGGTGAGTTCGTAT
This sequence comes from Jatrophihabitantaceae bacterium, assembly GCA_036497365.1. Classification (GTDB taxonomy): domain Bacteria; phylum Actinomycetota; class Actinomycetes; order Mycobacteriales; family Jatrophihabitantaceae; genus RYN-133. The sequence continues at coordinate 18,967 of DASXJN010000189.1, read as the reverse complement.
CTGACGTATTCAAGTAGGTGCGGAACTTCATCACCACGAAACTCCCGGCTGCGAAGATGCCGACAGCCAGACCGATCAGCAAGAAGATCGGCGAGGTGTGCGCGAGACTGTCGACGAGCCATCCGAGACCGAGGCCGACGATCAGTGTTGCGGCGGTCGCGATGCCCATCCCCAGTAGGGATGACCAGCCGAGACCTTCCGGCGCCACCGAAGATCCCGTCGGACTAACGAGCCGTGGATGCCTGTGCTTCGGTATCACTCACGGGCGGCTCCTTGAATCGCAACGTCCGATGGGTTCTGCCTTCGCCGCGCACAAGCCATTGTTTCCAGCGGGTTCCCGCGGCAAAGCCAACTTATCACGGCGCTTAGGAAGGCCTTATGTCGCCCTCCCGCCGGTGCCCGCGGTCGCTGCCGGCGTCGCCGCAGCGTGCTTCGGAGCGCTCGCGGAAGCAGCGGCTCTGGCCCGTTCGGCTTGAGCGCGGGAGACGCGCCGGCGCCAGGCGATGCGCGGGACGATCAGCAGCAAGATGCCGAGCGTGACGCCGATGGGCACCATCAGCACCAGGACCCAGCGACCGTTCCACACCGACAGGGCCGTGCCGCCGAACGAGAGCAGCGCGGCCCAGAAGTACAAGAGCAGCACCGCGCGGCGGTGGCTGTGCCCGAGTGCGAGCAACCGGTGGTGCAGGTGTTTCTTGTCCGGGGCGAACGGTGACTGGCCCTTGCTGACCCGCCGGATCACCGCGAGCACAAGGTCGATGAACGGGATCGCGAGCACCGACAGCGGAATGAGCAGCGGCAGCACGAGAGGCAGGCCGACGAGCAGGTTCGAGCCGGTGAAGCCCTGCGGGTCGGCGTTCGTGGTCGCCGTGATCGCGGCGGCCGAGATCATCAGCCCGACGAACATCGATCCCGAGTCGCCCATGAAGATCCGCGCGGGGAAGAAGTTGTGCGGCAGGAAGCCGACGCAGGTGCCGGCCAGCGCCGCGCTGATGACGGTCGGTGCGGCCGCGATCTGGAGGAACGAGCTGGTGCCGAGGTGATAGCTGTAGAGGAAGAACGAGAGCGCGCCGATCGCGGTGACGCCCGCCGCGAGCCCGTCCAGTCCGTCGATGAAGTTGACGGCGTTGATGGTGAGGACGGTGAGCAGGATGGTGATCGGGATCGCGAGATCCTGGCCGAGGACGAACGTCGTGTGCCCCCACGGCACCCAGATGAAGGCCAGCTGCACGCCGCCGAGGGTGACCATGATGCCCGTCGCGAGCACCTGACCGGCGAGCTTGGTCAACGAGTCGAGTTCGTACTTGTCGTCGATGGCGCCGATGACGCAGAGCACCCCGGCGGCGACCAGGATCCACGGGATCTCGTTCCCGTTGTCGGAGAACGCGTCGTGCAGGGTGGGCAGCCGGCTCGCCACGAACAGCGCGAGCCCGAGCCCGACGAACAACGCGAGGCCCCCCATCCGCGGGATCGCGACGGCGTGCACATCCCGATCGCGCGGGCGGGCGATCGCCTGCCACTTCACCGCCAACGCGCGCGCGACCGGCGTGGCCAGGAAGCATCCGGCAGCGGCGACGGCTGCGACGAGCAGATACTCGAGGCTCGGATGCGTCGGTGGGTGCACGGAAGGCTCAGCTCGCGATTCCGGGGACGACGGCGCGCAGGTCGTCGATGTCGATCGCACCGGCGCGCAGCACCCGCGGCACCTCGGCGGTGACGTCGACGATCGTCGACGCCACTCCGGTCTGCGCCGGACCGCCATCGAGGTAGACCGCCACGTCGTCGCCGAGCTGCTCCTGCGCGTCTGCCGCGGTCAGCGCCGGCGGCTGGCCGCTGCGGTTCGCGCTCGACACCGCCATCGGTCCGGTCGTTTCGAGCAGTTCGATCGCCACCGGGTGCAAGGGCATGCGGACGGCCACCGTGCCGCGTGCATCGCCGAGGTCCCAGGACAACGACGGCGCCTGCTCGACGACGAGGGTGAGGCCGCCCGGCCAGAAGGCCTCGATGAGGTCCCAGGTGCGTGAGGCGACCACGTTCACCAGGCCCTCGATGGTGTGCCATGAACCGACGAGCACCGGAACCGGCATGTCGCGGCCACGGCCCTTCGCCGCGAGCAGGTCGGCGACGGCCGTCGGGTCGAAGGCATCGGCGCCGATGCCGTAGACGGTGTCGGTCGGCAGCACCACCAGTTGGCCGGACGCAACGCAGTGCGCGGCAGAGGACAGCGCGGCACTGCGCACCGACGGGTCGTTGCAGTCGTAGAACAGTGCCACGCCCGACATCCTGCCTCAGTCACCTGTGGTCACCGCAACGACGTGCGGTGACGAACCGGGGCCTTCCGGTCAGATCGTCGTGGTCCGCGGTGGCCGTCCAGCGGCCGTCCCGCTCGAGCAGGTCGGGCACGGATCGGCCCTGGGTGTCGTCGTGCTCCATGACGAACAGGCCGTTCGGACGCAACAGGTCCGCGGCGCGGGCTATCACCGACGGGATGACAGCCAGGCCGTCCGTTCCGCCGAATACCGCCTCGTCGGGGTCGGCTCGGACCTCGGGATCGAGCGCTGTCGTTCGCGGCACGTAGGGCGGATTGCTCACGACCGCATCGGCCCGGCCGGCCAGCTCGGCGAGCAGCCCCGGCTCGCGAACGTCTGCCGCCACGACGACCACGTCCGTGCCGGCCGCGTTGCGGCGCAGCCAGTCCAGGGCGTCCGGCGACCTTTCCACCGCGTAGCAGGTCGTTCCGGGCGCTTCCTGGGCGATCGCGAGGGCCAGCGCGCCGGTGCCGGCACACAGATCGACGACAACCTGCGGCTCGTCCGCGAGGACGGCGTCGACGAGCAACTCGGTCTCCGGGCGCGGCACGAACACGCCGGGCCCGACCCGGAGTTCCAGGTGCCGGAAAGGCGCGGTGCCGGTCAGGTGCTGCAACGGCACCCGTGCCGCCCGGCGGGCGATCAGTTCGGCGAACGCGCTCCGTTGCTCGTCGGAGGGTCGGGCCGAGAGCAGCCGCGACCTCGGTATCCCGAGCACGTGCGCGAGCAGCAGTTCGGCGTCCACGCGCGGTGTCGTCACGCCGGCCGCGGCGAGTCGACCGGTCGCCTCGGCCAGGGCATTCAACTTTGCCCCGCCAATGTGTGTGGACGAACCGTCTCCGCGCGCATTGGCGGGGCAAAGTCGAGTTTCATCAGCTGCTGGTGCCGGCCAGCGCAGCTTCGACATCGGCGCGGGTGAGCGCCTCGATCACGTCGTCCAATGCGCCGTCGAGCACCTGGTCAAGGTTGTAGGCCTTGAAACCGACACGATGGTCGCTGATCCGGTTCTCGGGGAAGTTGTACGTGCGCACGCGCTCCGAACGGTCGACGGTGCGCACCTGCGAGCGCCGGGCGTCGGCCGCGGCGGCGTCGGCCTCGTCCTGCGCAGCCTGCAGCAGGCGGGCACGCAGCACGCGCAGCCCGGCCTCGCGATTCTGCAACTGGCTCTTCTCGTTCTGCATCGAGACGACGGTGCCGGTCGGGAGGTGCGTGATGCGAACGGCGGAGTCGGTGGTGTTGACGCTCTGGCCACCGGGCCCGGACGAGCGGAACACGTCGATGCGCAGGTCGTTCGGGTCGATCTCGACCTCGACGTCCTCGGCCTCCGCCATGACGAGCACCCCCGCCGCGGACGTGTGGATGCGGCCCTGCGACTCGGTAGCCGGCACCCGCTGGACCCGATGCACGCCGCCCTCGTACTTCAGGCGTGCCCACGGCGCGTCCTCGGCCTTGCGCGCACGGACGGCGATGGTCGCCGACTTCGTGCCGCCGAGGTCGGTCTGCTCGTTGTCGAGCACCTCGGTCGTCCAACCCTGCCGTTCGGCGAAGCGCAGATACATCCGCAGCAGGTCGCCGGCGAACAGCGCGGACTCATCGCCGCCCTCCCCGGCCTTGACCTCGAGGATGACGTCCTTGCCGTCGTTCGGGTCCTTGGGCAGTAGCAGTTCGCGCAGCCGGTTCTCGAGTTCGACGATCCGGACGGTCAACGCCTCGGCCTCGGCGGCGAACGCGGAATCCTCGGCGGCCAACTCGTGGGCGGCGCTGCGGTCGTCCCGCGCGGCCGCCAGGTCGTTCGCAACGGCGACGACCGGCGCGAGCGCCGCGTAGCGGCGGCCCAGCTTGCGCGCCTGGGTCTGGTCGGCGTGCACCGCCGGATCTGCGAGCGCCTTCTCGACCTCGGCGTACTCCGCGAGAAGTTCCGGGAGCCTTCCCTCAGTCACAACGTCCTCCGGACAAGAAAACGACGCCTGCCCGAAGGGCAGGCGTCGTCGAAGTGGTTACGAGTTCGGGCGAACGCGCTTGCCGTAGCGCTTCTCGAACTTGTCGACGCGGCCGCCGACGTCCATGATCTTCTGCTTGCCCGTGTAGAACGGGTGGCAGGCCGAGCAGACCTCGGCGTGCAGCTGACCGGACTTGGCCGTGCTGCGCGTGGTGAACGTGTTGCCGCAGGAACAGGTGACCTGCGTGACCACGTAGTTCGGGTGGATGTCGTTCTTCACTGTTGGGATCCCTTGCGTTGTGGCCGCCGGGTCGTCCTGCCGAGAAATCTGGCTGGACGTGAACCGGAGCCGGGCGGTGTGCGGTTCCAGTGTGCCAGCCCGAGCCGGACGAGCCAAAACCGCTACGAACTACCGCACAACGCGACGCAGGCCCCAGGAATTCCCGGGGCCCGCGTGCGCCGAGCTCAGCCCTTCACGCCACCGGCGGTCAGCCCGCTGACGATCCGGCGCTGGAACATCAGCACCACGATCACCAACGGAATCGTGACCACCAACCCGGCCGCCATCGTCTGGGTGTTGGCGACGATGTGCGGTCCGGCGGTGAAGTTGGCGATGGCCACCGTGCTGGGCTGCACATTCGTGTTTCCGTTCGACAGCACGCTGGAGAGCAAATACTCGTTCCACGATGCCAGGAACACCAGGATCGAGACGGTGAACATGGCGGGCGCGGCGAGCGGCAGGATCACCAGCCGGAATGCCTGGAACGGAGTAGCTCCATCAACCCGGGCCGCCTGTTCGAGCTCCCACGGCATGTCCGCGAAGAAGCTCGTGAGCGTGTACACCGCCAGCGGCAGCGAGAACGAGATCTGCGGAAGGATCAGACCCTGGTAGGTGCCCAGCCAACCGAAGTTGGTGAACAGCTGGAAGATCGGGGTCAGGATCGCCACGCCCGGGAACATCGAGGCCGCGAGGATCGCAGCGAGCACGAAGCCCTTCCCGCGGAACGCCAACCGGGCCAGCGCGTAGCCGGCGAACACACCGATGATCATCGCCAGCACCGTGACGCAGGTGCCGATGATCAGACTGTTGACGAGTGAGCGTCCGAACTGATTGTTGGTGGTGTTGAACGCGTAGCTGAAGTTGCTCCACGTCAGGTGCGCGAACCAGAACGTGTTGTCGTAGGTGTAGTTGTTGTCGCGGAAGGCCATGACGACCATCCAGTAGAACGGCAACAGGCACCACAGCACGATGACGACGAGCACGCCGCCGGTGGCAACATTGCCCCACTTGAACGGCCGCTTGGGAGCGGCGACGTTCGAGTTCGACGATGCGGCCGACGGCGAAGGCGCGTCCTGAAGAGCTGTCGCCATGACTACTTCGCCTCCTTCGTCGGCCTCTGGGCTCCGACAATGTTCGCGTTGAACAGCCGCACCAGCAGCAGCGAGATCGCGAAGATGATGATGAACGTGATGGTCGACAGCGCCGAGGCGGAGTTCGTCTTAGTACCCAGCAACTGCTTGACCACGAGGATCGACATCGTCGTCGTCCCGTTCGCGCCGCCGGTGAGGATTTGCGGCAGGTCGTACATGCGCAGCGCGTCGAGGGCGCGGAAGATCACCGCGACCGCGAGCGCCGGTTTGACCAGGGGCAGGGTTATTCGCACGAACCGTTGCCAGGCGTTCGCACCGTCGATCTTGGCCGACTCGTAGAGGTCGGCGCTGATGCCTTGCAGACCGGCGAGGATCAGCAACGCAATGAACGGTGTCGTCTTCCACGTGTCGGCGATGATGATCGCCCACCGTGCCGGCCATTCGGCCGAAGTCCATTGGATGTGCGCCCCGAGCAGGTGGTTGAGGATGCCCTGCGGGTCATAGACGACCGACCAGAGCTTCGCGGTCACCGCGGTCGGGATTGCCCACGGAATAAGGATGACAGCGCGGACGATGCCGCGGCCGCGGAACGCACGGTTCATCATCATCGCGAAGCCCAAGCCGATGAGCGTCTCGAAGAGAACCGTGATGAAGGCGAAGAGCAGCGTCACCTGGACCGAGCCCCAGAACTGGGATCCCAGGGTGCCCGCTGGGCACGACGTGGTCCCGCCGCTCGCGGTGGGGCACTGCTCGAGCAACCAGTACTTGTAGTTCGTGACGCCGTTCCACTTGTTGCCGGCGTTGAAGAACCCGGTGGCCTTGTCGAGGCCCTGGTCGGTCAGAAAGGATTGGTAGATCGCCTTGACGATCGGATACCCGACCACCAGGGCGAGCAATGCGATGGTCGGAGCGATCAGCCCGAAAGCCAGTCGGCCCTCGCCGGTACTGATCTTCTTGCGCCGGCGCCGTCCACTGCCGGTTGGTTGCTTCTGTTCGATCTCAGCTTCCTCGACCGGTCCAGCAACGGTCATGGGAACCTCCCTGGCAAGAGGATTGCGCCGATTTGCCTACCGTGCCACGACTGGCGGGGCCGCTCAATACCTTGATGCGGCCCCGCCAGGGCGTGTCAATCTGCGATCAGTCCGTACGCGCCCTTACTGCGACGCGGTCTGGATCGCCTTTTGGATATCGGCCAAAGCTGTCTGCGTTGACTTCTGGCCTTGCAATGCTGCGTAGACGTTGGTCTCGATGGCCTCGGTCACCGCGGGGTAGAACGGCGTAACCGGTCGCGGCACCGCAGTCTGGATCGACTTGAGCAGCGTCGGCAGGTACGGGAACTTCTTGACCAGATCCTGCTCGCTGTACAGCGAGGTGATGACCGGTGCCAGGGTGCCCTGGGTGAGGTCCCACTTCTGCTGCGCCGGCTGCTCCATCCACTTGACGAACGCGAGAGCGGTCGCCTGGTGGTCGGAGTACGTGCTGACAGCCAGGCTGTGGCCACCGAGGCTCGACGCACCATGACCGTTCGGGCCCGGAAGCGGCGCGATGCCGAACTTGCCGATGACCTTGGACGGCTTGGCCGACAGGATTGCGTCGGCGTACGGCCAGTTGCGCATGAAGACGAGCTTGCCCGCCTCGAACGCGTTCAGGCTCTGGGTCTCCTGGAAGCCGATGGCCTCCTTGGGGATGTAGCCCTGCTTGAAGCCGTTGACCAGGAAGTTCAGTCCGGCCGCCGCCTTCGCGGTGTTGACGTCCGGCGTCTTGCCGTCCGCCTTGACGATCTCGCCACCGGCGGCGTTGATGGCCTCGGCCGCGTTCACCGTCAGGCCCTCGTACTTCGCGAACTGACCCGCGTAGCAGCCCGGCTTCGATCCGGTGATCGTGTTGGCCGTCTTGCCCTTGCAGTCGTTGATCATCTCGGTCCACGTGGTCGGCGGAGTCGAGACGAGGTCCTTGCGGTAGTACAGCAGGCCACCGTCGGACGCGTAGGGCGCGGCGTACAGCGTGTGGTTGTACGTGGCCGCGGTGACGGTCGCGGGCAACAGTGGCTTGGTGTCGATCGAGTTCTTGCCGGTGAGCGGGACGAGCCAGCCCTTCGCGGCGAACTCGGCGGACCAGACGACGTCGACGGTGACGACGTCATATCCGGAGTCCTTCGACTGGAAGTGCTGCTCGAGGTCGGACAGTTGCTGGTCGGCTTGGTCCGACTGCTGCTTCAGCGTGACCTTCTCATTCGGGTGGGCACTGTTCCACTCCGAGACGAGGTGTGGCCAGACGTTGCTGTTGTCCTTACCGGTCACCACGGTGATGGGGCCGGTGCTGCTGCTGCCGCCGCCACCTCCCGATGACGAGCACGCCACGAGCGACGAGGCGCCCACGGCCAACACGACCGTGGCGATTGCCGCGCTTCTGAAACGCATGCGCAGTCCCTTCTGAAGAACCGAAAGCCCTTACAGGTCATCGTCAAGATGTCACGCAGGTTCCGTCCAGGGAACGACCTGGGCACGACAGATACCTATTCGTTATTTCGCGCGCACCGAGCCCAAACGTGGATGCGTGGTGTATCTATACCGTCTCTCATCGGGCGCTATCGACCGGGTGCGGAACGAACGAACCGGCAAGAATCAGGGTGTACCCGGCAACTGCGACCCACGGTGCAATACCGGCTTCTGACACGAACTGCCCGTACGACGGCGGTTGTGCATCGGGCGGCGGGTGCCCCGCGACACTCACGAGATCGAGAGCGGTCACGGTCAGCGCGCCACCGGCGAAGGCCGTCACCGCCGCGAGCCAGCGCGGCGTCCAGTAGTGGTCGCCCACCGGCGACACGGCGACGGCACCCATCACCGCGGCGACGGCGAGCAGGCCCCAACCCAGCCACGAGAAGTAACTCGCCGCCGCGCTGAAGGAGAAGTACTGCGCGACCTTCTGCTGCTCGAGATAGCTACGGAAGTTGTCGATCGCGGAGTGCACGTCGGTGAAGTGCGGGCTGGTCGTACGCCCGAAGAACGACGGGAAGAAGCCAGCACTCTGCGTCACGTGGAACCACGGGAACGCCGTCAGCGCCAGCACGATCAACACCGTGCCGGTGCCGACGAGGGCGGCGCCGATGCGGCTCGTCGTGGCGCTCATTGCAGCAACGTAGCCGACCCCCCGCGGCAGATCACCGAGGCCGCCGGGGTGGCAGCACTACCCTCTGAGCGCATGGAGTCGAGCGCCCCTGTGCCGCAGCCGCAGACGCTGCCGCAGACGTGGCGGATTCCGAGTTGGCAGCCCGCCGCGCTCATCGTGTTCGCCACCGCACTGCTCGCGCTCGACATCTACGCCTCGCTCAGTCTCGGTCCGCTCGTGCTGACCGTGTTGCTGGCCGTCGCCGCACTGGCGACCGCCGGCCTCGCTGTCCGGTACCAGATGGTCGCCGATGACGAGGGCATCTGGGTGCGCGGCGTGTTCAGCGAAGAGCTCGTCGAGTGGCGCGACATCGCCGACATCGATGTGACGCACGTGCGCGGGACGACGATGACCGTTCGCATCACGCGACGCAACGGCAAGTTCGTCGACGTGCCGCCGACCTTGGTGCAACCGACGCTGCCCACCGGGGTACGGAAGGCGCGCGCGCTCGTCGGCGACGTGGCGCGGGAGCTGCTCGACCTCGCAGCCGAGCAGCGGCCGTGACGTGCTACGGCTAGCGGTCCAGTGGATCTGGGACAGCTGGATCGCCGACGACGGCCAGCGCTACCACTTGTTCTCGAGGCGGATGCTGAGCGCCGGTCAGGCGCGTCCGTCCCATTCGTTGGCGAGCGCCCAACGCGCGCCGACCGTCCACGCCTGCACGCGGTTGGCCGCCGGGATGCGGCGGACCTGTCCTTCTCGAGACACGGCAAACAGTTCGGGATAGCCACCGAGTTCGTCGATCGCGGCGAGCAGGCCGCGGCGCAGGCCTTCGGCCTCGTCGCTCCGTCCGGCGGCGCGCAGGCCGCCCCAGCCCAGCCAGCTGTCGAACGGCCACACCGATCCGCGGTGATAGCCCTCTTCGGTGAAGACCGGGCTGTCGGACGACAGCGTGCGCAAGCCGTAGCCCGTGTAGACGTCCGGAGCGCACAGCCGATCGGCGACCGCAGACACCGCGTCGGGTTCGAGCGCATCGCACCAGAGCAGCCAGCCGAGTTGCGATCCGGCGCCGGTGACCGGTCCGGCGGCATCGACCATGACGATGTCCGGAAGGAACGTCTCGGTGATGCGTGCACGCAGTACGTCACTGCGGTGCTGCCACTCCGGTTCACCGGTGAGCCGTGCGGCTGCCCGAAGCGCAGCCACCGCAACGGCCTGCGAATCGCAGTCGGCCAGCGGTGGCTCCGGACGGCTGCCGTCCGGACGAAGCGTCCCGCCGCCGTTGCCGTCCGTGACCGGGTCGATCGCGTCGCGCCAACCCTGGTGGCTCAAGCCGCCGAGCGTGCCCTGCGTGTACCGCACGAAGCCGTCGCCGGCGTGGAGTTCGGCGCGCAGCCATTCGGCAGCCGCGCGCCAGTGTGGCTCGAGTTCGTCGGCGAGTTCCTTGTCGTCGGCCGCGGCAAGGACGACCAGGAACCAGGACGTCGCATCGGCGGTCGCGTAGTAGCGAAAATCCCCTGCCGGCCAGCCCACGAACGTCTCGGGTGGGTCTGGCCGGAACTCGTGGCCGATCTTGCCGGGCGCTTCGAGGGTGCCCGGGTCGACCCGTCGGCCTTGCAGGTTCGCCAGGGCACGCAACGTCGCACGCGCTACGTCAGGACGCGCCGGCAGCACCTGCAACGCGGTGATCAGCGAATCGCGTCCGAACAGCGCATGGAAGCGGCCCGGATCGTCGTCACCCTGCGGCAACGACGACGCGTACGGCCAGCTCTCGTCGGAAAGCAGTCCGGCCAGGCCGGGAACCTCGGTCACTCCTGGCCGGGCGCGGTCTTCGCGATCTGCATCAGGAATTCGATGTTCGTCCGCGTCTTGCGCAGCCGGTCGAGCAGCAGGTCGATCGCCTGCTGCGGCTCGAGCGAGTGCAACACGCGGCGCAGCTTGATCGTCACGGCGAGCTCGTCCGGGCTGAGCAGGATCTCTTCCTTACGCGTCGACGACTGATCGACATCGACGGCCGGGAACACGCGTTTGTCGGCGATCTTGCGATCAAGACGCAACTCGGCGTTGCCGGTGCCCTTGAACTCCTCGAAGATCACGGTGTCACCGGCTGACCCGGTCTCGACCAGCGCCGTCGCGAGGATCGTCAGCGACCCGCCGTTCTCGATGTTGCGGGCAGCGCCGAGGAACCGCTTCGGCGGATACAGCGCAGTCGAGTCGACACCGCCGGAGAGAATGCGCCCACTCGCCGGTGCGGCGAGGTTGTACGCGCGGCCCAGCCGGGTGATCGAGTCGAGCAGCACGACAACGTCATGGCCCATCTCGACGAGCCGCTTGGCCCGCTCGATCGACAGCTCGGCGACCGAGGTGTGGTCGCTCGGTCGGCGGTCGAAGGTCGAGGCGATGACCTCGCCCTTCACCGACCGTTGCATGTCGGTGACCTCTTCCGGCCGCTCGTCGACCAGGACGACCATGAGGTGGCACTCGGGGTTGTTCGTCGCGATGGCGTTGGCGATGGCCTGGAGCACCATCGTCTTGCCGGCCTTCGGCGGCGAAACGATCAGCGCACGCTGGCCCTTGCCGATCGGCATCACCAGATCGATGACCCGCGTGGTGAGAATGTGCGGCTCGGTCTCGAGACGCAGCCGCTCCTGCGGGTAGAGCGGGGTGAGCTTGGTGAACTCGATGCGACTACGCATCTCGTCCGGGTTCTTGCCGTTCACCGAGTCGAGACGCACCAGCGGGTTGTACTTCTCGCGGCGTTCGCCGTCGCGCGGCTGGCGGATCGCACCGGTGACGGCGTCGCCACGGCGCAGGTTGTACTTGCGCACGTACGAGCTGGCGACGTAGACGTCGTCCGAGCTCGCGTAGTAGCCCTCGGTGCGAACGAACCAGGTGTTCTTCTCCTCGATCGCGTCGAGGATGCCGGCAACCGGGACGAGAACATCGTCCTCGGTGAGGGTCGGCTCGATGTCGTTGCCGACGGGACGGGCGTCGGTGGTCCGGTTGCGGGTGCGGCGGTCGCGGTAGCGACGACCGCGCCGGCTGCGGTTGCTCTCGTAGTCGTCGTCGCGGCTGCCGGACTGGGTGTTCTGCTGGCTCGAGTTCGACTGGTTGTTCTGAGCGTTCTGGTTCTGATTGTTCTGGGTGCTGGAGCCGCTCGGCTGCCGGTCGGAATGGCCGTCCTGCGCCGCGGCGTCCTGGTCAGCGCGCGCTGTCTCACGGGCCGGCCTGGCAGTCTTCTTGGCGGGGGACGTGTCGGTCGCCTTGTCGGCGGCCTTGTTCGCGTCGGACGTGAGGTCGGGTTTCACATCGGCCTTGACGTCGGACTTCGCGGCCTTGGCGCCGGACTTGGCGCCGGACTTGGCGCCGGATTTACCGTCGGCCTTTGCCGGCTTCGTCGCTGCGCCACCGGCCTGCGCGGCCTTGATCGCGGCGACGAGGTCGCTCTTCTTGAGCTTGGCGGTGCTGATCCCCATTCCGCTGGCGAGCTGCTGCAGCTCGGGCAGGAGCATGGTGCTCAAGGAGGCGCGCTTGGCGCGGGCTGGGGCGGCAGTTCCGTCCGTCGTTGCGGCAGGAGCCTGCTCTTGGATGTCGGTCACTGTGGTGTCGGATCCTTCCGAAGTGGCCGGTCGCATGGTCGGCACGCGACGGGCCGGTACTAGGAACGGGCCCGAAAGAGGCTCGTTCCGGTTCCCCCGGGTTGGACGTCAGGGGAAGTCTTGTCGCGCTACTGGTTCCGCGGGGCTGGGAGCTTCGCCTGGCTCAGTAGCTCAGTCCTGTCCCTGTCGTCGGCGCACCTGCGTAGGCGCTGAAGCCGAGGGGAGGGAGCGCTTGCCGACGCTGGTTTTGCGGTCGTCCGGCGCTGGACTGCTGGTGGAAGCGTAGACGCTCCACACATCAGCAGCAACAGTAACCCCCTGGTCCTTATTCCACTTTGGTCACAATTCGGCAGCACCGTCGGAGCGCGGCGCAGGCACGAGATGGGCGCCCGCCGAGTCGACGAGCAGGGCTTCGCACCGCCACCCGGCAGGCACGGCAGCCGCGATCTGCTCGACCTCGACATGATCTCGAGCCAGGACGAGGACGGTCGGTCCGGCGCCGGATATCACCGCGGGGAGACCCTGCGCACGCAGGTCCTCGACCAAACCCGAGGTCAACGGCATCGAGGCGGCCCGGTAGGTCTGGTGCAACCGATCCGCGGTGGCGGCGAGCAGCGCGTCGAGCGGCCCGGCGCCGGACAGCACGGACACGAGCAGGGCCGTGCGGGCTCCGGTGAACGCCGCGTCGGCATGGGGCACGACGGCCGGCAGCACGCCGCGGGCCGCGGCGGTGGACGACTCGAAAGGCGGGACGAGCGCGACCGGATGAATGTCGGCGCGCACCTCGGTGCGCGCGGCGCGAGCGGTGCCGCCGTCCGTCCAGGCCACGGTGAGCCCGCCGTACCAGCACGCCGCGACGTTGTCGGGGTGCCCCTCGAGTTCGGCGGCGAGTGCGAACGCCTCGTCGTCGGGCAGCCGATCGTCACCGCCCACGACGAGCGCGCGAGCAAGCGCCACGCCGGACACGATCGCGGCCGCGGACGAGCCGAGCCCGCGGCCGTGCGGGATCCGATTGGCACACGACAGTTCGAGCCCGGGTGGCCGTGACCCGAGGCGGTCGAAGGTCGAGCGCATGGCACGCACCACGAGGTGCGTCTCGTCGCGCGCCACGCTCTCGCCCTCCCCCGCAATGTCGATGACGAGGCCGTCGTCGGCGATCCGGGCGACCACGTCGTCGTACCAGGACAGGGCGAGGCCGAGCGTGTCGTAGCCCGGCCCGAGGTTCGCGCTCGTAGCGGGCACGCGCACGTGCACCGGTCCGCCGCGGAACACCCCGCTCATCCCCCCTCCCCCCTCTTGATTTGGTATCGGGTCACCAATTCGATCATGGAAATCTGGTCAGTCGATACCAAATCAAGCTAGGCCGAGGCAGACGGCGGCGGCGTGCCCGTCGACCGGAACCGTGATCGGCTTCGGCGCGCCGGCGATGGCCCACTCCGGATCCTTCAGACCATTGCCGGTGACGGTGCAGACGACCGTCGAGCCGACCGGCAGCCGACCGTCCGCGGCGGTCATCAGCAGACCCGCGACGCTGGCCGCAGATGCCGGTTCGACGAACACCGCCTCACTTCGGGCCACGATGCGGTAGGCCTCGAGAATCTGCTTGTCGGTCACCGCGTCGATCAGCCCGCCGGAGTCGTCCCGAGCCTGTTCGGCGAAGGTCCACGAGGCCGGGTTGCCGATGCGGATGGCTGTCGCGATGGTCATCGGAGCCGCGACCGGCGCGCCGTTCACGATCGGCGCGGCACCCGCGGCCTGGAAGCCGAACATCCGCGGTGCGCTCGGGACGATGCCGTCCTCGGCGTACTCGCGATAGCCCCTCCAGTACGCGGTGATGTTGCCGGCGTTGCCGACCGGGATGCAGTGCACGTCAGGGGCGCGACCGAGCACGTCGCAGATCTCGAACGCGGCGGTCTTCTGGCCTTCGATGCGGAACGGGTTGACCGAGTTGACCAGGGCGACCGGATAGTCGACGGCGAGCTTGCGGGCCAGTTCGAGGCAGTCGTCGAAGTTGCCGTCGACCTGGAGCAGCTTCGCGCCGTGCACGAGCGCTTGCGCCATCTTGCCGAGCGCGATCTTGCCCTGAGGCACGAGCACGGCACAGGTCATGCCGGCGCGCACTGCATAGGCGGCAGCACTCGCCGACGTGTTGCCCGTAGACGCGCAGATCACCGCCTTGGCGCCTTCTTCGGCCGCCTTGGAGATCGCGACCGTCATGCCGCGATCCTTGAACGAACCGGTCGGGTTGGCGCCCTCGACCTTCAGGTACACCTCGCACCCCGTGCGCCGCGACAACTCGCGAGCAGGGACGAGCGGCGTGCCGCCCTCACAGAGCGTGACGTTCGGGGTGTCAGCGGTGACCGGGAGCCGGTCGCGGTAGACGTCGATCAGGCCGGGCCACGGACGGTAGCTGGTCGTCATCAGTCCGCCGACATTCCCTCGACCCGCATGACGCTCGCTGCGCGGATGAAGTCCATCGCCTGTAGCGCGCGGACTGTCTGCCCCAGCGCGGCGTCGGTCGCGGAGTGCGTGACGATCACGAGGGTGGCGGCATCGCCTCGTCCTTCTTGGCGGACGGTCTGGATGCTCACACCGTGCTCGGCGAACGCGCCGGCCACCGACGCGAGCACGCCCGGCTGATCGGCGACGTCGAGGGCCACGTGGTAGCGCGTGGTGACCTCGCCCATCGGCAGAATCGGCAATTCTGCATACGCGCTCTCACCCGCACCGCGTCCGCCGTTGATGCGGTTGCGCGCGACGGCGACGAGATCGCCGAGTACCGCGCTCGCGGTCGGAGCACCACCCGCACCGCGTCCGTAGAACATCAGTGAGCCGGCCGCGTCGGCCTCGACGAAGACGGCGTTGAACGCGTCTCCCACGCCGGCCAGCGGATGCGCGCGCGGAATCATCGCCGGGTGCACGCGCACCGCGACCGACTCGGCACCGTCGGACACGGTGCGCTCGCAGATGGCGAGCAGCTTGATCGTGCAGTTCATCGCGTTCGCACTGGCCATGTCGGCGGCGGTCACTTCGCCGATGCCTTCGCGGTGCACGTCCGATGCGGTGACGCGGGTGTGGAAGGCGAGGCCGGCAAGGATCGCGGCCTTCGCTGCGGCGTCGAATCCGTCGACATCGGCGGTCGGATCTGCTTCGGCGTAGCCGAGCGAGGTTGCCTCGGCGAGCGCCTCGTCGAAGCCGGCGCCCGTGACGTCCATCCGCGACAGGATGAAGTTCGTCGTGCCGTTGACGATGCCCATCACCCGGGTGATGCGGTCGCCGGCCAACGACTCACGCAGCGGACGCAGCAGCGGAATCGCGCCGGCGACCGCGGCTTCGTAGTAGAGGTCGACACCGGCCTTGGCCGCCGCGTCGTGCAGCGTTGCACCGTCCTCGGCGAGCAGCGCCTTGTTCGCGCTGACGACGCTCTTGCCGCCGGCGAGTGCGGCGAGCAGCAGGCTGCGCACGGGTTCGATGCCGCCGACGACTTCGACGACGACGTCGATGTCGTCGCGCGTGACGAGGGCATCGGCGTCGGACGTGACGAGTTCGGCGGGCAGGTCCGGGTGCTTGGACGGGCGGCGGACGGCGACGCCGGCGAGTTCGAGCCGGTCACCGACCCGGGCGGCCAGGTCGTCGGCCTGCTCGTCCAGCAGCCGGACGACTTGGGAACCCACGGTTCCGCAGCCCAGCAACGCGATTCTCATCGGACGATCCCGGTGTCGAGACGCAGCAGGTCGTCCTCGGTCTCGCGGCGGACGATCACCGACGCGAGACCGTCGCGGATCGCGACGACCGGCGGCCGCGGCACGTGGTTGTAGTTGCTCGCCATGCTTCGGCAGTACGCGCCGGTTGCGGCGACGGCGATCAGATCGCCTGCCGCAACGTCGGCCGGCAGCCACGTGTCACGGACGACGATGTCGCCGCTCTCGCAGTGCTTTCCGACGATGCGCGCGAGTATCGGCTCGGCGCTCGAGGCCCGGTTCGCGATGGCGCAGGTGTACTCCGCGTCGTAGAGCGCGGTGCGGATGTTGTCGCTCATCCCGCCGTCGATCGACACGTACGTGCGCATCGCGCCACCGTCCAGGCGCACCTGCTTGACGGTGCCGACCTCGTACACGGTGATCGCGCTCGGGCCGACGATCGCGCGCCCCGGCTCGAGCGACAGTCGCGGCCGGCGCAGTCCCGCCGCGGCGCACTCGCGCTCGACGATCGCGACGAGGCGATCGACGGTCTGCTTCGGCGTTTCCGGATCGTCGCCGGCGACGTAAGCGATGCCGAGACCGCCGCCGAGGTTGATCTCGTCGACCTCGATGCCGTGCGTGTCACGGATGGTCGCCGCGAGCCCGACCACCCGGTGCGCGGCCACCTCGAAGCCGGCCGTTTCGAAGATCTGCGAGCCGATGTGCGAATGCAGTCCGGCGAGGTGCAACGACGGCGCGTCGAGCACGGCGGCAACCGCCCGCTCGGCCACACCGTCGCGCAGCGAGAAGCCGAACTTCTGGTCTTCGTGCGCCGTCGCGATGAACTCGTGCGTGTGCGCCTCGACGCCGACCGTCACCCGCACGAGCACGGGCTGCTGCACACCGGCGTCAGCCGCAATCTGTGCCAGCCGCTCGATCTCGTCGAACGAATCGACGATGACGTGGCCGACGCGGGCATCGACCGCACGCTGCAGCTCCGCGCGCGACTTGTTGTTGCCGTGCACGGCGATGCGGTCGGCCGGGAAGCCGGCCGCCAGCGCGACGCCGAGTTCGCCGCCCGTGCACACGTCGAGCCCGAGACCTTCATCCGCGATCCAGCGGGCAACCGTTGTGCACAGGAACGCCTTGCCGGCGTAGTAGATGTCGCTGTCGGTGAACGCGGTGCGGTACGCACGGGCTCGTCCGCGCAGGTCGTCCTCGTCCAGCAGCAACGCCGGTGTGCCGTGCTCGGCGGCCAGGTCGGGCACGCTGCGTCCGCTCAGGTGCAGCAGTCCCCCGAGTCGCTCGGCCGACGCCGGCCAGATCGTGGCATCGAGCGCGTTCAGGTCGGACGGGATCGTCGACGGATGCGCCTCGGGCAGTACGTCGGCGTGCCGTGGCCCGGCGGGATGGGCGGACCTGGACATGCCTACATCCGCTCCGGTGCGGTCACGCCGAGCAGATCGAGCCCGTTCGCGAGCACGACCCGGGTCGCTTCGTTGACCCACGCACGCGTGCGGTTCACGTCGGTGATCTCGTCGTCGCCCCTCGGAATGATCCGGCACTCGTCGTACCAGCGGTGGTACGCGGCGGCGAGATCCTCGAGATAGCGCGCGACCCGGTGCGGTGCGCGCAGCTCGGCGGCGGTGGCGACGACGCGCGGGAACTCACCCAACGCCGTCAGCAGCGCCGCCTCGAACGGGCTGGTGAGCAGCTCCGGACGGAACACGTCGAGCCCGATGCCGACATCGGCCGCGTTGCGTGCTGCGTTGCTGGTGCGCGCATGCGCGTACTGCACGTAGTACACCGGGTTGTCGTTCGACTTCTTCGTGACCTCGGCGATGTCGAGGGTCAGCGGCGTGTCCGCGGACCAGCGCGCGAGTGAGTACCGGCCGGCGTCGACACCGACCATCTCGATGAAGTCGTCGAGGGTGACGATCGTGCCGGCCCGCTTGGACAGTCGCAGCTCCTGGCCGTTCTGGACGAGCTTCACGAGCTGGCCGATGAGGACCTCGAGGGTCTGCTCCGCGTCGTCCCCGGCGCAGTACGCGATCGTGCGCAGTCGGCCGACGTAGCCGTGATGATCCGCGCCGAGCATGTAGACGCAGCGGTCGAACCCGCGGCCGCGCTTGTCGAGGTAGTACGCGGCGTCCGCGGCGAAGTAGGTCTTCTGGCCGTTCGACCGGACGAGCACACGATCTTTGTCGTCGCCGAAGTCGGTGGTGCGCAACCACACCGCGCCGTCGGAGTCGTACACGTGGCCCTGCTCGCGGAGCCGGTCGATGGCGCGGTCGACCTCGCCACTCTCGTGCATCGTCCGCTCCGAGAACCAGACGTCGAACGGCACGCGGAACCGCTCGAGGCTCTTCTCGATCAGCTCGAGCATCTGCGCTCGGCCGGCCTCACTGAACGCCGCGACCGCTTCCTCGCCGGACAGCTCGAGCAGACCCGGATCGGCGTCGACCAACTGCGCCGCGACATCGCCTACATAGTCGCCCTGGTAGCCGTCCTCGGGCACCGGGTTGCCGTGTGCCAGTGCGTAGAGCGTCTGGCCGAACTTCTGCACCTGCGAGCCGAAGTCGTTCACGTAGTGCTCGGCCGTGACCTCGGCGCCGGCGGCCTCGAGCAGCCGACGCAGGCTGTCGCCGAGCGCGGCCCACCGGGTGTGGCCGAGATGCACGGGCCCGTTCGGGTTCGCCGACACGAACTCCAGGTTGATTCTGCGACCGGACAATGTCGTGCTGCGCCCGTACTCGCCGCCCTGGGTCACGATCTGCTGGGCCACCGCACCGAGCGTGCCGGCACTCAGGGTGATGTTGAGGAAGCCGGGGCCGGCGACATCGACGCGGGCGATCCCGGCGGCCTCGCGCAGCCGGGCGGCAAGCGCCTCGGCCACCTCGCGGGCGGGTTTGCCGGCGGGCTTGGCCAGGCGCAGCGCGACGTTGGTGGCATAGTCGC
>DASXJN010000188.1:0-5696 GCA_036497365.1 Jatrophihabitantaceae bacterium | reverse complement strand
CTGTTCACCAACGAGTTCTTCTGGAACGCATTCCGCAACACGATCACCATCGGCATCATCTCGACCGTCCCGCAACTGTGCCTGGCGCTCGGCATCGCACACCTGCTCAACTATCGGTTGCGTGGCAAGACGTTCTTCCGGGTCGCGATGCTGATGCCGTACGCGACCAGCCTGGCGGCGGCGACGGTGATCTTCATCGAGCTGTTCGGCTACGACTACGGCTTCGTCAACTGGTTCCTTCACCTGCTGCACCTGCCGCGCATCGACTGGCAGAACTCCAAGTGGGCGGCGCAGATCGCGGTGAGCGTCATCGTCACCTGGCGGTGGACGGGCTACAACGCGCTGATCTACCTCGCGGGCATGCAGACGATCGACACCGCGCTCTACGAGGCGGCGGCGATCGACGGCGCGTCGCGCTGGCGTCAGTTCCTCCACGTGACGCTGCCCGGGCTGCGACCCACGATCCTGTTCACCATCGTCGTGTCGACGATCGGTGCGGCACAGCTGTTCGGCGAGCCGTTCCTGTACGACCCGTCGCACTCACCGAACGGCGGCACGGCGAACCAGTACCAGACGCTCAGCCTGCTCATGTACCAGCAGGGCTGGACCTACGACCACCTCGGGCTCGCCTCGGCAACGGCGTGGACCATGTTCGTGTTCATCCTGCTGGCGGTGTCGCTGAACACGGCTCTGGTGCGCCGTCGCGACCGCCGTGGACTGCGCAAGACGGCGGGAGCCACGCGATGACCGCCGTGCTGTCCGGCTTGCGGCGCGCGCGACCGACACCCCGACCGACACGTAGTGCTCGTGGCACGCTGTCACCCAGTTGGGTCACCTACCTGTGCCTCGGCGTCGTGACCCTCGTGTCGATCTTCCCGCTCTACTACACCGTCGTGATGGCGTCGCACACGAACGCCGAGATGGCGGCCAAGGTGCCGCCGTTCCTGCCGAACGGATCGCTGTTCACCAA
Source organism: Jatrophihabitantaceae bacterium (assembly GCA_036497365.1). Lineage (GTDB taxonomy): Bacteria > Actinomycetota > Actinomycetes > Mycobacteriales > Jatrophihabitantaceae > RYN-133. The sequence goes on along the minus strand of DASXJN010000188.1, from coordinate 4,726 downwards.
CCTGCGTCAAGCGCTGAAACTCGCTCCGCTCAACCACGGCCTGATCAATTCGCTGATCGTCTCGTCGTGCGTGACGCTGGGGACCGTCGGGTTCTGCACGCTCGCCGGCTTCGCGTTCGCGAAATTGCGCTTCCGCGGCCGCACGGCTCTGCTCGCATTCACCATCGTCACGATGATGGTGCCGCAACAGATGGGCATCATCCCGCTCTACATGCTCATGGCGAAGTGGGGCTTCGCCGGGCATCTCCAGTCGGTCATCCTGCCGACGGTGATCACCGCGTTCGGCGTGTTCTTCATGCGGCAGTACATCTCGTCGGCGGTGCCGGACGAGCTGATCGAAGCCGCCTTCGTCGACGGCGCCGGTTCGTTCAAGGTGTTCCGGTCGATCGTCGTTCCCGCGGCCCGTCCGGCAATGGCCGTGCTGGGCATGCTCACCTTCTTGATGAGCTGGAACGACTTCTTCTGGCCGATCATCGCGCTCAACTCTCAGAACCCGACGGTGCAGGTCTCGTTCCAGAGCCTGGCGAGCGGGTATGCCCCGCAGCAGTCGGTGATCATGGCGGGCACGCTGTACGGCACGCTGCCCGTTTTGATCGTGTTCGCCATACTCGGAAGACAGATCGTCGGCGGAATCATGCAAGGAGCTGTCAAAGGATGACCGACACCATCACCACCCCCGCCCGGTTCGCGGCAGAGCTGCCGAGATTCCCGGCCGGCTTCGTCTGGGGCACGGCCACCGCGTCGTACCAGATCGAGGGCGCGGCCACCGAGGACGGGCGAGGTCCGTCCATCTGGGACACATTCAGCCACACACCTGGAAAGGTGCTGGGCGGCGACACCGGCGACGTCGCGTGCGACCACTATCACCGGATGCCCGAGGACGTCGCGATCATGGCCGACCTGGGCCTGCAGGCGTACCGGTTCTCGGTGGCCTGGCCGCGGATCGTGCCGACCGGGTCCGGCGCGGTCAACCAGGCCGGGCTGGACTTCTACCGCCGGCTGGTCGACGAGCTGCTCGGCCGCGGCATCGTGCCGATGGCCACCCTCTATCACTGGGATCTCCCCCAGCCGCTCGAGGACGACGGCGGGTGGACCAATCGCGCCACCGCCGAGCGGTTCGCCGAGTACGCGTCGGTCGTCGGCGAGGCGATCGGCGACCGCGTGCCCAACTTCATCACGCTCAACGAGCCATGGTGCTCGGCCTACCTCGGCTACGCAGCCGGCGTGCACGCCCCGGGCCGGACGAACTCTGCCGACGCGCTCGCCGCGGTGCACCATCTCAACCTGGCGCACGGGCTCGGCTCGACCGCGCTCCGCGCTGTGCTGCCCCAGTCAGCACAGGTCGCGGTGACGCTGAACCTCGCCCAGGTGCGGCCGGCGTCCGACTCGCCCGCGGACCTCGACGCCGCCCGCCACGTGGACGGTCTTGCCAACCGCGTCTTCCTCGATCCGATCGTCCGCGGCCAATACCCCGCCGACGTGCTCGACGACTTGCGGCACATCACCGACTGGTCGTTCATCAAGGACGGCGACACCGCGCTGATCAACACTCCGCTCGACCAGCTCGGCATCAACTACTACACACCGACCCTGGTCGCCGCCATCACGCCCGACCTGCGTACGCAGATCGGCGGCCGCTGGTCGAACGACCCGACGGGCACGGCGGGGCCGTCGGCGTACCCCGGCACCGACCTCGCGGTCTCCGTCCCGCAGGACGGTCCTTATACGGCGATGAACTGGCGTATCGAACCGGCCAGCCTGACCGAGTTGCTGGTGCGGGTGCACCGCGACTACCCGGGCGTGCCGTTGGTGATCACCGAGAACGGCGCAGCGTTCGACGACCACGTGAGCGACGACGGCGCGGTGCACGACGGCGACCGCATCGGTTACATCGACGCCCACCTGCGCGCGGTGCACGATGCGATCTCGGCCGGCGCGGATGTGCGCGGCTACTTCGTGTGGTCGTTGCTCGACAACTTCGAGTGGGCCTTCGGGTATTCGAAGCGCTTCGGCATCGTCCGGGTCGACTACCCCACCGGTACGCGCACGGTGAAGGACTCGGCGAACTGGTATCGCAACGTCATCGCCGCGCAAACCGGTCGCTGAGTGGCGCGATAGCTAGCTGAGTGGCGCGAAATATGGCGCCACTCAGCGCGTAAACGCGCCACTCGACGAAAGAAGGATTGCGGCGCGCCTGACGGCGATGCGCGTGACACCTTGCTAGAAAAGGTGTGGGCCTCCTTCGAGTATGAGTCGAAGGAGGCCCACGGTCGGCTCGACACTGACGCTTCGAACCTGCACGCGCTCTCCCCGAGACCCACGTCGTCACCCGCGGTGCCACCAGGTTGCCCCGGCGACTGAAGCTCGGTTCTTGCTCGTGCTCGCCGCTCCTTGCGGTTTGGCGTGATGCAATTTCTACCGGGTCATCTGGTCGTGTGCAAGAGGCAATTTCCCGACCTCCACTCGACGTTTAGCCTTAGCTGGCAAGCTTTTCCGGCTCAGGCACCGAGGTTCGTGTCGGTATGTCCCACCAGTAGCGGCGCAGCACGCGCACCGGCACGTGCTCGCCCGCGTGCTGTCGCGTGATGATCTGCGCGCGCACGCGACGGTCCCACACGATGACGCGGATCGACCCGAAGATCTGCACGACGACCGGCACCAGCAACGCGAAGCGCAGATTGTGCGCGGTCGTGCCGCCGAGCAGGTTGAGCGTCTGGCCGAAGCCGAGCGCGACGACCACGGTGGCGACGAACCCGCCGACGTTCACGACACCGGATGCGGTGCCGACGATGCGCGCCGGGTTGTAGTCACGCGCGACGGCGAACGCGACCAGCGAGGCCGGGCCGCCGAGCATCGTGAAGATGTAGAGCGCTGCGACGAACCATCGCGACGGCGCATCGCCGAGGACGAACACGACGACCGACCAGCCGGCGACCGTCACTGCGCACACGACGAGTGCAAGGGCGACGCGCCAGCTCGGGCGGCGTCCGATGAACCACCCCAGCCACGGCGAGAACGCCGCGGACGCGATCACACCGAACATGAGCACGGTGCCGGCAGCACTCGTACTCAGGCCGACGCCCTTGACGAGGTACGGCTGCCCCCAGAGCACGCCGAACGCAGTCGCCGTCGACATGCTCGCGAAGTGCACCCAGAAGCCCATCCGGGTGGCAGGCAACGACCAGGACGCGCGCACCCGGCTCGTCACCGCACGCAGACCCTGGCGCACCTGGGCGGCGTTGCGCAGCTTGGGCGGCGCCACGCTGCGGTCGTCCAGCAACGCCCACACCGCGATGGCAGCGAGGAGCGACAGCGCGGCCGCGCCGGCGAAGCTCGTCGTCCAGCCGAACCGGTCGAGGACGAGCGAGAGCGGCAGCGTGGCGAGCACGTTCCCCACGGTGCCCATCAGCGACGTCAGCGCGATCAGCGACGAGTACCGCCGTGGGCTGAACCGGACGGCGACGAAGCGCAGCACGCTGATGAAGGTCATCGCATCACCGCAGCCGAGCAGCGCACGGGCCACGAGCGCGGTCCCATATGACGGCGCCACCGCGAACAACAATTCACCGGCGCCCATCAACGCGGACGCGACGACGAGCAACCGGCGCGGCCCGTAGCGGTCGACGAGCACGCCGGTCGGGATCTGCATCGCGGCGTAGACACCGATCTGCAGCATCACGAACACGCCGAGTTGGCCGGCGTCGATGCCGAAGCGGTGTTCGGCGAGCAGCGCGGCGACGCCGAGCGAGCTGCGGTGGAACACGGCGAGGAAGTACACGGCAACGGCGAGCGCCCATCCGCGCACGGCGGGATGCCGGGCCGAGCTACGCAGCGTCGCCGCTGCGGCAAACGTGGTCATCGGGGGCTTTCGAGTTCGAGGGTGGACGAGCGGGGCCGTACTGGTCAGTGCCTGCGCAGCTGCTGTTCGGCGCGTTCCAGATGGGCGCCGACGGCAGCTTCGCCGGCGCGGACGGACCGTGCGGCGATGGCGTGTCTGATTGCCTCGTGGTCGGCGATGTTGGCGCGCATGCGGGCGACTCCGGCGGGATCGACCGAGCCGGTGTCCTCGTCGAGCAGGTTCACCACGCCCATGCGCAGCTGCCGGTCGCGCAGCGAACGGTAGAGCGTGGTGAGGATGTCGTTGCCGGTCGCCGCGACGATCTCTTCGTGGAAATCGCGGTCGGCCTCGGCGTAGTCGCGAGCCGCGTGAGCGCGCGCTGCCTGCCGCATCCGCTCGAGGTGGTCCTCGAGCCGGTAGACCAGACTCGGGCCGGCTGCACCGATGGCCTTCCGGATCGCGAACGTCTCGATCAGGCGACGGGTCTCGAGCACGTCGGCCATCTCGTCCGGCGTCACCGGCAGCACCAGCGCGCCACGTTTCGGCAGCAGCCGGATCAGGCCGTCGGCCTGCAACCGCAGCAACGCCTCGCGCACCGGAGTGCGCGACACGCCCACAGCCGCAGCCAGGTCGCCTTCGGTCAGCAGGTCGTGCGGAGCGAAGCGGCGACCGAGGATGCCCGCCTTGGCGTACTCGTAGACGCGATCGGCCGCACTCTGCGGTCCGGTCGCTTGCGCCTCAACGGTATCCATCATGTATCTATGCTATCGGCCGACGACTCGGAGAGTTGAGCAATTCAGCGACCACTCAGACGAACTGAGTCACGACGGCGCCGCGCAGCACCGTGCGCACGGGCTGGTAGATCGCGGCGAGGTCGACCCGCGGGTC
>DASXJN010000187.1:0-6968 GCA_036497365.1 Jatrophihabitantaceae bacterium | reverse complement strand
GAACGCGTCACGGACCGGCGACGAGGTTTGGGATGACCTCGTGACCGTAGGCCGCACAACTACGGTTGCCGACGTCGTTTGGCTGCTCGGCGACCGAGGATGGCGTCCAGCTGTGATGGGCGCTTGGCTCAGCCTGCGTTTTCGTCGCGACGAGGTCGACGCGCCGCTGCTCCAAGCGCTTCGCGAGTCGCGCGGGTCGCTGACGGCACCGCCACTCGCGGTCGCTGTCGTCATGTTCGCGAGCGAGGGCGCTGAAGCCGCCCTGCACGAAACCAGGGCACGTACAGACGACGCTTCGATTCCCTATCTGGACGCCGCTCTAGAACGCTTGGGCGCCGATCCGATGGATGACGTCAGCACCAAGCACCGAGCGGTATTCGACGCGCTCGTGTCGTTTGCCGAGCGGTTACGCGCAGCGTTGAGCGCCGAGTAATCCGGCGGTCGAGCGCCGCACCGATGTCTTGGATCACACCTCGAACTTGTAGCCCAACCCGCGCACGGTGACGAGGTACTTCGGGTTACCCGGATCGGGCTCGATCTTGGCGCGCAGCCGCTTCACGTGCACGTCGAGGGTCTTCGTGTCACCGACGTAGTCCGAACCCCAGACCCGGTCGATGAGCTGACCACGGGTGAGCACCCGACCGGCGTTGCGCAGCAACAGCTCGAGCAGGTCGAACTCCTTGAGCGGCAGGCTCACCAGATGCCCGTCGACGGTGACGACGTGCCGCTCCACGTCCATCCGCACCGGGCCGGCCTCGATGGTGCTGGTGATCAGATCGTCCGGCTCACCGCCGCGACGTAGGACGGCGCGCACACGTGCCACCAGCTCGCGCGACGAGAACGGCTTGGTGACGTAGTCGTCCGCACCGAGTTCGAGGCCGACGACCTTGTCGACCTCGGTGTCACGCGCGGTGACCATGATGATCGGGACCTTCGACCTGTTGCGCAGCTCGCGGCACACCTCGGTGCCGGAGAGCCCGGGCAGCATCAGGTCGAGCAGCACCAGATCGGCACCGCTGCGGTCGAAGACGTGCAGCGCGTCGGGTCCGGTCTCGGCGACCTCGACCTCGTAACCCTCGCGCCGCAACATGTACGACAGGGCGTCCGAGAAGGACTCCTCGTCCTCAACGACGAGTACTCGAGTCATGCTCGTCCTTCCCCGGCTTGCGCCGGCTTCGACAACGCCGAGACAGGAACATTTCCTCGGCTCAATCCGGACTGTCTCGCATCTGTATGAACGCGAGGTAGCCGGATGGTGAATGTCGAGCCCTCACCGACTGTGCTTTGCACCGCAACCGTCCCAAGGTGGTTGGTAACGATGTTCTTGACGATCGCGAGGCCCAGCCCGGTGCCGCCGGTGGCCCGCGAGCGCGCCGGATCGACCCGGTAGAACCGCTCGAAGATCCGGTCCAGATCGGCCTCGGCGATCCCCAGCCCCTGGTCCGACACCGAGATGTCGATCGTGGGGCGGGCCTGGTTGTCGCTGGTGGCCAGCGCGGCCACGGTGACCTTGGTGTCCGGCGGGCTGTAGGCCACCGCGTTGTCGATGAGGTTGGCGATCGCGGTGGTCAACTGGGCCTCGTTGCCGCGCACCTTGAGGATGTCGATCTCTTCGCCGGGGCAGCGCACGTCGACCACGATGGCGCGCTGCTCGGCGGCCAGCCGCACCCGGTCGGCCGCCTCGGACAGCAGGTCCGCGACCCGCACCTCGGCAGCACCCGGCATCGGGTCGGCGCCCTGCACGCGGGACAGCTCCATCAGTTCCTGGACGAGCCGCGCGAGCCGAATGCTCTCGTGCTGCATGCGTCCGGAGAACCGGGCGACCGCCTCCGGATCGTCGGCCGCCTCCTGCACTGCCTCGGCGAGCAGGGTCAGCGCGCCGACCGGCGTCTTGAGCTCGTGCGAGACGTTGGCCACGAAGTCGCGGCGCACCGCTTCTAGCCGGCGGTGCTCGCTCATGTCAGTGAGCAGGAGGCCCACCGCGCCCACCCGGCGGTCCTCGACGACCAGCGGCACGGCTTCGACGGACAACGCGATCGGCTCACGGCCGAGCCGGCCGATGGGCAACTCGATCGTGCGGGTCTGGTGGGTGCTGGTCGTGCGGGCCCGGTCGGCCAGTTCGGCGAGGTCGGGGAAGCTGAGCCGGTCGACGTCCACGAGCGACATCGCCCGCGCTGCCGGGTTGAGCAGCACCACGCGGTCCTCCGCGTCGAGCACGATCACACCCTGGTCAAGCGCCTCGACGACCAGCGACGACAGCGGCTGCGCCGCCGAGTACACCGGACGGGGGCGCGGCGACGGCGACCGCTCGACCGGATTGCGGCGGGCGAGGACGACCAGCGCAGCACCGGCGAGGAGGACGGCAACCACGCCGAGCACGATCGCCGCGGCAAGCACGAGTCGATGGTACGGAAGCGGAGGCTAGGTTCGTGACCGTGAGCTGCCCGTGTCACCCGTAACGGGCGAACTGGCGGGCCGGTGGAACCACAACACGCACTATTACCCGCTGGCCCTGGCCGCGACGCCCTGCAACCGTGCACTCGACGTCGGTTGCGGCGACGGGTTGCTGTTGCGGCTGCTCGCCGCTCGGTGCGACGAGGTCGTGGGGGTCGATCCGTGGGGCGAAGCTGCCCAGGAGGCCGCCCGCGACCTGCCCAATGTCACCGTGCTGCCGACCGACTTCCTCGCCGCGCAGTTGCCCGATGCCTCCTTCGATCTGGTGTCGAGCAACACCGCGATCCACCACATGGACTTCGCCGCCGCACTGGCGAGGATGGCCGCCCTGCTCCGTCCCGGCGGACGGTTGGTCGTGGTGAGTATCGGCGACTACGGCAACCGGCTCGATCGGACGCTGTCGGCGCTCGCGATCGTGCCGCACCGCTGGCGCTCGTGGCGCAACGGCTTCTACGACCATCCGGCGCCGATCGCGGACACCGACATGAGCTACGGCGAGATCCGTCGCACCGCGAAGCGGATCGTGCCGGGCGTGACCTACCGGCGCCGGTTGTACTGGCGCTACTCGCTCACCTGGACGCGACCCGGCTGATCGTCAGCGCTTGCCCTGGTTGGCCACGTTCGCGATGGCAGCCTCGGCGGCCGCCGGGTCGAGGTACTCCCCCGGGCCGGTCGGCAGCAACGTCGACTCGTCCAGCTCGTAGCGCAGCGGGATGCCGGTCGGCACGTTCAGTGCGACGACCGCATCGTCGGACATCTTGTCGAGGTGCTTGATCAGCGCACGCAGCGAGTTGCCGTGTGCGGCGATCAGCACGGTCCGTCCGGTGCGCAGATCGGGGACGATCGCGTCGTACCAGTACGGCAGCAGCCGGACCACAACGTCCTTGAGGCACTCGGTGCGCGGGATCGCCTCGAGCAGATCCGCGTAGCGCGGATCGCGCACCTGGCTGTACTCGTTGTCGTCGGCCAGCGGCGGTGGCGGCTGGTCGTAGGAACGACGCCAGAGCATGAACTGGTCATCGCCGAACTCCGCGCGCACCTCGGACTTGTCCTTGCCCTGCAACGCGCCGTAGTGCCGTTCGTTGAGACGCCACGAGCGGCGCACCGGCAGCCAGGCCCGGTCGATCACGTCGAGCGTCAGGTTCGCCGTGCGGATCGCACGGCGCAGCAACGACGTATGCACGACGTCGGGCGAAATTCCGGCGTCGCGGAGCAGCTCACCACCGCGACGTGCTTCGTCCTCACCGGACGCAGCAAGGTCGACGTCGACCCAGCCGGTGAACAGGTTCTTCTTGTTCCAGTCGCTCTCGCCGTGGCGGAGCAGGATCAGAGTCGGCACGCACTCATTCTGCCGAAGGCGCCAGACCGGCCAGCACGGTGTCGAGCGTCAGCTCGACCTGCGCGCGTGTCACGCGCTCTTTCAGCGTCAGCGTGGCGGCCATGATCGGCGAGACGAGCATCTGCCGAATCCACTCGAGTTCGACGCCGCCGCGGATGACACCCTCGTCGATGCCGCGTCGCAGGACGGCGTTCATCGTGCGCACGACCGGCCCGATCACGCGGTCGCGCGACTTGCGGTAGATCTCCGGCTGCGTGGTGCCGTCGGCGGCGACACGGCGCATCATCGCGGCGTACTGCGGGTCGGTCCACTTGGCACGCATGCCCTCGAGCAGCCAGAGCAGCTGGTCGCGCACCGACCCGTCCGGGGGCTCGAGCTGCGCCTGCTCAAAGGTGCTTATCGCCGCGATCGTCAGTTCGTCGATGCTCGGCCAGCGGCGGTACACGGTGGTCTTTGCGACTCCGGCGCGAGCGGCGATCGATTCCATCGACGCCGCCAGGAAGCCGCGCTCGCTCAACTCGGCCACCGCCGCGGCGAGGATCGCCGCGTCGGTGGCCTCGTTGCGCGGCCGGCCCGGCCCGCGCTTGGCCGCGAGACTCATACCGGGACGGTCTCCGCGACCGGCTCGAACAGCACCTCGACGTCGCGTTCGCGGCCGGGCAGGAAGGTGAACGCCACAACGGCACCGACCAGCACAGCGAGGCCGGCGAACACCGAGGTGATGCGCATGGCCGACATGAACGACGTCTTGCTCTGTGCGACGAACGTGCCGATCGCTGCGCGCGCCTGCTCGACCTGCTGGGGCGACGCGGGGTGCGACGCGGCGCGCTGCTCGAGCGCGGTCGCGGCCTGCCCGACGAGCTCGAGCGCGTTGCCGATCGACTGGCTGGCCGTCCGGGTCACCAGCGGGCGCACCTGCTGGTCGGCCGGAAGTTGCGTCACGACCGCGGCCGGTCGGTCGAGCTCGGCCGCCAGCTTCGCCGGCGCTGCGGCGCCGAGGTCGTTGCGGAACACGACAGCCACGATAGAGCCGAGGATCGCGACGCCGAGCGCGCTGGCCACCTGGCGGACGGTGTTGTTCACCGCCGACCCGGCCCCGGCCTTGGCGCGTGGGACGGCGCCCATGATCGCGTTGGTCGCCGGCGACATCGTCAGGCCCATGCCCAGTCCCATGCCGAACATCATCAGCTCGATCACCCACTGCGGCATCGTCTGCGTGCTGAACGCGTAGAGGCAGAAGTCGACGCCGAAGATGGTCATGCCCGCCCCGGTGACCATCCGCGCGCCGAAGCGGCTCGCCAGCCGCGCCGACATCGGTGCAGCGATCATCACCGCGCCGGCGACGGCGATCAGCGCAACGCCCGCGGACAGTGGCGTGTAGCCGCGCACCGCCTGCAGGAAGTACGCCAGGTAGAACGTCGCGCCGGTGAGCGAGAAGAAGGTCACAGCGATCGCTACGCTGCCTGCCGAGAAGTGCCGGTTGGCGAACAGCGAGATGTCGATCGTCGGGTGCGAGGTGCGTCGTTGCTGCACGACGAACACCGCGAGTAGGGCGATGCCCAGCACGATCGCGCCGAGTGTGTTCCAGGCGAGCCAGTCGTTGCTGTTGCCGCCCTCGATGACGCCGTACACCAGGGCGACGAGACCGATCATCGACAGCAGCACGCCGAGCGGGTCGATGCGGCTCGGCGACGGGTCCTTCGAGTCGGGCACGAGCCAGATGATCAGGACGACGCCGGCGATGACGATCGGCACGTTGACCAGGAAGATCGAACCCCACCAGAAGTACTTCAGCAGCAGGCCGCCGGTGATCGGGCCGAGCGCGATCGCGAGGCCGGATGCGCCGGCCCAGATGCCGATCGCCTTGCCTCGCTCGTGCGGCTCGAAGACGTTCTGCAGGATGGACAGGGTCTGTGGCTGCACCGCCGCCGCACCGATACCCATCAGTGCGCGGAACAGGATGAGCTCCAGCGGCGAGGACGCGAACGAGCACAGCGCGCTCGTAGCGCCGAAGGTGAGCATGCCGAACAGCAGCACCTTCCGGCGGCCGAGCCGGTCGCCGAGCACGCCCCAGGTGATGAGCAGGCCGGCGAACACGAGCGCGTAGCTGTCGACGGCCCATTGCATCTGGCTCTGCGAGGCGTCCAGATCGTCCTGGATCGTCTTCAGCGCGACGTTGAGGATCGTGTTGTCGAGGATCACGACCAGCAGGCAGATCACGAGCACGCCGAGGATCGCCCAGCGCCGGTTGTGGATGGTCTTCGGGTCCATGTCTCTTCCTAATTCGCTACGGTTGCGTGTCGATACTTTGGCACAGCATAGATACGAAACGCAAGCGTTGCGAAATTATTTGTTGCCGGCGTCGTCGGCCGGGCGTTCCGCGAAGCCGCGGAAGGCCTGCAGGTTCGCCAGCGAGACGTTGTTCTTGACCCGCCAGGCCCATTCGCGGCGGATGGACGAACCGAAGCCCAGTTCGAGCAGGGTGTTGAACGTGCCGTCCGCGTACTCGAGGACCGACCCGAGCACGCGGTCGAGTTCGTCCGCGCTGACGGCGGCGAGCGGGATGCGCCCGGCGAGGTAGACGTCGCCCATGCTGTCGACGGCCCACGAGACGCCGTAGGTGCGCACGTTGCGCTGCAGCAGGAACTCGTACACCGCCTCGCGGTTCTCGTCCGGCCTCCGCATCACGAACGCCTGCACCTCGAGGGCGTGTGCGCCGATCACCAGCCAGCACGCCGTCTTGAGCCGCTTCTCGCCGGGGAGCGCGACGACGAACCGGTCGGGTGCGTCGCGTTCGTACTCGAGCTCGAGGTCGTGCAGCGTCGACTCGATGACGCCGGCGACGTCCCCGGCCTTCGTCATGCGCAAGCCGGACGAGAACCGCGAGGCGGTCTACGAGTTCCTGCTGCAGCGCAATGTGCGCACCTACGGTGTCTCGTGGGCAGTCGACAGCATGGGCGACGTCTACCTGGCCGGCCGCATTCCGCTCGCCGCCGTCAGCGCGGACGAGCTCGACCGCGTGCTCGGCTCGGTTCTCGAGTACGCGGACGGCACGTTCAACACGCTGCTCGAGCTGGGCTTCGGTTCGTCCATCCGCCGGGAATGGGCCTGGCGGGTGAAGAACAACGTGTCACTGGCGAATCTGCAGGCTTTCCGCGACTTCGCGGAACGCCGG
>DASXJN010000186.1:0-3112 GCA_036497365.1 Jatrophihabitantaceae bacterium | reverse complement strand
CGCGCAAGAGCCCGCTGGTGGCCATCACGATGACGATCCTGCTGTTGTCCATGGCGGGCATCCCGCTCACGTCCGGGTTCATCGGGAAGTTCTACGTGTTTCGGGCGGCGTGGCACACGGCCGGCCCGCTGGTCGTGATCGCGTTGCTAGCGTCGGCGATCGCCGCGTTCTACTACCTGCGGATCGTCGTGCTGATGTTCTTCGCCGAGCCGCCGGAGAACGCGCCGACCATCTCGATCCCGGGAGCGACGGCCACGATCGCGCTGACCGTCGGGGTGGTCGCGACGATCGCGTTGGGCATCTTCCCGCAGCCGGTCGTGGACCTCGCGACGAAGGCCGTCTCACTGGTCGCAAAATGATGAGTTCCGCGCTCGGCGTGCGATTCGCCGACGCGGAGTTGGAGGAGTGTGTCCGGGTCGACCTCGACACGATCGAGGCGGCGTTGCTGGCGGCGACGAAGTCGGACGACGAGTTCGTCGCGGACGCTGCGGGCTACCTGGCCGAGGCAGGTGGCAAGCGGTTCCGTCCGCTGCTGTGCGTACTCGCCGCGCACTTCGGCGACCCGACCCGTCCCGAGATCGTGCCGGCGGCCGTCGTCGTCGAGTTGACCCACTTGGCGACGCTGTACCACGACGACGTGATGGACGAGGCGCGGGTTCGGCGCGGGGCACAGTCGGCGAACGCGCGATTCGACAACTCGGTGGCGATCCTGACCGGCGACTTTCTGTTCTCGCGGGCGTCGGATCTGCTGGCCGACCTCGGTTCGTACGCGGTGCGGTTGCAGGCGCGCACGTTCGGCCGGCTCGTCACGGGGCAGATCCGCGAGACGGTGGGGCCGCGCGAGGGCGTCGACCCGATCGATCACTACCTGGCGGTGCTAGCGGACAAGACCGGCTCGCTGATCGCCACCTCGGCTGAGTTCGGGGCGTACTTCGCGGGGGTCGATGATTCGTTGACCGCGGCGCTGCGGCGCTACGGCGAGCAGATCGGGGTCGCGTTCCAACTGTCCGACGACATCCTCGACATCGCCTCGGACTCGCACGAGTCGGGCAAGACCCCGGGCACCGACCTGCGCGAGGGCGTGGCGACGCTACCGGTGCTGTACGCGTTGCGGCGCCCGGACGGAGCCCAGCTGCGGTCGCTGATCGAGGGGCCCATGGACGATGCTGCGGTCGCGTCTGCGCTCGACATGTTGCGCTCGTCGCCGGCGATGGACGAAGCACGGGCCACCACGCGCGGGTATGCCTCCTCGGCACGTGCGGCGCTGGCCGAGGTGCCGGATGTGCCGGCGCGGCAGGCGCTCGAGGCGCTGTGTGATCTGGTGACCGACCGGACCGGTTGAGGGTCAGCGGATCCGTCCGTCGAAGCGGCGGAACAAGCCCCTGCCGCGGGTGAGCCGCATGACGGTGCCGACGTCCTTCATCGACCGGATGTGCGCGATGCGCTTGCACTTGGCGACGCAGCCGTCGGCGTAGGCCACGATGACCCGGCCCATGTTGTCGACGGTGATGTCGTTGAAGTCGAGCAGGTTGCGTTGGCTGCAGATGTTCGGATCGCTCGCCGTCTTGTTCGACAGGCCCTGCAGATCGACGCAGCCGCGTTGCACGGGATCGCGCGGGGTGGTGTCCGTGGTGGTCCACGTCCGGCCGCCGTTGTAGGTCATCGACACGTACAGATGCCACACCGCCGGCTTGCCATTGGCGCCCTTGAAACCGTTGTGCTGATCGTCGCCGATCGCCTTCGTGCCGAGCCAGGCGAACGCGGCGCGGCTGTCGTCGCCCGCGATGACCTCGGGGAACTGGACGTTGTGGATGCCCAGCGGCGTCGACACGTCGACCGGCGTGGTCCACGACTTGCCGCCGTTGGTCGACATTGCGATCTTGGCGGCGCTGCGCTTGCCGTAGGTGCTTTCGCTGGGGTTTCGTCCGTCCTCCCAGCCGAGGTAGACGCGGCCGCCGCGAATCCGGTCGCCACGGCCGATCGCGACCGACGGGTCGCTCTCGTCGCTGTTGTTGCCGGCGTTCACGCGATGCACGATCCATGTCGCGCCGTTGTCGGTGCTGATGCTCACCGACGGATGCCCGCCCCAGTATTCGGTGTTCGTCAGGTTTCCTGATGTCGGTTTCCCGCCGCAGCCCTTGATGGGCAGGTACGCGGTGCCGTTCGGGCCGACCCGCACATGGCCGTGCAGCGCCGAGCACGCGCCGCCTTCTGCGACGAACGTCTGGTTGGGATCGTTCGGATCGTTGGCCGGCGAGTTGTAGGCGGGGACGCCGTTGCCGAAGCTGATTCCGCCGTTCTGGCTGACTGCGCACAGGCCGTTGAACGAGTCCTGGGCACAGTAGTAGACCGCATCGGGGTACTTCGTGATCGCCTGGATCGTGGCGCCCTTGTGGAACGGCCCGGCGCCGACGCTCTGGTGGTCGAGCGCGGTGCCGACGCCGCAGCCCTGCCCGGGCGTCCAGGACTTGCCGGCGGTGTCGCTGTACGAGAACAGACTGCACGCGAGCGCGAGGTCCGAGACAAAGGTGCGGCCGGTACGCCGGTCGGTGACCGTGATCGAGTCGAAGGTCTGCTTCGAGGTCGGCGCGGTGACATCGGTGGAGTGCAGGTGGCCGTTGCTCCAGACGAGCCTGCGGTCAGCGGTTTCGGCGCCGTAGATGCCGACGCGCCGCTTGGTGTCCCACCCGATCGACGGTTCGCCGCCGTTCGCTCCGGTGCGATAGGCGGTGAAGACGTTGTGGACGCGACGTGCGGCGCTCGCCGAGTGCGCCGGCGCGGCGCCGACAGCCGTCGAGACGATGCAGAGTGCCGAGGCTGCCGCCGCGATGAGACGCATGAGATCCCCAGTGGCCGTCGATGATCAGGTCGCCACAACCATAAGTGCGATCGTGCGGCCGCGCGCGGCGAAGCGGAGGCTCAGTACCGGCGGCTGTGCGTGGCCGGGTGGGGGCGCTTCTTGTGGAACAGCGGGTGCGGATCGTTCCACGGTGAGCTGATCAGCAGAAAAATCGTCGCGATGATCAGCATGGCGACCACGGTGATGATGCCGGCGATGATCGTCATCCGGCTGCGCGGTCGTTCTGCCACGCGGTGAGCCTATGGCTTCTGC
>DASXJN010000185.1:0-10584 GCA_036497365.1 Jatrophihabitantaceae bacterium | reverse complement strand
CCTGCCAAATGGCGACTTATCCCAACGCGCCCCAGGCAACAGACACCACCACGGCTACGCGCTCGAACGGACTGGCGGTCGCCGGCCTGGTGTGCGGCATCGTCGGCCTACTTCTCTTCAACATCGTGCTGGGGCCGTTGGCCATCATTTTCGGCGGCATAGCCTTCTCCCGCGCCAAGCGCGGTGCCCCGCACCGCACGATGTCGCTCTGGGCGATCGGCCTGGGCATCGTCGACCTGGTGATCCTCGTCGTGCTCCTGGTCGCGGCAAGCCACAACGGCGGCTCGCTCTACTTCCACGCCGGCTAGTCAGCCGCGAGGACAGAACCGCCAATCCGGCTACGGCGTGTAGTCGGAGGTCAGCACCACCACGACCGGACCGGTCGGCAGCGGATCGCCGCCGGCCGCGGGAGCGAAGCGCGGCGCGACCCGCTTGATGTCCGGGAACTGCTTCTGCAACGCATTCGCCGCGCGCTTGGCACCAGGGGTCGCGGGATCGTAATAGACGACCGTCGAGGCGATGACGTTCTGGTAGTGCTCGTCGTAGCTCGTCACGTTCCAACCGCCGCCTTGGAAACGCTGCGCGGCGTTCCGCGCGAGATGCGGTGTGGTCGTGTCGTTGAGGACGATCAGCGGCTGCGATCCGATCGCTGCGTTCGACGCCGACGACGACGTCGGCTGCGACGCGGGTCCAGACGATGACGGCAGCGCCGAGTTGGACTTCTTCGTCGGCGAATGCGACGAGACGATCGGCGAACTCGGCAGCGCTGACGGCGTGACGGTGCGGGTGTCGGAGCCGGCGGACGTCACGTTGTGGTGCGGATTGCGCAACGCCAGGACCGCGACGATGAGGACCGCGATGCCGATGACGGCGATCAGGATTCCGGCCAGGCGCTCGCGACGGTTCCGCCGCTCCGATTGTCGCGCTACCCGGCCGTGCCGCGTGTTCAGACCTCGATGCCGAGGCGGCGTGCCGAGCGCTGCCTCTGGCGGCTCGCGCGCAGCCGGCGCAGTCGCTTGACGAGCATCGGGTCGGCCGCGAGAGCAGCCGGAGAGTCGATCAAGGCGTTGAGCACCTGGTAATAGCGCGTGGTGGACATGTCGAACAGCTCGCGGATGGCCTGCTCCTTCGCTCCGGCGTACTTCCACCACTGCCGCTCGAAGGCGAGGATCTCGCGGTCACGCCGACTCAGGCCGTCATCGGGCTCTTCGGCGTCGCCGTGCCCTGCTGCCGCCTGGGCGAAATCCATGCGTCGCGCTCCTCGTTACTCGACCGACTGCGGCTAGTAGGGACGTCGGAACGACCTTAACCGAATTCCACGGATGTGATTCACCACGGGTCATTCAATCACGAAGGTTGTGGTCAATCCCGCACGGCACGCTGTGGACGCAGCGGCGGATCGTCCACATTTCGACGGTCCGTCGTCCGCCGGATTCTGTATCGGACGAGCCTGTCTGCCGTGTCCGGTGCACTGCTCCAGATCGCCGCGCGGATCGACGACGCGGCCGCCGAATTGCGCACCCGCGCGGCACGCATCGCGCACCACACGGCCGACGCCCGCTGGTCCTCCGACGGCGCCCGGCGCTGCTACGCGCGACTCGGCGCAGTCACCGCCGACCTGTCCGGATGCGCGAGCGACCTCGATGCACTCGCCGACCAGTTCCGGCGTGCGGCCGCTCGCCAGGCAGCCGGCGACGCGCCATGACCGCGATCTCCGTGCGCGGCGGTGCAGACGGCATCACCGCACACCTGGACGACCTGCTCCGCGTCGCCGCCGAGATCCGCCACGCGTCGACGGCGGTGGAGCAGATCAGGCACGACGTCCGCACGAACACTGCGTACTGGCTCATCGACGACCAGCTCGCCCTCGACACGCTCCCGCTGCACCTGGCCGTCACCGCCCTCGTCGGCCCGTTCGGGCGGCTGACGCTGACGGGTGCTGCACTCGAGCATCTCGCGTCCGCGATGCGTGCAGCCGTCGAGCTGTACGAGGACGCCGACGACACGGTGCTCGAATCACTCGCGGGAGCACTCGGGCATCTCGCCGCGGCCACCGGAGCCGTCGCGATCGGGCACTACCGCACGGCCGGCCACCAGTTCTTCGACGCGGTGCCGGATGTCACCGACGTCGTCACCGGTGCGCTGCGTCCGCTCGACCATCCCGTCGCCGCGGCGGTGACCGACGGCCATGCGGTCGTCACGAGGCTCGGCACCGACACGAGCGCCGAAGGCAGCCGGGCACCGGCATCGATCACCGACCTGATCGACGAACTCGCCTGGCGCAACGCCGGAAAGCACGGCGAGATCTCGGTGTCGATCCTCGTCGGAGCCGACGGTGTGCGCCGGGCGATCGTCGACATCCCCGGGACGAAGTCGTGGAACCCATTGCCCAACCGCGACGTGACCAGCGTCGGCACCGACATCCGCGCGCTCGCCGGCGACGACACCAGCTACGAGCACGGCGTGCTCGAAGCGCTCACCGACGCCGGCATCAGCAGCCACGACCAGGTGCTGCTCGTCGGCCACAGCGAGGGCGGCATCGTCGCCGTCGACGCAGCCCGCGATGCAGTCCGGTCGGGTCGCTTCAACATCACCCACGTCGTCACCGCCGGCTCGCCGATCGGCGTCATTGCCCGCGATCTGCCCGCGTCGGTCCAGGTGCTCGCCCTCGAGAACTCGGCCGACCTCGTCCCGCGCTGCGACGGTGCCGCCAACCCCGACCGGACGAACCTCACCACCGTCACCGGTCGCGTGCAGCACTACAGCGTCGGCGCGGATCACGACATCGAGAAGTCCTACGAGCCGCTCGCCGCGGCAACCGACCGCAGCGTCGATCCCTCGATCGAGCACTTCATCCGCAGCGCACACGGCTTCCTCGACGCACCCGCAGTCGCCACCTCGACGTTCTGGATCCGCCGCCGTCTCTAGCAGCACATCGCAACCCGCCCTTGCCGTGTTCCCCGCGGTCGTTCAAGGTTTGGTCATGCAAGGACTCATGCAGGACCTGCCGCTGACCTCCAACTGGATCCTCGCCCGCGCCGAGCGGTACTTCGGCACGTCGACGGTCGCCACGAACACCGCCGCCGGCATGCAGCGCTCGACCTTCGCCGATGTCGCCGCCGAGGCCCGCAAGATCGCCGGCGCACTCGACGCGTTCGGCGTCAGCGACGACGGCCGCGTCGCCACGTTCGCATGGAACTCCGCGCGTCACCTCGCGCTGTACTTCGCCATCCCGGGCACCGGACGCGTGATGCACACCGCGAACATCCGTTACTTCCCGGACCAGCTCGTCTACACGATCAACCACGCCGAGGACGAGGTCGTCTTCGTCGACCGCACCTTGCTGGCTCTGTTCGCGAAGAACCTCGGCGAACTCGAGACGGTCCGGCACGTCGTGGTGATGGACGACGGCGGCGACGCCGACCTGCCCGACGACCCGCGCGTGGTGCGCTACGACGACGTGGTCGGCAGCGCGGACGAGGCAGACCTCGACGGACGCGTCACGGACGAGCGGCGCGGCGCCGCGATCTGCTACACGACCGGCACGACCGGTAACCCGAAGGGCGTGTTCTACACGCACCGCTCCATGTGGCTGCACTCCAACGCCGCCCTGTCGTCGAGCACGTTCGCGCTTCGCCAGTCGGACACGATCCTTCCGGTCGTCCCGATGTTCCACGCGAACGCGTGGGGACTGCCGTACGCGGCGTGCATGGCCGGGTCGTCCTTCGTCATGCCCGGACCGGACCTGTCGCCGCCCACCTTGCTTCGCCTCATGCAGGACGAGCGGGTGACCGTCGCGGCCGGCGTGCCGACGATCTGGATGGGCATGGTGCCGAAGCTCGCCGAGCACGACCTGAGTTCGTTGCGCACCATCATCTGCGGCGGCTCGGCCGTGCCGAAGGCGCTGTCGGAGGCGTGGCGCAAGGCGATCGGCCTCCCGATCACACAGGCGTGGGGCATGACCGAGACGTCGCCCATCGCCACGGTGTGGATCGAGCGGTCCGAGGTCGCGGACCTGCCCGAGGAGGAGAAGGCCGACCTGCGCAGCGGCGTGGGCATCGCCCCGCCCGGCGTCGAGATCCGCATCGTCGACCCCGACACCCGCGAGGAACTGCCGTGGGACGACGAGGCCACCGGCGAGATCGAGTGCCGTGGCCCGTGGGTGGCGCGGCAGTACTTCCGCACCGACGAGCCCGGCGAGCAGTTCTCGGCGGACGGCTGGCTGCGCACCGGTGACGTCGCCGCCATCTCGCCGCTGGGCTACATCCGGCTGGTCGACCGGACCAAGGACCTCGTGAAGTCCGGCGGCGAGTGGATCAGTTCGGTGGCCCTCGAGAACGAGATCATGGCGCACCCAAAGGTCGCCGAGGCCGCGGTGATCGCCGTGCCGCACCCGAAATGGTCCGAGCGGCCACTCGCCTGCGTGGTGCTCAAGGACGGCGAAGAGGCCGAGCGGGAAGAGATCCTCGAGTTCCTGACCGAGCGGCTCGGCAAATGGCAGGTCCCGGACGACGTCGTGTTCATCGATGAGATCCCGAAGACCAGCGTCGGGAAGTTCTCCAAGAAGACGCTGCGCGACCGGTTCGCCGACTATGTCCTACCTGGTACCTAACTTAAATTTGATTTTAGGCGTGTTGTAACAGCAACACCTCTTGTCACACCCGTAACCTAAATGTTTTGATCAAATCTGCACCCGGGACTCCCCTCGGGTGCGGACGCGCGGGGGCTAGTTCAGCGTCCGAAGACGATTCGGGTCGACCGCCATTTCGGTCGCCGGAATCCGCCATCGGAAGAGATGCACAAGCAGATGCGGTCCTCGGCTCCAACGACCACTCGGCGAACCCCGCGCCGGCTGCTCGTCGCCCTCACCTCGGTCGTCCTGACGGTGGCCGGGCTCACCAGCGCGGCGATCGCCGCGGCGCCGACCAATCACACTCCGGTGGGCAAGGTCGAGACGATCCGCGAGGGCCTGGCCGGCATCTACGTCAAGGGCTGGGCCTACGACCCCGACACGACCGGTCCCGCGCACCTGCACATCTCGCTCGACCACAAACGGCTCGCGACCGTGGTCGCGAAGCTGTCCCGTCCGGACGTCGCCAAGCAGCATCCGGGCCACGGTTCGGATCTCGGCTTCCACCTGATGGGCGCGGTCCCGGCCGGAAAGCACACGGTCTGCGTGAACGTCGTCGACTACCCGTCGAAGGCGCAGGTGCCGCTGACCTGCAAGACGGTGAACTTCCAGTTCGATCCGGTCGGCGTGCTCAGTTCGCTGACCCAGACGCCGGGCCATCTCACGGCGACCGGCTGGGCGCTCGACCCGAGCGATCCGACCAGCGTCCGCAATGTCAAGGCGCGGGTCGACGGCACCCCGGTCGTGATCTCGAAGGCCGATCAACCGTTCGCCAACCTGTCGAAGTCGCATCCGCGCGCCGGCGACG
The DNA here is from genome assembly GCA_036497365.1 of Jatrophihabitantaceae bacterium. GTDB lineage: Bacteria > Actinomycetota > Actinomycetes > Mycobacteriales > Jatrophihabitantaceae > RYN-133. The sequence goes on along the minus strand of DASXJN010000185.1, from coordinate 5,146 downwards.
ACCACGGCTACACGCTGACCTTCGCCGTGCCCGAGGGCACGCACAAGATCTGCATCCGCGCGACGAACATCGGGCTCGGGTCCGGGCACAACGTCGCCTGCCAGACCCGGACGGTGAACTACAGCCCGACCGGCAAGATCACCTCGGTCACGCAGGCGCCCGGCGGGATGGTCATCGGCGGCTACGCGACCGACCCGGACACATCCGCAGCAACGTCGGTCACCGTCATCCTCCGCAAGCAGCACTCCCCCGACCAGAACCTCGGCACGCTGCAGGCCGACGAGACCGGTAAGCCCAAGCCCGGCCATATGTTCTCCGGACGGCTGAAGTTCCCCGGCCCGAACTACGTCCCCGGCGACCGCACCGTCTGCGTGCGCGCGAAGAACCTCGGCAAGTACGGCGAGAACGCCGTCGTCGACTGCGCGACCCACTCCTTCAACTGGAACCCGAAGGCCGCGTTGAACACGATCACGCAGCACTCACCCGGCGCGCGCGTCACCGGCTGGGCCGTCGACCCGGACACGACCAAGCCGATCAGCGTCGACGTGTACGGCGACGGCAAGAAACTGACCCGCGTCACCGCCGACGGCAGCGGAGCAAACTACGACGGGCACCACTACACCGCGACGGTTCCGCTCACCGACGGCAAGCACACCGTGTGCGTGGTCGCGATCAACACCGGCTATGGGTCCGGCAACTCGGCGAAGGCGTGCAAGAGTGTCACGCTCGACTTCGAGCCGTACGGCAAGTTCGAGTCCGTCAGCCGCGCGGACGGCTCTGATGACGTCGTCGCCACCGGCTGGGCCATCGACCCCGACTCGAAGACCAAGCCGGTTCCGGTGCAGGTCAGTGTCGACGGCGGCACCCCGGTGACCGGCAAGGCCAACCTGCCTCGTCCCGACGTCGCCAAGTCGCACCCGGGCACCGGCACCAAGCACGGCTTCGCGGTGGACGTGCCGGCCGACGACGGCGAACACCATGTGTGCGTCACCGCAGTGAACATCCTCGGCGGGTCGGGCACGGTGAAGCTCGGCTGCATGACCATCAACGCGGTGCACCCGGACCCGGCATCGGCGCCGCAAACGGTGACCGCAGTGGCCGGCTACGGCGGCGCACGCGTCGTCTGGTCGGCACCGGACTCGGACGGCGGCGCGCCCTGGACCGGTTACACCATCTCCACCGCCGGCGGACCGTCCGTCACAGTCGGCCCCAACGTCAACTCCGCCACTGTGGTCGGCCTCGCGCCGAGCACCCGGTACACCTTCTCGGTGGTCGCAAACAACGTCGCGGGTGCTTCGGCACCGGGCGTTTCCCCCGCGGTGACCACCGAGAAGGAACCACCGCCGCAGACCTCACCGTCGCCGATCTCGACGAGTCGCTACATCCGCAACGTCACCGGCAGCGACTCGCACGACCTCGCCACCATGCGCAAGGAAGGTGCTGCCGACGCGGCGGCGAACCCGTCCGGTCACGGTTACCTGGTCGTCCTCGCGGTCGGCGGGCAGGACGAGTCGCGGCAAGGCGTCATCCTCACCGCCGGCATCCGGTACGTCAGCTACAGCGACATGGTGAAGAACCTGAATGCGTACGTCTCGGGCTACGCGACCAAGCAGAAGCCGAGCGCGCCGCTGACCATCGCGATCGCGACCAACAACGACATCGACGTGTCGAAGAGCAGCGGCGCGAGCTTCGCCAACCACATCATCGATCCGGTCAAGAGCTTTGCCGCGCGCTATCCCGGGATCACCATCGCCGGTTCGGACGACATGGAGCCCGGCTTCCGCGCCGGCTACCGGCAGACCAGCGCCTGGCTCGACGGCTACCTCAAGGCGAGCGACGCGCCGTTCGTGTTCACCGGTTCGGCCGACGGTTGCTCGTGGACGATGCCCAACGGCCGGTGCAACAACGGCTGGACGATGCGCAACATGTACCACCTTGCCGGTGGCGCGTCCCCGATCCGGATCATCAACCTGCCGCAGGTCTACAACAACACGATGGCTCAGCAGTGGCGCTACATCTCGCTGACCGGCGTCGACAACAAGTTGCCCCGCATCGACTTCGGCGGCGCGCTCACCGAATGGACGGCGTGCAAGCAGGCGCACAGCTGCGGCAGCCTGACCGGCAACAACGCGTGGACGCAGATGTGGCAGCAGTTGCGTGCCGAGCCGAAGTTGCGCCCGAGTAGCCTGCCGTACTCGACGGACCTTCGCATCGACAGTTGAGGATCACCAGTTGAGCCGAGCCCTCCTCGCCGCCGGGCTCGCCACGGTGGCCGCCGCACTTGTCGCGTGCACATCGTCCGGCGGCAGCGGCACGTCGTCGCCACCGGTGAGCTCGCCGGCGCCGATCTCCAGCCCGGCGCCGGTCACCACGGTGCCGGTCACGACCGCACCCTCGACGCCGACACCACCGCCGGTCACCACCGCGCCGGCGACCAGCGCGCCGCCGTCGTCGGCACCACCGAGCTCGGCACCACCGAGCACGCGGCCGCCGTCCTCGGCGCCGCCGTCGAGCACACCGCCGAGCGGTCCACCGGCATGCACCAACGCCGACCTCGACCTCGAGGGCGTCCGCGGCGGCGCGCTGCCCGGCCAGGAGATCGCCGGTGTGGTCTTCACCAACCACACGTCGTCCAAGTGCACGCTGCGCGGCTACCCGTTCGCGCAGCTGCGGCGCAAGGGCGCCGCGCTCGGCAAGCCGGCCAAGGACCACAAGGGCACCGTGCGCACGATCACGCTCAAGCCCGGAAAGTCCGCGCAGGTCCAGCTCACCGCGGTGAGCACGTGCCAGGCACCGGAATCCGACCACGTGCGGATCAGCGTGCCGGGGTCTCCGACGTCGACCGACGTAGCGCTCCAGCTGCGCGGCTGTTCGTTGAGCGTGGACCCGATCGAAGCGGGCTGAACGAACAGCGCCCGATCCCGGAGGCCTGAGATAAACCTTCCCTGCCACTGGCAGGATGGATGAACGTGACGTGCGCCGAGGCCGAGCAGACCGCGCCACAGGTGCACCGTTCCTCGGCGGCACTGCTGATCGTCGCGCTGGCGCTGACCGGGCTGTCGATGCGGACCGCGGTCACCAGCGTGGGGGCAGTGCTCGACGACATCGAGTCCGGCCTGCATACGAGCAGCGGCATCGCCGGCCTGCTGACCACCCTGCCGGTCATCTGCTTCGCCGGGCTGGGCTGGGTGGCGCCGCGACTGGCCGCGTCGGTCGGCCCGCACCGGCTCATCGTGATCGCCCTGCTGGTGTCCGCCGCCGGGCTGGCTTCGCGGGCCGCGGTGAGTTCGGTCTGGCTGTTCCTGGTGCTCAGCCTGCTCGCTCTCACCGGCGGCGCGGTCGCGAACGTGCTGCTGCCGTCGTTGGTGAAGCTGCACTTTCCGGACCGGATCGGCGCGATGACCGCCGTCTACACCACCGCGCTCGCAGTCGGCACCACGATCGCGGCGGGCCTGACCGTCCCGATCGGTGATCTCGGCAGCGGCTGGCGGTTCGGTCTCGGCTCGTGGGCACTGTTCGCCGCGGTCGCCGTGCTGCCGTGGCTGCCGACGGTCGCGCGCGAGGTGCGACCGCGCCTCGACCAGCCGAGACTGTCCGCCCGCGCGCTCGTCCACAGCCGCACCGCCTGGACGCTGACCGCCTTCTTCGCCGCGCAGTCGACGACCGCCTACATGGCCTTCGGCTGGATGGCCCGCTTCATGCACGCGCACGGTGTCGGCGAGAGCACCGCCGGCTGGATGGTCGCGCTCATGTCGGCGCTGGGCATCCCGGTCTCGATGGTGTTGCCCAACGTCCCGGCGCGACACCACCGCGCCGTGGTCTTGTCGCTCGGCGCGTGTTTCGCGGCCGCCTATGTCGGGCTCGGCGCCGCGCCGGTCAGCGGCGCTTGGGTGTGGATGGTGCTCTACGGCATCGGCAACGGGATGTTCCCGCTCGCGCTGACGATGATCGGGCTGCGCTCGCGCACGTCGGACACGACCGCAGCGTTGTCGGCCTTCGTCCAGGCGATCGGATACATCGTCGCGGGCACCGGCCCGCTGCTGTTCGGGGTGCTCTACGGCGCGACCGGATCGTGGACCCTGCCGTTGACCCTGCTGTGGATCTCGCTCGGCCTCTCGCTGATCACCGGTTGGCTCGCGTGCACGCCGTGCTTCGTCGACGACGAGCTGCGCGCGCGGTGAAGTCGCTTCGGCGCACGGACTTCGCCGTGCTGCGCTCGCTGCCCACGCGCTGGTCGGACGACGACACCTACGGCCACGTCAACAACGTGGTGCACTACTTGATGTTCGACACCGCCGTGAACGGCTGGTTGATCGAAGCGACGGGCACCGATATCCGCACGCTGCCCGCAATCGGGCTGGTGGTCGAGACGTCGTGCCAGTACTACGCCGAGCTGCGCTTCCCCGAAGTCGTGACGGCGGGCATCGGCCTCGAGAAGCTCGGCACGAGCAGCGTCGTCTACCAGCTCGCGCTGTTCGGGGCCGACGATTCACCTGCCGCCACAGGACGATTCGTGCACGTCTACGTCGACCGTGACACGCGTCGTCCCGTGCCCGTGCCGGACGTCGTCCGGACGGCGCTCGCGCAGCTCAGCCGACCGTGATCGCGTCGAGCCGCTCGCGCAGGAAGTCGGCCGACACGACCGGCGGGTAGCTGTTCGGCTTGCCGACCGGTGGCTGCAACGCCTCGACGACGGTGTCGCGATTGGCCTCGTAGAAGTACACCAGCGAGACGAGGTCCTCGTCCGGCGCCTCGGCCTGCGGTGGCAGCACGCGATGCCGGTTCGACTTCCAGCGGTCGCCGCTCCAGCGCGCGAGCAGATCACCGGTGTTGATCGTGAACGCGTCCGGAACGAACGGCGCGTCCTCCCAGCCGTCGGCTTCGGTCCACACCTGCAGTCCGCCGCGCCCCGGCTCGCGATCGAGCACGGTCACCGTGCCGAAGTCGGTGTGCGGGCCGATGCGGAACTGACCGTCCTGCGGCGCGCCGGTGTGCTGCATCGGCGGGTACCAGTTGATGTTCATCGTGTGCGTGGCCCGCGCGGTGTGCCGCGTGAAGAACTCGGCGTCGAGCCCGAGCGCGGCTGCGCACATGACGAGCAGTTCGTCCGCGAGGCCCTTCATGGTCTGCTGGTAGGCGACGACCG
>DASXJN010000184.1:0-2946 GCA_036497365.1 Jatrophihabitantaceae bacterium | reverse complement strand
GGTTGAGCCCGGCGAACAGCTGAGCCAGCGCGCCGTCCTCGTCGCCGCCGACCAGGGCGTCGTACGGCAGCTTCATGTCGTCCATGTAGAGCATGAACTGCTTGTCCGGCATGACGACGTCCATGTCGATCGCGGTGTACTCGAAGCCGGGTGTATCGGTCGGGAAAACGAACAGGGCCGGCTACAGCCGCCCGGTCTTGGCATCTTCGGTCCGCGCGACGATCAGGATCGCTTGCGCGTTGTCGACACCGGACACGTAGTACTTGCGCCCGGTGAGCAGCCAATCGCTGCCGTCACGCTTGGCGGTCGTCGTGATGCGGTGCGAGTTCGACCCGGCGTCCGGCTCGGTGATGCCGAACGCCATGATCGTCTCGCCGCTGGCGATGCCCGGCAGCCAGCGTTGCTTCTGCTCGTCCGTGCCGAATCGTCCGATGATCGTCCCGTTGATCGCCGGCGACACCACCATCATCAACAGCCCACAGCCGGCCGCATTGAGCTCTTCGCACACGAGCGACAACTCGTACATGCCCGCGCCACCGCCGCCGAACCGCTCGGGCAGGTTGAGCCCGATGAAGCCACTCTTGCCGGCTTCCTGCCACAGCTCGGTCAGCGGCTCCCGCGCGCGGGCGCGCGGCGCGGTGTACTCGTGTCCGTAGCGCTTGCCCAACTCGGCGACCGCCTTGCGCAGCGCAACCTGTTCTTCTGTCTCGCGGAAATCCATCTCACTCCTCGGTGACCACGGCGAGTACGGCGCCGACGTCGATCTGCTGGCCCACGCTCACAGCCAGCTCGCTCACCACGCCGTCGGCCGGGGCGGTGATCTGATGTTGCATCTTCATCGCTTCGAGCCACAGCACGGGTTGGCCGGCAGCGACGTGGTCGCCGACCGAGACCGCAATGCGTGCGATCGATCCGGGCATCGGTGCCACCAGCGAGCCGGCGGCCACCTGGTCGGCGGGATCGACGAACCGCGGCGCGATGTCGAACCGGACCCCGCCGTCGGCGGTGTCGACGAAGATCGTGTCGCCGTATCGAGCCGTGGCGAAACGCTGTCGCACACCGTCGACGTCGAGCACGACCTCGGCACGAGAGGCACTGACCAGTTCGACGCCGGGAATGCTTTCCAGCCCGTCGCGCGTGAAGCGGTAGCGGACGTCGTGCTCCCCGAGGGTGATCTGCTGCGGTTGGCTCGAGACGTTGCGCCAGCCGGACGGCACGTCGAGCGCCCGGGGTTGCGCCGCGTCGATCGCGAGCGCTGCGGCAAGCGCAGCGACGCGCTGATCGTCGATCAGAGCCGCGAACACCTCGGGATGCGTGTCGAAGAACGCGGTATCGGTGTCGCCGTCGAGGAACGCCTCGTGCCGCAACACGTTGACGAGCAGGTCGCGGTTGGTGGTGATGCCGTGCAGTCGCGCGCGGGTGAGGGCGTCGGCGAGCAGCCGGGCCGCGTGTGTTCGCGTCGGCGCCCACGCGATGACCTTGGCGAGCATCGGGTCGTAGTGCACCGACACGATCGCGGCCGACTCCACGCCCGAATCGAGTCGCAGTCCGGCGGGTTCGGCACTCGTTGTGAACCGCACGTCGACGCCGGGGATCTCGAGCTGGTGCAGCGCGCCGCTCTGCGGCTGCCAGTCGTGCGCGGGGTCCTCGGCGTAGAGGCGTACCTCGATCGAATGTCCGAAGGCCGCAGGCGGCGCCTCGTCCAGCCGCTCGCCGGTGGCGACCGCGATCTGCAGGGCGACGAGGTCGAGCCCGGTGGTGCACTCAGTGACCGGATGCTCGACCTGCAGGCGGGTGTTCATCTCGAGGAAGAAGAACCGGCCGTCCTCGTCGGCGAGGAACTCGACCGTGCCGGCGCCGGTGTAACCGATCGTTTTCGCCGCCGCGCGTGCGGCGTCGAACAGTTGCTCGCGCATCCCGTCGATGCGCTCGACGAGTGGGGACGGCGCTTCCTCGACGACCTTCTGGTGCCGGCGCTGGATCGAGCATTCCCGTTCGCCCACGGCCCACACCGTGCCGTGCTGGTCGGCGAGCACCTGTACCTCGATGTGCCGTCCGGTCGCGAGGTACGGCTCGCAGAAGACGGTCGGGTCACCGAAGGCCGACTGCGCTTCCGCACGGGCGAGTTGGAGTTCGCCGGGTAGTTCGGCCAGGTCACGCACCACCCGCATGCCGCGCCCGCCGCCGCCGGCCGACGCCTTGATGAGGACGGGCAGGTCGCCGGCGCTGACCGCGTCCGGAGCGAGTTCGGCGAGTACCGGCACGCCCGCGGCCGCCATCAGCCGCTTCGACTCGATCTTGCTGCCCATCGACTCGACGGCCTCGGGTGGCGGGCCGACCCAGGTCAATCCGGCGTCGATGACGGCGCGGGCGAATGAGGCGTTCTCGGAGAGGAAGCCGTAACCGGGGTGGATCGCGTCGGCACCGGCGCGGCGGGCCGCGTCGATGACGAGGTCGGCACGCAGATACGTGTCGCTCGGAGCGGAGCCGGGCAGGCGCACCGCGGCGTCCGCCTCTCGGACGTGCGGTGCGTCGGCGTCCGGGTCGGAGAACACCGCGACGGTGCCGACGCCGAGGCTCCGGCAGGTGCGGAACACGCGTCGGGCGATCTCGCCGCGGTTGGCTACCAGCACGCGGTTCATCCGGGGCCCCCGCGAAAGTGCGCAGCGTTCTTTGCGAAGCAGTTTCGTGGGGTGGTCATAGACGGAACACCCCGAAGTTCGCGGTGCCCTGCACGGGCGCGCTGTGCACCGCCGACAGTGCGAGGCCGAGGACGGTACGGGTGTCGCGGGGGTCGATGACCGCGTCGTCGTAGAGCATTCCGGACAGGAACGGCGCCAACGACTGCTCCTCGATCTGCGCCTCGACGTAGCCGCGCATCTGCACGTCGGCGGCTTCGTCGTACTCCTGGCCACGCGCCTCGGCCGCCTGCCGCGCGACGATCGA
>DASXJN010000183.1:0-6856 GCA_036497365.1 Jatrophihabitantaceae bacterium | reverse complement strand
TCAGCACCGCCGGGTCGGCCAGGAAGGCACGAGAGAACGCCACGAGCTGACGCTGACCGGCCGACAGTCGGCCACCGCGCTTGCGCACATCGGTGTCGTACCCGTCCGGCAGGGCGCTGATGAACTCATGCGCGCCGACCTCCTGGGCCGCCTCGACGATCTGCTCCCGGGTGGCGCCAGGCCGGCCGAAGGCGATGTTGTCGGCGACCGAGCCCGAGAACAGGAAGCCGTCCTGGGTGACCATGACCACCGCGGTGCGGAGGTCGTCCTCGGACAGTTCGCGCAGATCGACGTCGTCGAGCCGCACTGCGCCGGTGGTCGGGTCGTAGAACCGCGAGATCAGCTTGGCGATCGTCGTCTTGCCGGCACCGGTGGCGCCGACCAGCGCGACGGTCTGCCCGGCCGGAATGTCGAGATCGAGCTCGTGCAGGACGGGACGGTCGGCCAGGTAGCCGAACTCGACCGCGTCGAGCTGCACCCCGCCGGATGCCGGCCTCGGCAACGGCGTGGGGTGCTCCGGCTCGGACACGCTCGGCACCTCGGCCATGACGGCAGCGATCTTCTCGAGCGCGGCCGTCGCCGACTGCAGCGAGTTGTAGAAGATCGCGACGTCTTCCATCGGGTCGTAGAACTGTCGCAGGTAGAGCAGGAAGGCGGTGAGCACGCCGAGCTCGAGTCCGCCGTCGGTGACCCGCCAGGCCCCGAACAGCAACACGACGACCGTCGACAAGTTGCCGGCCAGAGTGACGCCCGGAATGAACACCGCGTGCAGGCGGAACGCGTCGCGGTTGGCGTCACCATAGGCGCCGTTGAGCTGGTCGAAGATCGCGTCGTTCCGCTTCTCGCGCCGGAACGCCTGCACGGCGCGGATGCCGTTGAAGGTCTCGACGATGTTCACGATCAGCGTCGCGACCGTCTCGCGGGTGCGCCGGAATGCCTTGCTCGCACGGATGGAGAACCAGCGGAACAGGAACACCAGCGGCGTCAGCGACAGAAGCACGAACGTCGCCAGCGGCACGTCCAGGAAGAACAGCAGCACCGAGATCGCGGTGATGTTCAGGATCGCGGTGAGCAGGCCGTCCAGGCCGGCGTCGAGCAGCTCGGTGAGGGTGTCGACGTCGGAGGTCAGCCGCGAGATGACCCGGCCAGAGGTGAACCGTTCGTGGAAGGCGACCGAGAGCTTCTGAGTGTGGTTGAAACCGCGGCAGCGCAGGTCGAACAGGATCTTCTGGCCGATCACACCGCTGCGGCGGACGAACACCGAGCGCAGTCCGCCGGACGCGAGCGCGCACGCGAGCAACGCCCCGCTCACCACGGTCAGCGAGGTGTAGTCACCGTGCAGCGCTTTCGGCAGGGACGAGTCGATCGCGGTACCCACCAACCACGGACCGGCCATCGTGGCCGCGACCTGCAGCAGCACGATGGCCAGCACGCCGACGATGCCCCACTTGTGCGGGCTGACCAACTCGCCGAGCAAGCGCCGCGCATCGGAGCGCAGCCGCGGCCGGCCGGTGACGACCACGTCGTCCTGCGCCTTGGCGGCCCTCTCGGCGTCCGAGGTGAGCTTGCCCTGCCACGTTTCCGGCTCGCTGGGGCGCTCGATGATATCGGGCTCGGTCATCGCGCAGCTCCTTCCAGCTCGGCGGATTGGGACAACAGGTTGCGGTAGGCGGGGACGGTGGCGAGCAACTCGCTGTGCGTGCCGACCGCGGTGATCCGGCCGTCCTGCAGCAACGCGACCCGGTCGGCCAGCAGCACGGTGGACGGCCGGTGCGCGACGACCAGCGCGGTCGTCGACGAGAGCACGCGCCGCAACGCCGCCTCGACCTGCGCCTCGGTGTGCACGTCCAGGGCCGAAAGCGGGTCGTCCAGCACAAGCACCCGCGGCCGGCCGAGCACCGCACGTGCCAGCGCCAGCCGCTGCCGCTGCCCGCCGGACAGCGACAGGCCCTGCTCGCCGATGCGGGTGTCGAGACCGAACGGCAGCTCGTACACGAACTCGGCCTGGGCAACCTCGATGGCCTCGGTGACGTCGGCCTCGGTGACGCCGGACCGGCCCAGGCTGAGATTCTCACGAACGCTCGCCGAGAACAGGGTGGCGTCCTCGAACGCCGTGGTCACGGCATGACGCAACTGGTCGAGGCGCAGGTCGCGGATGTCGACGCCGCCGAGCAGGATCCGTCCGCCGGTCACGTCGTACAGCCGGGGGACGAGCGCGGTGAGCGTGGTCTTGCCGCAGCCGACCGCGCCGACCAGCGCCATCGTCTCGCCGGCCTCGATCGACAGATCGATACCGCGCAGCACCTCACTCTCGGCGTCCTCGAAACGGAAGTGCACGTCCTCGAACACCAGCGAGGTGCCGGTCTCGGCAGCGGTCGGTGTCTCCGGGTCGAGGATCGTCGGTTGCACGTCGAGCACCTCGAAGATGCGCCGTGACGCGCTCGCGGCTTCCTGCGTCAGCGCGAGCAGCCAGCCCAGCGAGACGATCGGCCAGATCAGCTGCAGGTACAGCGTCAGGAACGCGACCAGTTGACCCAGCGTCATCGAGTGGTGCGCGACCGCGACCACGCCACCCCAGGCGACGCCGGCCAGGATCACCTGCGGCATGCCCTCGAGGAGCGCCCAGAAGATGCCCAGCGTCCGGAGCTTGGTCAGCTCGGCCTTCTGCAGCTTCCGGGCGTCACGCGTGAACCCCTTCAGCATGAACTGGCGCCGTCCGTAGGACTTGATCACCCGGATACCGAGCGCGGATTCCTCGACGGAGGTCGCCAGGTCGCCGGTGAGGTCCTGGGCGTGCCGCGCCTCGCGGCTGTAGCGGAGCTCGAACTTGCGGGTGAACACGGCCAGCGGCGTCAGCGCAATCAGGACGAACAGGCCGAGCCACACATGGATGTGGATCAGCAGGACGAGCACGACGAGGGTCACGCCGGTGTTGGCGATGAGGAAGACGAAGCCGAAACCGACGAAGCGGCGCAATGTCGACAGGTCGGTGGTCAGCCGGGACAGCAGCTGGCCGGAGGGCCACCGGTCGTGGAAGGCCACCGGCAGCCGCTGCAGGTGAGCGAACAGGTCACGCCGGATGTCGGTCTCGAGCCCGATGGCTGCCTTCGACATCGAGATGCGCCGCAGGTAGAAGAAGACCGCCTCGGCCACACCGAGCGCGAGCGCCACCCCGATCCAACGCCAAAGGCTGTGCGTGTCGTGGTGCCGGATCGGGCCGTCGACGATCGCGCCGATGACCAGGGGCACCAGCGACTGCGCCAACATTGCGCCGGATGCGTAAACGATCATCGCGATCGTGGTGCGACGGTAGGGACGCGTCCAGCGCCGCATCCGCAGCAACGACTGGACTGCGGTCTGCTCCTTCTTCTCGCCGATTGCGGCGTTCTCGGCGAGTGTGGTCACGTTGATCCACGGTACGTGGACGGGGTGACACAGGTCGAACGAGTTTCGCTACGGGTGATCCTGCTAATCGTGCTTGCGGCGCACCCCGAGCAGGATGTCGTCCCACGAGGGGATCGTCGCCCGCGCAGCCTTCTCTTCCTCGGTCTCGTTCTCGCGTCCGGCGACGCCGAGGTTGGTCACCTTCGGGATCTTGGTCGTGGACGGCGCATCGGGCACGTGCAGCGGCAGAACCGGCTCGTCGACCTCGTCCGTGGGTGCCTGGCCGTCGTCGAACTGCGCCTGGTCGAAGACCTCTTCGGCCGGACGGGGCAGCGGTCCGGTGTGCGCGTCGGGCATCGGCGGGAACTCGACCACCGACAGGATCGGCGGGGTGTTCGGGTCCGGCGCTGGGACCGGACGAATCGGGCGGTCGCTGAGCAGGTCGGCGGCCGCGTCGTCCACCGGCGCCACCGACCGTCCGGACAAATGGAACGTCCACTGCGCGGTGCGCTCGGTCTGGCCGCCCACCCAGCTCGCCGTGACGATCCACTGGCCGTCCTCGCGGCGATGGGCGTCCCACCGCACCGAAACGGGATCGATGCCGTGTGCCGAGAACCGTTCGTCCACGGCCTCGCCGAAGATCACCGTCTGACCCTCGGTGGTGCTGCGGCGCGCCTTCGACCGCCGGGCCTCGCCGGTCATCCGCTCGCGCTCGGCGAGCACCGGGCCGGCGAACCGGACGACCCAGTCGAGACCGGCTCCGTAAGCGTCCGCGATCGCCTGCGGCTGCTCGCCCGCCCGCACGCGCATCTGGATCTCGCGCGGCGTGATGCGCGGCTGGGCGGGCAGCCGGGTCATCGCCGGCCCAGCCGCTTTCGGAGGGGCATCGGTCAGGGCGTCCTTCAGGGCCTGATCGATCGAGAGCTCGAACTGCTCGTGGCCGTCGGAGGTGGCGAGCACGAGGGTGCTGCCCTCCGGGGAGTGCTCGACGAAATGCAGCTCGCGCATGGGCAGACGATATGCGGCCGAGGTCAGGAATCCGGGGAGCACACGCCGTCCCTCAGGCCGGCCGGCTCAGAGCCTGGCGACCACGTAGTCGACGCATTCGGTCAGGGCCGACACGTCGTCCGGCTCGACCGCGGGATACATGCCGATCCGGAGCTGGTTACGACCCAGCGCGCGATAGGGCTCCGTGTCGACGATGCCGTTGGCGCGCAGGGCCGCGGCGAGGGCCTTGGCGTCGATCGACTCGGCGAGGTCGACGGTGCCGACGACGGGACTCCTCAGGGCGGGGTCGGCGACGAACGGGGCGGCGTAGTCGCTCTTCGCGGCCCAGGTGTACAGCCGCGTGGACGAATCGGCCGTGCGATCGGCGGCCCACGCCAGCCCACCGGACTCGAGCAGCCACTCGACCTGATGCGCGAGCAGCCAGAGGGTGGCGACCGCCGGGGTGTTGTAGGTCTGGTCCTTGCGCGAGTTGTCGAGGGCGAGCGCGAGGTCGAGCGACGGCGGCACCCAGCGGGTCTCGTGCAGCTCGGCGACGCGGTCGAGGGCGGCGGGAGAGAAGGTGGCCAGCCACAGCCCGGCCTCGGCCGCGAACGCCTTCTGCGGCGCGAAGTAGTAGACGTCGGTCTCGGCGATCTCGACGGTCATGCCGCCCGCGGCCGACGTGGCGTCGACCAGCATCAGCGCATCGTCCGAGATCCGGCGGACGGGCAGCGCGACGCCGGTCGAGGTCTCGTTCTGCGGCCAGGCGTAGGCGTCGACCCCGTCCTCGGGCGCCGGCGTCGGTGCGCTGCCGTAGTCGCTGCGGCGAACCGACGGCTCGTCGAGGAAGGGTGCGCCGCCGGTGACTGCAGCGAACTTCGCAGAGAATTCGCCGCAGACCAGGTGCTGGGCGCGGCTGCGGATCAGCCCGAACGCCGCGGCGTCCCAGAACGCGGTCGAGCCGCCGTTGCCGAGCACGATCTCCCAGCCGTCCGGCAGTCCGAACAGCTCGTGCAGACCGGCGCGGATGCGACCGACAAGTTGCCTGACCGGAGCCTGCCGGTGGCTGGTGCCGAGCAACGTCCCGCCCGTCTCGGCCAGCCTGCCCACGACCTCGGCCGGCACCTTGGACGGCCCGGACCCGAACCGGCCGTCCGCCGGTTTGAGGGCGGCCGGGATCTCGATGGTCACTGCCCGATCCTCCCATCGGCACTTTGTCCCGCGAATGCGTCCTCCGCTGACCCCGCAACACGCACTGGCGGGGCAAAGTCAGCCGAGCACGCGGCGCAGGTAGTCGTTGTCGAAGACCCGGTCGGGATCGAGCTTGTCGCGCAACGCGACGAAGTCGGCGAAGCGGGGATAGGTCTCGGCGAGACTTGCGGCGTCGCGATAGTGCAGCTTGCCCCAATGCGGTCGTCCGTCGACGGACTTGGCGATCGCCTCCACGGCGCGGAAGTACGGCTCGTGGTCGCGCCGGTGGTACTGGTGCACGGCAACGTAGCCCGAGTCGCGTCCGTAGGCGGTCGAGAGCCACACGTCGTCCGCGGCCGCGAAGCGCACCTCGACCGGGAAGCCGATCTGCTCACCGCTACGGGCCAGCCATGTCTCGATCTCGCCGAGCACGTGCGGGACGGCCTCGCGGGGCACCGCGTACTCCATCTCGCGGAACACGACGCGACGCGGTGACGCGAATACGCGGTACGACCGGTCGACGTAGTTGCGGGCCGACAATGCGCGGGCGGCGATCGCGTTGGCGCGCGGAATGAGCGAGGGGCGCCGCGTGGTGACGCGGTTGACCGCGTCGAAGACGGTGTTCGACAGGAACTCGTCGTCCACGAAACGCCGGACGCGGCCGACCGGGCGCAGCGCAGTCGGCGGCAGCACCCGGTTGTTCCGTTTGGTCAGCACTCGACGGGTGTGCGGGAACCAGTAGAACTCGAAGTGGTCGTTCACCGCGATGTCGGTGTCGAGGTCGGCGAGTACCTCGTCCAGCGACGCGGGCGCCTCGCTTGCGGACAGGGCGAACGCGGGCACGCACTGCAGCGTGACGGTCGCGATGACGCCGAGGGCGCCCAGGCCGACTGCGGCGGCGGCCAGGAGGTCGGCGTCGACGTCGAGCAGCGCTCCGTCCGGTTGGACGAGCTGCATGCCGTGCACCTGAGTGGCCAGCCCGCCGAGCTGTGCTCCCGTGCCGTGCGTGCCGGTCGAGATGGCACCGGCGATGGTCTGCACGTCGATGTCGCCGAGGTTGGCCATCGCAAGACCGAGCGACCAGAGCGACTCGTTGAGATCGTGCAGTCGGGTTCCCGCGAGCACGGTGACAAGTCCGGACCGCTGGTCCGCGCCGACGATGCCGCTGAGCCGGTCGGGGCGCAGTTGCACACCGTCCGTCTGGCCGATCGCGGTGAACGAGTGGCCGGCGCCGATCGGCTTGATCTGCTTACCGGCAGAGGCCGCGACGCGCACTGCTTCCTGCAGTTCGGCG
>DASXJN010000182.1:0-27734 GCA_036497365.1 Jatrophihabitantaceae bacterium | reverse complement strand
TCGCGTTCTTCGCCGGCGACCGTGACCTGACCGAGCGCCTGCTCGCCGAAGGACTGAACAGTTCGCAACCCTGGGTACGGGCCGCGGTGCGGATGTTCCGCGCGAACCTGCACGAGAACGACGGCGAGGTCGACGCGATGGCCGCCGACGTCGACCTCGCGATCGAGGAGTTCCGCTCGCTCGGTGAGCGCTGGGGACTGGCGAACACGCTGCGCAGCAAGGCGATGGTGCACTCACTTCGCGGCGAATTGGACGAGGCCGACGCCGCCTACGACGAAGCCCTCGACCTGATGGCGCAGATCAAGTCACGCGAGGACGAGGCGTACCTGCTCGTCCGGCTCGGCGAGGTCGCCGTCCGCCGCGGCGACACGGCCAAGGCGCGGCGGCTCATGCAGCGCGCGTGGGAGAGTGCCGAGCAGTCCGGCTCGCCGCTCGAGTCGGTGTTCACCCTCGCCATGCTCGCCGAGATCGAGCGGCACGGTGGCGACATCGAACGTTCGCGGGCGCTGCAGCGCGAGGCGATGCGCCGCGTTGCGACGTTGCCGCCGAGCCACCCGGCTCAGTCGCACGGGCACACCATCGTCCTGATCATGGGCGCGCGGCTGTCGTTCGACGAGGGCGACCTGCCCGAGGCGGTCCGGCTCGGCAAGGAGAGCTACACCTCGGCGATCGCGACGAAGGACCTGCCGATCCTCGCGTCGGTCGGCGTCGTCCTCGCGGACATCGCCGCACAGTGCGGACGGGCCGAGACCGCCGCAGAGATGCTCGGGGCGGCGGCGCGGCTGCGCGGTGCCGACGACAGCACCGGACCCGACATCGCGCGGCTGACCACGCAGCTGCGCGACGAACTCGGCGGCGCAACCTTCGACGAGCGCTACGCGTACGCGAAGAGCCTCGACCGAGAAGCCGCCACGTTGCGACTCGACCCGGCCGAGGCCCTCAGCGGGTTGGCCTAGTTACACGCGCCGGCGGTAGGCGCGCATCGCCAGCGGCACGAACACCACGAGCAGGCCGGCCATCCAGACGCCGGTCCAGAGCAGGTGGCTCGCCACCGGGCCGTCGACCATCAGGCCGCGGACCACGCCGACCAGCTGGCTGATCGGGTTGACCTTGGCGAAGGCCTGCAACCAGCCGGGCATGGTGCCGACCGGGACGAACGTGCTGCTGCCGAACGAGAGCGGCAGGACGAGCAGGAACATGATGCCCTGCACGGCACCGGACGAGCGGGCCTTCATGCCGATGAAGACCGAGATCCAGCAGAAGCACAGCGCGAACGCGATCGAGATGGCGATCGCGGCGAGCATCGCCACCGGGTTGGTCCCGATCCGGAAGCCGATGACGTAGCCGAAGCCGACGAACATCACGCACAGGATCAGGTACCGGAAGAAGTCGGCGAAGACCGCGCCGACCAGCGGTGCCGACCGTGCGATCGGCAACGATCGGAAGCGGTCGAAGACGCCCTTCTCGATGTCGGCGTTGAGGTTCTGGCCGAGCGCGACGCTGCCCATCGCGATGCCCTGGCCGAGCAGGCCGGGCAGCAGGTACTCGAGGTACTCGTGCCGTGACCCGCTGGCGAACGCGCCGCCGAAGACGTACACGAACAGCAGCAGGAAGATGATCGGCTGAACGGTGACGTCGATCAGCTGTTCCGGCGTGCGCCAGGTCTTGATCAGGCTGCGCTTGGCCAGCACGAAAGCGTGCCGGAGGGTGTGGCGTCGCGCACTGCCGGGCGCGGTCGGCGTCGGCGTGACGGCGGTGGGTTCGACGGTCAAGGTTGCGCTCATGCCGCGTCCTCCTTCGAAGAATCGGTGCGAGCGCCGGTGAGGGTGAAGAACACCTCGTCCAGGCTCGGCAGGTGCAGGGAGAGTTCGTCCACGCGGATGCCGGCAGCATGCAGCCGGCTCACCGCGACGGGCAGGATGTCGTCGTTGTCGACCTTGACGGTGAGCCGGTCGCGTCCGTCGGCCTCGGGCGCCTCGCCGGTCATCTCGGCGAGCAGCCGGCCCAGCGTGTCGAGGTGCGCGGGATCGGTGGGGCGCACCGAGAGTCGCTGGCCGCCGACGATCCGCTTCAGGCCGTACGGGGTGTCGTGCGCGATGACCCGGCCGTGGTCGATGACGCTGATCTCGTCGGCGAGTGCGTCGGCCTCCTCGAGGTACTGGGTGGTGAGCAGCACCGTGGCGCCGTCGTCGACGAGGTTGCGGATCACGTCCCACATGTCCTCGCGCTTGGCCGGGTCGAGTCCGGTGGTCGGTTCGTCCAGGAAGATCACGGCCGGGCGGCCGACGAGCGACGCGGCCAGGTCGAGGCGGCGGCGCATGCCGCCGGAGTAGGTCTTTGCGGGTCGGCCGGCCGCGTCGCTGAGGTCGAACCAGGCGAGCAGATCCTTGGCCCGGGCGCGGGCGTCGCGGGGCGACAGGTCGAGCAGCTGGCCGATCATCACCAGGTTCTGGATGCCGGTGAGGTCCTCGTCCACCGACGCGTACTGGCCGGTGAGGCCGATCGTGCGCCGGACCTGCTCGGCGTCCTTGACGACGTCGAAGCCGCCGACACGTGCGGTACCGGCGTCGGCGCGGAGCAGGGTGGCCAGGATCCGGACGGCGGTGGTCTTGCCGGCGCCGTTCGGCCCCAGCACACCGAGCACGGTGCCCGTGGTGGCCGCCAGGTCGATGCCGGCCAGGGCCTGGGTCTTGCCGAAGCGCTTGGTGAGCCCTTCGGCTTCGAAGGCGTAGTTGGTTCTGCCGGAGGTGGTCATGGTGCAAGAGTGCGGGGTGCCGCTGGCACGGCACGCACGCCGGGCTGTCAGCTGCTGGCACCCCGCTGGCACGCGCTGTCACCGCTGATTCGTAGGCTGCGGAGCATGCCTCGTCCCGACGGCCGTGCGGCCGACCAGCTCCGTCCGGTCACCATCACCCGCGACTGGCAGAAGTTCGCCGAGGGGTCGGCGCTGATCGAGTTCGGCGAGACGAAGGTGCTGTGCGCCGCGTCGGTGCAGCAGGGCGTGCCGCGGTGGCGCAAGGGCAGCGGGCTGGGCTGGGTGACGGCCGAGTACGCGATGCTGCCGCGGGCCACCCTGACCCGCAACGACCGCGAGTCGGTGAAGGGCCGGATCGGCGGGCGCACGCACGAGATCTCGCGGCTGATCGGCCGGTCGCTGCGGGCCGCGATCGACCTTTCCGCGCTCGGCGAGAACTCGATCTCGATCGACTGCGACGTCTTGCAGGCCGACGGCGGTACCCGCACGGCAGCGATCACCGGTGCCTACGTGGCGCTGACCGATGCCGTGCGCTGGCTCGACAAGCGTGGCGCGCTGGCCCGTCCGGAGCCGCTCGTCAACTCGATCGCGGCGGTCTCGGTGGGGGTCATCGACGGTGAGCCGCGCCTCGATCTGATGTACGAGGAGGACGTCCGCGCCGAGACCGACATGAACGTGGTCGTCACTGGCAAGGGCGAATTCGTCGAGGTGCAGGGCACCGCGGAGGGTGTGCCGTTCCGGCGCGACGAGCTCGACGCGCTGCTCGACCTTGCGGTCGCGGGGTGCACGTCGCTCGCGCAGCTCCAGCAGGATGCCCTCGGTTCGTGACCGACCTGCTGCTCGCGTCGCGCAATGCGAAGAAGCTGGCCGAGATGCGCCGGATCGTCACTCCGGCCGTCCCCACGCTGACGGTGCGCGGGCTCGACGACGTCCCCGCCTATGACGAGGTGCCTGAGAGCGGCGCGACGTTCGCCGACAACGCGCTGATCAAGGCACGAGAGGGGTACGCGCACACCGGACTGCCGACCGTGGCCGACGATTCCGGGCTGGCTGTCGACGCGCTCAACGGCATGCCGGGGGTGCTGTCCGCGCGGTGGTCGGGCCGGCACGGCGACGACGAGGCGAATCTGCGACTCGTCCTCGGTCAGCTCGCCGACACCCCGGACGAGCGGCTCGGCGCCGCGTTCGTGTGCGCGGTCGCGCTGGTGTCCGAGCACGGCGAGGTCGTGGTCGACGGTCGGATGCCGGGCCGGCTCATCCGCGCACCACGCGGTGCGAACGGGTTCGGCTACGACCCGATCTTCGTGCCGTCCGGACACGACCTGACCAGTGCGGAGCTGCCGTCCGAGCAGAAGGACGCGATCAGCCACCGCGGCCAGGCGCTGCGCGCCCTCGTCCCGCACCTGCAGTCGCTCTTCGCCTGACGCCGTGGTCAGTTGGTGGAGCGGGCCTGCTTGATCAGCGTCTTGCCGAACTGCCAGACCAGGCTGTTGCCGCGGGCCGCTTCGTCCATCACGTCGGTGAAGCCCTCGATGAACCGGTCCACCTCGCGTTCACCGATGATCAGCGGCGGGATGAGCTTGATCACCTCGAGGTGGTCGCCGGAGACCTGGGTCAGGATCTGGTGCCGGTGGAACAGCGCGTGCACGATCGTCTGGGCGAACAGACCCTTGCGGGCGGCCTGGAGCGCCGTCCAGCCGGCCCGCAGCTTGAACGAGGACGGCCGGCCGAACTCGATGCCGATCATCAGCCCGCGCCCGCGCACATCGGCGATGAAGTCGTAACGCTGCTGGAGTTCGACCAGCTTGGCCTGCAGGAGGTCACCCATCCGGCGTGCGTTGCCGACGACGTCCTCGGCCTCGACCACGTGCAGCGTCGCCAGCCCGGCCGCCATCGCCTGCGCGTTCGACCCGAAGGTCGAGTCGTGCACGAGCACGCGGTCCATGGACGAGAAGACCTTCTGCCAGATCCAGTCGCGACCGAGGGTTGCGCCGACCGGCACGTACCCGCCCGACAGCGCCTTCGCCGTCGCAACCAGGTCGGGTTCGACGGCGTCGTGCTCGAAGGCGAAGAAGTCGCCGGTGCGGCCGATACCGGTCTGCACCTCGTCCGCGATCAGCAACGCCTTGTGCTCGTGCAGCAGCTGCTGCGCCTTGCGCAGGAAACCGGGCGGCGGGACGGCCACCCCCTTGCCCTGGATCGGCTCGACGATCAGGCCGGCGACATCGCCCTTGCGCAGCTCGCGTTGCAGCGCGGTCAGGTCGCCGAACGGGATCGCGGTGTCGGCGAACAGCGGGTCGAACCCGCTGCGGAACTCCTTCGCCCCGTTGATCGACAGGGAGCCGGCGGTGAGGCCGTGGAAGGCGTGCGCGAGGTAGAGCACCCGCCGCTTGCGGGTCGCGTACCGCGCGAACTTCAGCGCCGCCTCGACGGCCTCGGTGCCGCTGTTGCCGAAGTAGACCCGATCGAGGTGCGGCACCTTCGCGAGCAACGCCTCGGCCAGCAGGCCGGCCAGCGGCGGCGCGTCGAACTGGGTGAGATCGGCCAGATCGGCGTCGAGCACGTCGTGCATCGCCTGCCGGACGGCCGGATGATGGCGGCCGAGCGCGAAGACCCCGAATCCGGACAGCATGTCGAGGTACTCGTCGCCGGCCTCGTCGTAGAGGTAGGCGCCCTCGCCGCGGACGTAGGTGCGGTCGAACCCGATCGCGTGCAGCGTGCGCCCGAGCTGCGGGTTGCCGTGCCGCGCGTGCAGTTCGTACCGCTCGTCGCCGCGCGCCTTGATCAGCCCGCGCAGATCGAACCCCTCGCCAGCCACTGTCACCACCTAGTTGAGCCCCGTCCCGCGAGACTAGTCGGCGGTATTAGCGTGCTCGTAACGCGCGCGGCACTCAAGGGCACGTGTCGCCGCGTGAATTGTCATTTACCGGGACGCGATAACCTTTAGCTGAGCTAACGATTGCCGTGCGACGACAAGTGGGGACCGTGCAGGACGAGGCTACGAGCGGCGAGCCGGTGGCGCACGCCGAACCGGCCGGTGACGTGCTGCGTGCCGTCGCCGCACGGTCGGCGGCGCAGATCTCGGCCGAGAACTTCCCGGTCGCGCTGCGCATGCTCCCGCGCCGACCGCGGGCCGCGCTGACCGCGGTCTATGCGTTCGCCCGGTTCGTCGATGACGTGGGGGACGAAGCGCCCGGGAACCGGCTCGCCCTGCTCGACGCGGTCGCCGCCGACGTCCGGACGGCGTGGTCGGGAGGCCCGCCGACGCTCGCGCCGGTCGCCGGCCTGCAGCCGTGGATCGCGGCCGTCAGCCTGCGCCCGGACCCGTTCCTCGACCTCGTCGAGGCGAACCGGGTCGACCAGCGGCGCAGCGAGTACGCGACCTTCGCCGAGCTGATCGACTACTGCGACCTGTCGGCCGCTCCGGTCGGACGGATCGTGCTGCGCATCGCCGCTGCCGACAGCGTCCAGAACGTCGCCGACTCCGATGCCGTCTGCAACGCGCTCCAGGTACTCGAGCACTGCCAGGACGTCGGCGAGGACGCCGGGCGCGGACGCGTCTACCTGCCCCAGGACGACCTCGCCGCAGCCGGCGTGAGGCCCATCGACCTGCGCGGCACGTCCACGTCGAGCGCGCTGCGCCGTGTCGTCGCCGGCCAGGTCCAGCGCGCGGACGAACTGCTCGCGGCCGGGCCGCCGCTCGTGCACCGTCTGTCCGGCTGGGCGCGGATGGCCGTGGCCGGCTACGTCGCCGGTGGCGAGGCCACCGCGGCCGCACTGCGCGGCGCCGACTTCGACGTGCTGTCGCGCACGGTCAAGCCCGGCAAGGCCCGCACCGCCGGTTACCTCGCCAAGCACTGGGTGGGCCGATGACCTCCCCGCCTGTCGAGGCCGCCTACGCCGAGTGCGAGCGCATCACCCGCGAGCAGGCCCGCAACTTCGCCTGGGGTATCCGGCTGCTGCCCCTGCCGAAGCGACGCGCGCTGTCCGCGGTCTACGCGATGGCACGGCGCATCGACGACATCGGCGACGGGCCGCTCCCCGAGGACGAGAAGCTGCGCCTGCTCGCCGAGACACGCAAGCACGCGACCGTCCCGGACCCGAGCAGCAGCGATGCCGTGCAGGTCGCGCTCGCCGATGCCGCCCGCCGCCTGCCGATCCCGCTCGACGCGTTCGGCGAACTGGTCGACGGCTGCGAGATGGACGTCCAGGGACGTCGCTACGACACGCTCGACGAACTCGTCGTGTACTGCCGCTGCGTCGCCGGCTCGATCGGGCGGCTCTCGCTCGGCGTCTTCGCGCCGGGTCTGGACACCGCCACTGCCAGCCGCGCGCACGACCTGGCGGACGCACTCGGGGTCGCCCTGCAGCTGACGAACATCCTGCGCGACATCCGTGAGGACTTCCTCAACGGCCGGATCTACCTGCCCCGGCACGACCTGGCGTTGTTCGACGTCGAGCTCGCGATCGGGCCGGACGGCGCGCTCGAGGAGTGCGCCGGCGGGCTCGCCGATCTCGTCCGGTTCGAGGCGGCCCGCGCGGAAGGTTGGTACGACCGTGGCCTGCAGTTGCTGCCGCTGCTCGACCGCCGCAGCGCGGCGTGCTGCGCAGCGATGGCGGGCATCTACCACGAGCTGCTCAGCCGGATCGCCGCCCGGCCGGGCAGCGTGTTCGGCACCCGGGTCAGCCTGCCGACCCGCGACAAGCTGCGCGTCGCGGCGCGCGCCCTGGCCCGACCGGGACGGCCGGCATGAGCGACGCTTGCGGAGCGAATCATGAGCGCGGAAGTCCTCTGGTGGCCGAACCGAGCGTAGCGAGGGGAGGCCAATGAGTGCCCGGGTCGTCGTGGTGGGCGGCGGGCTCGCGGGCATCGCCGCGGCGCTGCGCCTGGCCGACAACGGGCACGACGTCGTCCTGCTCGAACGCCGGCCGCGGCTGGGCGGCGCCGCGTTCTCGTTCAAGCGCGGCGAGCTCACCGTCGACAACGGGCAGCACGTGTTCCTGCGGTGCTGCACCGACTACCGCGCCTTCGTCGACCGGATCGGTGCGAACGACCTGATCAGCCTGCAGAGCCGGCTGAACATCCCGGTGCTGCAGAAGGGCAAGCGCACGGCCCGGCTCAGCCGGTTGCCGCACGTGCCGGCGCCGCTGCATCTCAGCGCGGCGCTGGCCGGCTATGCGGCGCTGTCTCCGCGCGACCGGGCGCGGGCCACTCGCGGCGCGCTCGCGCTGCGCAGCCTCGACCCGGCCGACCGCACTCTCGACTCGCTCACCCTCGGCGACTTCCTGCGCCGGCACGGGCAGAACGACGCCACGATCGACCGGCTCTGGGCGATCGTCGCCGTCGCCACGCTGAACCTCGACCCGGGCGAGGCGTCCCTGGCGCTGGCCGCGAAGGTGTTCCGGACCGGGCTGCTCGACACCGCCGACGCCGCTGACGTCGGCTACGCCGCCGTCCCCCTCGGCGATCTGCACTCGACCGCGGCCGAGCGCGCGCTGGCCGCAGCCGGCGTCGAGGTCGTCCCGGGCTGCCGCGTGGACGCTCTCGAGTCCGGCCTGTCGGGCGTGACCGTCAGTGCTTCGGTCGAGGATCGACCCCGCAATTGGACGGCCGACGCGGTGATTCTCGCCGTGCCCTCGGCCGACGCGTTCGGCGTCGCGCCGGCCCTGGCCGAGACGAAGGCAGCGGTCGCGCAAGGGCTGGACACCTCGCCGATCGTCAACGTCCACGTCGTGTTCGACCGGGTTGTCACCGAATTGCCCTTCGCGGCTGCGGTAGGCTCCCCGGTCCAGTGGATCTTCGATCGCACGGAGCCGTCCTCGGTCCGCGACCAGCAGCCCGGTGCCCAGTACCTGGCGATCACCGTGTCTGCCGCGGACGCGGTCATCGACGTGCCGAGCCGGGTGCTGGTCGACGGGTTCCAGGACGAGTTGCGGGCGTTGCTGCCGGCGGCGGCACGGGCGAACGTGATCGACGCGTTCGTCACGAGGGAACGCCGGGCCACGTTCCGGCAGGCGGCAGGCACGTGGCGGATGCGTCCCTCACCGGACAGCGGGATCCCGGGCGTGTGGCTGGCCGGTGCGTGGACCGACACAGGTTGGCCGGACACCATGGAGAGTGCGGTACGCAGCGGAAACGCAGCGGCCGCCGCGATCGACCTGGCACCGGCCGGCACGAGAGCATTGCCAGAGTGGAGAGCAGCACAGTGAACGACATCGACGAGGTTCTGCACCGTGTTCGCACGGTCGTCGATCCGGCGCTGCGCGCAGCCGTCGACCGGCTCGACAACCCGATCATGCGTCGCGTCGCCGGCTACCAGATGGGCTTCGTCGATGCGGACGGGCAAACCGCCGACGCCGGCGGAAAGGCGATGCGTCCGGCGTTCACGGTCCTGGCCGCCGAGGCGATGGGCGCACCGGCCGAGCAGGCAGTGCCCGCAGCGGTCGCCGTCGAACTCGTGCACAACTTCTCGCTGCTCCACGACGACGTCATGGACCGCGATGTCGTGCGACGGCACCGGCCCACCGGCTGGGTCGTCTTCGGCGAGGGACAGGCGATCCTCGCCGGCAACGCGATGCTGGTCGCCGCGATCGAGGTGCTGCGCGAGGCCGATGCCGACGCGTGCGTGCCGGTGTTGCTGACCGCGATCCAGGAACTGATCGCCGGACAGTCCGACGACCTCGACCTCGAGGGCCGTGAACAGGTCACCGTCGAGGACGTGCTGAGCATGGAGGCGGGCAAGACGGCGGCGCTGCTCGCGTGCGCCACCGCGATCGGTGCCGTAGCTGCCGGCGCGGACCGGGAATCAGTCGAGCTGCTGCACGCGTTCGGGCATGACGTGGGGATCGCGTTCCAGCTCGTCGACGACATTCTCGGCATAACGGGCGATCCGGCGCGCACCGGGAAGTCGTCGTCCTCGGACATCCGCGCGAACAAGCGCAGCGCGCCCATCGTGGCCGCGCTCAACGGCACGAACGACGCTGCGGTGCAGCTCGGCGAGATGCTGGGCAGCGGTCCGCTGGTCGCCGACGAGGACGTTCAGCTGGCCGGCAAGCTCGTCGCCGAGGCGGGTGGTCTCGACTTCGCCAGCGACCAGGCCGACGCCCACCTCGCAACCGCGATGGCCTCACTCGATACGTTGGCCGCGCGCCACGACGCGCCGATGCAACCCTTGGCCGCGCTCGCGCGTTACGTGGTCGATCGTGATAGGTGAGTGCTGATCAACGACAGGACAAGCGGTAGAGCGGAAGGGACGACCTTGGCAACCAGCCCGAGAAGTGCAGACTTCTTGGCCGACGTCCGGAACGGGCTCGCGGCGGCGCAACAGCATCTGCTGTCGCGCCAGGCGCCCGCGGGCTGGTGGAAGGGCGAGCTGCGGACCAACGTCACCATGGACGCCGAAGACCTGTTGCTCCGGCAGTTCCTCGGCATCCTCACGTCGGACGAACTAGATCAGTCCGCTCGCTGGATCCGCTCGCAACAGGGCATCGACGGCACGTGGTCGACCTTCGTCGGCGGACCGCCCGAGCTCTCGACCACGATCGAGGCCTACACCGCGCTGCGGCTGGCCGGCGACGACGTCGACGAGCCGCACATGAAGAGCGCGCGCGAGTTCGTCCTCGACAGCGGCGGCATCGAAGCGAGCCGGGTGTTCACCCGCATCTGGCTCGCACTCTTCGGCGAATGGTCGTGGGACGACTTGCCCTCGATGCCGCCCGAACTCGTGCTGCTGCCGAAGTGGGTGCCGCTCAACGTCTACGACTGGGCCTGCTGGGCGCGGCAGACGGTCGTCCCGATCACCGTCGTCGCCACGCTGCGGCCGGTGCGTCCGCTGCCCTTCGAGCTGACCGAACTGCACAGCGGCACGCGCCCGCCGAAGCGGCGCACGGGCCTGGTCGGCAGTGCATTCACCGCGCTCGACCGAGTGTTGAAGGTCTACGACCGGTCGCCGGTCAAACCCGGCCGTTCGACGGCGATGCGCCGCGCCGCCGAATGGATCATCGCCCGGCAGGAGGACGACGGTGGTTGGGGCGGCATCCAGCCGCCGTGGGTGTACTCGATCCTCGCGCTGCACCTGCTCGGCTACCCGCTCGACCACCCCGTCCTGCAAGCGGCGATCGAGGGACTCGAAGGCTTCCTCGTCCGTGGCGAGACCGAAGACGGACCGGTGCGCTGGCTCGAGGCGTGCCAGTCGCCGGTGTGGGACGCCTGCCTGGCGCTCAATGCGCTGCTCGACTCCGACGTGCCTGCCGACGACCCGGCGCTCGTCCGCGCGGGCGACTGGCTGCTCGGCGAAGAGATCAACGTGCCGGGCGACTGGTCGGTGAAGCGTCCTGACCTCGCACCGGGCGGATGGGCCTTCGAGTTCGCCAACGACGGCTATCCCGACGTGGACGACACCGCCGAGGTCGTCCTCGCGCTCAACCGGATGGGCAACGTCGCAGGCGCCGCCGACGCGGTGCAGCGCGGTGTCGACTGGGTGATCGGCATGCAGTCGTCCGACGGCGGCTGGGCCGCCTTCGACGCCGACAACACCCGCCGGCTGATCGAGAAGTTGCCGTTCTGCGACTTCGGCGCCGTGATCGACCCGCCGACCGCGGACGTGACCGCGCACGCCGTCGAGATGCTCGCGCACACCGGGCACATCGGCGAGAATGCAACCCAGCGCGGCATCCAATGGCTGTTCAACTCCCAGGAGGCGGACGGTTCGTGGTTCGGCCGATGGGGCACCAACTACGTCTACGGCACCGGTGCGGTCGTGCCCGCCCTGGTCGCTGTCGGCATCTCGCCGCAGGATGACCGCGTGCAGCGAGCGATCACGTGGCTGGAGGAGCACCAGAACGACGACGGCGGCTGGGGCGAGGATCTTCGCTCGTACACCGACGACGCGTGGCGTGGGCGCGGCACGTCGACCGCATCGCAGACCGCGTGGGCGCTGCTCGCCCTGCTCGCTGTGAACCCGTCCGCCGGGTCCGCCGCACGCGGCGTGCGCTGGTTGCTCGACAACCAGCGCGCCGACGGCGGATGGGACGAGGACCTCTACACCGGTACCGGCTTCCCCGGCGACTTCTACATCAACTACGAGATGTACCGGCTAGTGTTCCCGATCAGTGCTCTCGGCCGGTACGTCCGGCTGCTGGGGGAGGCCGGGGATGACTAACGAACTGCTGGTCGTCACCGCCCTGCGCAGCGAGTTCGCGGCGCTGTCCGGGCAGGTGCCGGACGCGCGGCTGGAGCGCTGCGGCATGGGCCCCAGTCGGGTGACTGCGTGGCTGCCCGAACTGATCAAACTCGCGCCGGACGCGATCGTCATCGCCGGCGTGGCCGGCGCGCTCGACCCGTCGTTGCGCCCGGGTGACGTGATCGTCGCGAACGAGGTGCGTGACGCGCAGGGGCGCGCGGTGCTGCGCGCCGGCGGGCCACTCGCCGCCGACCTGCGCCGGATGGGCCTGCGGGTGCGCGTCGGGCCGATCGTCAGCACCGATCACCTGGTGAACAGCGTGCAGGAGCGCGACCGGTTGGCCAAGACCGGTGCCCTCGCCGCGGACATGGAGTCGGCGGCGATCGCACGTACGGCGTTGCGGCGGATGAATGGCAAGCCGATCGCCGTCGTGCGCGTCATCGTCGACACGGTGGCGAGCCCGGTGAACCGGCTCGCGACGGTTCCTGCCGGCGTGAAGGCGCTGCGGGTGTTGCGGCGCACCGGTCCGGCCCTTCGCCGGTGGGCCGACCTGGCCGCGTCGCGGCGCGTCGTGCTCGCCTCGCCCCGTGCCTTCTGTGCCGGTGTCGAGCGGGCCATCGACATCGTCGAACTCGCGCTGCAGCGCTATCCGCGGCCGGTGTACGTCCGGCGCCAGATCGTCCACAACCAGCACGTCGTCGCCGACCTGGAGCAGCAGGGCGCGGTGTTCGTCGACGAACTCGACGACGTTCCGGACGACACCACCGTCGTCTTCTCGGCGCACGGTGTGGCGCAGTCGGTGCGTGACGAGGCGGCCCGTCGCGGGCTGAACGTCATCGACGCGACCTGCCCGCTCGTCGGCAAGGTGCACGCCGAGGCGCGGCGCTTCGCCGGGCGCGGCGACACGGTGCTGCTCGTCGGCCACGCCGGGCACGACGAGACCGAAGGCACGCTCGGCGAGGTGCCCGGCAGCATCCATCTCGTGCAGAACGCCGCGGATGCCGAGCGGATCGAGGTCGAGGATCCCGACAAGGTCGCCGTCCTGCTGCAGACCACGCTGGCGGTCGACGAAGCCGAGCAGACCGTGAGCGTGCTGCGCAAACGGTTCCCGCTGCTCGCGTCGTCGGCGACCGACGACATCTGTTACGCGACGACCAACCGGCAACGTGCCGTCAGCGCGATCGCCGCGGAGTCCGACGTCCTGATCGTGCTCGGGTCGCAGAACTCGTCCAACTCGAAGCGACTCGTCGAAGTCGCCGAGCGCGCAGGCGTGGCCGCGCACCTGTGCGACGACGCGTCGCAACTGTTGCCCGAGTGGTTGCACGGCAAGCGGACCATCGGGCTCACCGCCGGAGCCTCCGCTCCGCCCAACCTCGTCGACGAGGTCGTCGCCACGCTCCGTGCGCTCGGCCCCGTCGAGGTCGACGAACGTATCGTCGCTGATGAGAAGATCAAGTTCACCCTTCCCAAGGGGGTCGCAGGGTAATGGCAGTTCCGTTCCGTCAGGCGCTCCACATCGGTTGGTACGCGTTCTCGCAGAAGTACATCAAGCGTCGCGACAAGTTCCCGCTGGTCGTGGAACTCGAGCCGCTGTTCGCCTGCAACCTCGCTTGCCAGGGGTGCGGCAAGATCCAGCATCCGCACGACATCCTGCGGCAGCGCATGCCGGTCGAGCGTGCGGTCGCCGCGGTCGAGGAATGCGGCGCGCCGGTCGTCTCGATCGCGGGTGGCGAACCGCTGATGCACCCCCAGATCGACGTGATGATCAACGAGTTGATCAAGCGCAAGCGCTACGTCGTGCTGTGCACCAACGCCGAGCTCGTCCGCAAGCGCTTCGACCGGTTCGACCTCAAGCCGTCCCGGTACCTGTCGTTCGCGATCCACATCGACGGATTGCGCGAGCGGCACGACGAGTCCGTCGACAAGGAAGGCGTGTTCGACGAGGCGATTGCGGCGATCAAGTTCCTGCAGGAGAAGGGCTTCAAGGTCACGACGAACTCGACCTTCTTCAACACCGACACGCCGCAGAACATCATCGATGTGCTGAACTTCCTCAACGACGAGGTGAAGGTCGACAGCATGATGCTGTCGCCGGCCTATGCGTACGAGAAGGCACCCGACCAGAACCACTTCCTCGGCGTGCAAGAGACGCGCGAGTTGTTCAAGAAGGCGTTCGCCGGCGGCAACCGCAAGCGGTGGCGCCTGAACCACTCGCCGCTGTTCCTCGACTTCCTCGAGGGCAAGGTCGACTACCAGTGCACCGCGTGGGGCATTCCGTCCTACTCACTGCTCGGCTGGCAGAAGCCGTGCTACCTGATGAGCGACGGCTATGCGAAGACCTACAAGGAACTCATCGAGACGACCGAGTGGGAGAAGTACGGCCGCGGCCGCGACCCGCGTTGCAACAACTGCATGGCGCACTGCGGATACGAGCCGACGGCGGTGCTCGCCACGATGGGTTCGCTCAAGGAGGGCCTGCGCGCCCTGCGCGAACAGGGCTGACCCCCACCCCCACCCCCAACCCCCCTCTTGATTTGGTATCGACTGACCAGATTTTCATGATCGTTCTGGTGATTCGATACCAAATCAAGCCTGGCGGGTGGGTGTTTGTGGGGTGGGGTCAGCTGAGGGCGAGGATCTCGATCAGGGTCCGGGCCGACTGGCCGCCGTCCTCGAGCGCTATCGCAAGCGCGGTCGAGACGTCGAGGTCGCGCAGTAGCGCTGCCGGCACCGCGGCCAGTCCGCTGGTCGACACGTCAGGACGAGCCGCGGCAGCGTAGAGGTCCTCGACCATCCCGGCGGTGGCGGCAAGATCGCTCTCGATGAACTCCCACGGCGCGGCCCACGGCCGGTTCAGGCAGAGCAGCCGGATCGCGGCCGGCGGGTACTTGCGCAGCAGATCCTCGATCAACACGAGATTGCCGGTGGATTTGGCCATCTTGGCGCCGTCGACGCTGACGATGCCGGCGCGCAGCCAGGTGCGGGCGAACGGCGCGACACCGGTCGCCGCTTCGGCCAACGCGGTCTCGCAGGCGTGGTGCGGATAGGCGAGGTCAGCACCACCGCAGTGGATGTCGACGCTCGGCCCGAACAGTGCCAGCACCATCGCGGCACACTCCGCGTGCCAGCCCGGACGCCCGTCGCCCCACGGGCTCGGCCAGCTGACCTCGCCCTCGTCGGTCTCCTGCCATACCGCGACGTCGAGCGGATCGTCCTTGTCCGGCGCGTCCGGGTGGTCGTGGTACTCGGCGGACAGTTCCAGCGCGCGAGCCCGGTCTGCGGTGGCGATAGCGGGCGCGCGCGACGTGCGTGCGTAGACGGTGCCGCCGCGCAGGTACGCGTCGCCGCGCGCGAGCAGCGCCGACGCGAGTTGGACGACGTGCCCGACGGCCTGCGCAGCCGTGGGGGAGTGGTCGGGCGTGCGGACCCGCAGCGTGCTCATGGTGTTCTCGAACTGTGCGCGTTGCAGCGTGGCGAGCATGGTGTGTGGCTCCCCGCGTCGGCGCGCCTCGGCGAACAGCACCTCGTCGACGTCGGTGACGTTGCGCGCGACGGTGACGGTGTGGCCGTGCCAGGTCAGCACCCGGTCGGCCGCGTCGGCCCAGATGTAGGTGGCCGCATGGCCCAGATGGGTGACGTCGTAGGGCGTGATCCCGCAGACGTACATGCGCACCCTGCCGACCATGGGCAGTGACTCGCCGCCCAGATGCAGCGCCATCGGCGGACCGGTCAGTCGCGAGAGGTTCACGTCTTGAAGATAGTTGCCGGCGTCGGACCCGGTATCGTGACTCCCGGCCGATTCCGTCGGCACGCGGGCGTAGCTCAATGGTAGAGCCTCAGTCTTCCAAACTGATTACGCGAGTTCGATTCTCGTCGCCCGCTCGCCATTTTGTCTGAGCACTCGATGGGGGTGCGTGCAGGAGGGCCCGGCGCACGCCGGTTCCGTCCTCGTGCCGCCGCGCAGGGGATGGTCGGACGCGATGAGTGGCCCGAGGTGCTGCAGCTTGTCTGGGTTGAGGACGGATCGGACAGTCTGGATTGTGCCGTGCACTATGTCGATCGCGAGTACGTTCAGCAGTCGGCCGTCAATGTCCAGGAGTAGCGCGCCCGGCTGCCCGTTGACCGGCGCCTGCTGCAGATGCAGGTTGAAGTCGCGGATCGCATCGGCGAGGGCGCCCAGCAGGCGCAGGACCTTGTCCCGGCCGTTGACCGGGCGCGGCAGCGACGGGCCGTTGCCACCGCCGTCGCCGACGGCGACGACGTCGGCCGCGAGCATGGTGATGAGCGGTTCGAGGTCTCCTGCCTCGATCGCGGTGAAGAAGCGCGCGGCGAGTTGGCGGCGTTCTTGCTCGTCGGCGTCGAAGCGAGGTTTGCGTGCCACGACGTGCTGGCGCGCGCGGCTGAGTAACTGGCGGCACGACGGCTCGCTCTGCTCGAGCATCCGGGCGATCTGCGGGTAGTCGAATTCGAAGACCTCGCGGAGCAAGAAGACGGCTCGTTCCGAGGGCGTCAACGTTTCGAGCAGGACGAGGAAGGCCATCGAGAGCGTGTCGGCGAGCTCGACCCGCTCGAAATCCGGTCGGTTCTCGGTGTCAACCAGCGGTTCGGGAAGCCAGGGACCGACGTAGGCCTCCCGGCGCATCCGGGCCGACCGCAACTGATCGATGCTCAGCCGGGTCACCACTGTGGACAGGTAGGTCTTCAACGATGTGATGTCGCTGCCCCGATCGAGTGCGCGGCGCAGCCGCAAGTATGACTCGGAGACGATGTCCTCAGCATCGGCGACCGAGCCGATCATCTGGTAGGCCAGCGAAAACAACAGCGGGCGCAGCGTCATGAACTCACTCGTCCACTGATCGTTGCGTTGCGTCACCGACGCGCCTCCTTCATCGGTCGCGGCACATCCGGAACTGCATCTCACCGTTATGACGAGTCAGCCCTCGGATCTGTGACGGCTTGTGGCAACCACGCCCCAGACCGAGCTCGGTGCGTAGTCACAGCTCGTCAGGCTGCGTCGTCTCAGAGGGTGAGCGGGAACCTGGTAGAGCGACGATCTAGGAGATCCAAGATGACACACCGGGTAGTGATCATCGGCGCGGGCTACGCCGGGCTGCCGGCGGCCCAAAGACTGGCCCGCCAGGTGCGACCGGATGAAGTTACGGTCAGCCTGGTCAGCGCATTCAACGAGTTTGTGGAACGTCCCCGACTGCATCAGTTGGCTGTCGGCCAGAACATCGAGCAGCTGCCATTGGCGCGGTATCTGAAGCGAAGTGCCGTGGACTTGATCGCCGCGTCCGTCACTGGAATCGACCTGGCTGCGCACGAACTACTCACGGTCGATGCGCGCGGTCGGCAACGCAGCATTACCTACGACACGTTGGTATACGCGCTGGGCAGCAACATCAACATCAGTGCCGTCCCGGGGGTGGCCGAACACTGCGCCACCTTGTCCGGCAGGTCGGCCGCGCTCGAGTTGCACACTCGGCTGAGCGCCATTGCCGCGTCGGGCGGACGCGTGTCCGTGTGCGGCGGCGGGTTGACCGGTATTGAAACCGTCGCCGAAATCGCCTCCGCCTTCCCGACCGTGACCGCGCATTTGGTGAGCGCCAGCAAGCCTGGAGGGTGGCTGTCGGACAAAGCGCAGCGCTATCTCGACGACACCTTTACCGCGCTCGGGGTTTCCGTCCTGGACGGTGCTCGGGTCGATCATGTTGACGCCGGACACCTTGCCCTGACCGATCGCCGTCGGGTGCCGTTCGAACTCTGCGTCTGGGCCGGTGGGTTCAGCGTTCCGACGCTGGCCGGCGCCGCCGGACTGGCGGTCAGTACTGAAGGCCGCGCGCTGGTCGACGCGACCTTGCGGTCAGTTTCACACCCCGAGGTGTATGTCATCGGCGACGCTGCCGCGGCTGCCGGCGATTGGGGAGAGGAGCTGGCGATGGGCTGCCGCAGCGGTGGCTTCACCGGTCCCCGAGTGGCTGACATTCTCGCCGCCCGCCTGACCGGCAGGACGCCGAAGCCGTTCCGCTACCGATACTTCCATGAGTGCATCAGCCTCGGCCGACGACACGGCCTGGTGCAATTCCTCAACGCTGACGAGACGCCCAAGGATCGGATCCTGACTGGCCGCAAGGCCATC
The DNA here is from genome assembly GCA_036497365.1 of Jatrophihabitantaceae bacterium. Classification (GTDB taxonomy): domain Bacteria; phylum Actinomycetota; class Actinomycetes; order Mycobacteriales; family Jatrophihabitantaceae; genus RYN-133. Next base: position 9,658 of record DASXJN010000182.1, on the reverse strand, counting down.
CTCTACAAAGACATCACCCTCAACGGCGCCAAGCTGCTGTTCCGCCACCCCGGGCCCGCGTTCGCGCGCCGCCGCCACGTCACCTTCACGCAACCCCGCCTCGAGGTCGTTCGAATAAGCGATGCTCTGCCCCCATAGGCACAGCGCACATCAGAGGCGGGGTTGCGCCGACGACTGCTCCGCGAGCCGCTTGAGATTGAGCAGTTGCCGACGAGCCATGACGAGGTCTCCAACGCAAAGAAGCCGGGCGGAGTAGCGGCAACGCGCGAAGACGACCTTGAGCAGCAGGCGTGTCGATTCAGCGGCCGGCACGAGCGCGTAGGACATCACTGCGCCCGCGATCCGACCGGTGAGCTGCACCCCCGGGTCCACGGTGAGGATCCGTCCGAGCGGACGGGTGCCGCCGACGGTCGTGAAGTGTTCGCCCGGACTGGGCTCGCTCAGACCTCGCAACTGCTGCGGCGAGTGGCGTCCACGGTTGTCGATCCAGTCGTAGGAGTACGGCGCGAGCCTGATCTGGGTGACCCACGGCCACACCGCATCCGCTCCGGCGTGGACGGTGACGCCGCGCCAGACTTGCAGGACAGGCGCCGGGACGAGATCGTCGCACGAGTAGTGGCGGGCGACATCGTCCTCGGTCACGCCCCATCGATCGCCGATCATCCGTCCTCCTCGCCGCGCCGACCGGGGGCAGGACCGGTCCGCGTTCCAACACACTTAGACGATTCAGCCGGCGCGGCTGTGACAACTGACAACGGTCGCGCGGATGGGCGGGAACGCGAAGCACGAGGTACGGGGTGCACGGGTCCATCGTGGCGGTGCGAGAGCGCTGCCGGGTTGACGACCCTCGGGGTCCACCTGCCTAGGGCCGAGTTCAGCGGGGCACAATCGAGGACGTGATCCGCGAAGCGGTGGCGGTGCGGCCCAATGGTCCGTTGCGGTCGGTCGTCAGCGAGCATCACGGCTACCTCGAGCACGGCGTGGCGCCGATGCGCCATCTGGGTCTTCCGTCGCCCTGGCTCACGGTGATCTTCACGCTGCACGAGCCGATGCATCTCGCGCAGCATGTCGATCCGCGCACGCCGCCCGGCAGCTTCGACTCGCTCATCGGCGGCATGCACACATCGCCGGCGATCGTCGTCCATGACGGGGCGCAGTCCGGCATCCAGCTCGCGCTCAGCCCGCTCGGCGCGCGCGCACTGTTCGGGATGCCCGCCGGTGAACTGGCCGGCATCGACGTCGCAGCGACCGATGTGCTCGGGCCCTGCGCGGACGGCTTGCAGCACCGGCTCGCGGAGGCGCCCGGCTGGCGGGCGCGATTCGCCGTCCTGGACGAGCATCTCGGCCGCAGAGTGGACGGCATGCGGCGACCGCCGCACGAGGTGTGCCACGCATGGCGATTGCTGCGAGCCTCGCGGGGCACTGCGCAGATCGCGGACATCGCGCGGACCGTCGGCTGGAGCGAGCGCCATCTCGCCACCCGGTTCCGGACCGAGATCGGCCTCACGCCCAAGGCCGCTGCGCGGGTGATCCGTTTCGACCGCGCCCGGCGCATGGTGCGCAACCGGTTGCCGGGTGCCGAGGTTGCCGCTCGGTGCGGCTACTTCGACCAGGCGCATCTGGTTCGCGACTTCACAGCCTTCGCCGGCGTGAGTCCGTCCCGGTGGTTCGCCGACGAGGTCGGAAACGTCCAAGTGCCGCAGGCGGGCGCGCGGGCAGAGTTGGTCCCATGAGCGAATCGACACCACCACCCCAGGTCTGGCCGACCCTGCGCGCCACCGACGCCCGCGCGCTGATCCGCTTCCTGGTCGACGTCGTCGGGTTCGAGGAGACGGTCGTCTACGGCGAGGGCGACATCGTCCATCACGCCCAGCTGTCGTGGCCGCTCGGCGGCGGGATCATGCTCGGCTCGGTGCGCGATGATGCCGACGACAGCTGGCCGCTGAAGCCCGGCAGCTTCGGTGCGTACGTCGTGGTCGACGACCCGGACGACCTGTTCGCCCGCGTTCGAGCGGCCGGCGCCGAGATCGTCGACGACCTGCACGGGACCGACTACGGGTCACGCGATTTCGCCGTCAGCGATCCGGAGGGCAACCGGTGGTCGTTCGGGACGTACCGCGGTGAGCCGCGCGCGAGCTGACCGCACGCCGGTTTGATCTGTCCGGAGTCGGGTATCCCACTCCCGCCCCGGTTCGAGTGGCGCGCCGCCGCGAATCGGGCGAAGGTGTCGAGAACGAACTGAAACCTGTTCTCGTTCAGCGGGAGGATTCGCCAGTGAGGCGTTCGCGGACCATTGCCCTGGTTCTGTCCCTGTGCACTGCGGCGGGTCTGGCCGTCACAGTGCCGACTCAATCCGCGGGGGCCTCGCGCCCGACGCCGGCGTCATCGCGCGGCGGCGGCACCCACACCGGGGCCACCAGCGCAGCTGCCGCGGCCGCCGGTCCCTCGCATGCCTACCGCGCGCACGACTACGCGGACGGACGGGCGATGAGCATCCTGCCGCCCGGCGAGAACGGGTTGATCAACGCCACCGATCTTCTGCAGTTCGAGGCGAACGGCACCCGTCCGGCCGGCAGCCAGGACCAGTTGAACAAGTACGCGAACCTGCTCTACGGCTATCCGAAGCTCACCGACTCGACGCTGCCCAAGTACTACGACGACGAGTCGTTCGGCGTGAAGCCGTCCGACGTCAGCCGTACCGAGACGCCCGAGACCGGCGTGACGATCTACCGCGACCAGCACGACGTGCCGCACGTCTACGGCAACACCGACGCCACCCTTTCCTTCGGCGCCGGATACGCGCAGGCCGAAGACCGGTTGTTCCTCATGGATGTGCTGCGTCACTACGGCGAAGGCACGCTCGCATCGTTCCTCGGTTCGTCGTGCGAGTTCGAACAGATGGACCACGACCAACTCCTGCTCGCGCCCTACACCGAGGCGCGCGCGGTGCACCAGATCAACGCGCTGCCGAAGGAGTACGGCAAGCAGGGCGCGCTCGCCAAGAAGATGATCGAGAACTACGTCGCCGGCGTGAATGCCTACATCAGCAAGACGCAGACCGATCCGACTGCGTTGCCGGTCGACTACACCGCCGCGGTGTCCAACCCGCAGCCGTGGGGCGTGCAGGACGTCGTGGCGATCGCAGGGCTCATCGGCGGCATCTTCGGCCGCGGCGGCGGCATCGAGGTCTCCAACGCACGATTGCTGGAGTACCTGCAGCACCGCTACGGCAACCAGGCCGGCATGAAGGCGTTCCACGAGTTCCGCACCAACAACGACCCGCTCGCGGCGACGACCGTCGTCGACAAGTCGTTCCCGTACGAGCACCACGGCAAGATCAACCCGTCCACCACGGCACTGCCGGATCGCAACGCGAACGTGACCGGAGGCCCGACCGACACCGATCCGAACTGCAGCGTGCAGGCGCCGAACCCGACCGCGATGTCGATCATCAAGGGCCTCAACTCGATGCCCAAGCACATGAGCAACGCGCTCGTGGTGAACGCGGACCAGACCAAGGCACACCACCCGATCGCGGTGTTCGGCCCGCAGGTGTCGTACTACGCGCCGCAGATCCTCGCCGAGGAAGACCTGCACTCGCCGCACTACGACGCGGAGGGCGCGTCCTTCCCGGGCACCGGCCTGGTCGAACTCGGCCGCGGCGAGGACTTCGCCTGGTCGGCAACCTCGGCCGGCAGCGACCTGATCGATCAGCGGCTGGAGAAGATCTGCAAGCCCGGCGGCGGCAAGCCCGACGCGAACGGCACGAACTACCTGTACAAGGGCAAGTGCCGGTCGATGACCAAGGAGGAGTACGACGAGACCGCCTACCCGAAGCCGGGCGGCCAGGGCGCACCGGCGCAGTTGAACCACACCATCTACCGCACGGTGCACGGCGTCGTGCAGGGCTGGACCATGTCGGGCGGCACGCCGGTCGCGATCGTGAACCAGCGCTCGACCTACAACCACGACGTCGACTCGGTGGTCGGCTTCCTCGCCTGGGGCGAGCCGAAGCTCACGCACAACGTCAGCACGTGGATGAAGTGGGCCAACAAGATCCAGTACACGTTCAACTGGTTCTACGTCGACAACCGCGACACCGGGTACTTCGTGAGCGGCAAGGATCCGATCCGGCCGCGCAACGTCGACCCGAGCCTGCCGACGTGGGGGACCGGCAAGTCGGAGTGGCGGGGTTACCTGCCGTTCAAGAAGCACGTGCACGAGGTCAACCCGAAGCAGGGCTTCTTCGTCAGCTGGAACAACAAGCCGGCGCCCGGGTTCGCCGCGGCGGACGACATGTACGGGTACGGCCAGGTGTACCGGTCGATCCTGCTCGTCCACCAACTGAAGCGACAGCTCCGAGGGACGCACCACAAGGTCGTGCGATCGGACGTGGTGAAGGCGATGGAGACCGCGGCGTCGCAGGATCTCGACGGCGTGGCGGTCGAGCCGCTGCTGCTGAAGTACTTGAAGGGGCATCACCACTCGTCCGGCGTGCAGTCGATGATCCGTACGTTGCACACCTGGATCGCGCACGGTGCGCACCGGCGCAAGGCGCACAAGGGCGATGCGCAGTACCAGTACCACGCCGCGGTGGCGATCTCGGACGAACTGATACCGAACGTCATCCGCGCGTTGTACGACCGCGTCCTCAAGGCCGGCGGACTGGGCGCGGCGGGATCACCCGGCGGGGCGACGGCCGCGGCGTACTCCGTCCTGCCGATGCAATTCGTCAACACGCCGAATTCCGGCGGGGCGCACTTGGGCAGCGCGTTCGACAGCGGGTACGAGAGCTACCTCGTCGCGGTGCTGCGGCAACTGCTCGGACGGCATCCGCGCGACGGCTTCACCTCGGTGATCACCAAGCACGAGTGCGCCGGCGGCCCGCACACCTGCCGGAAGAAGATCAACGCAGCGCTGCGCAAGACCCGGCGGGCGCTGGTCGCTGCCAACGGCACCGGCTCGGTCAAGAAGTGGACGGCATCGACGGACTCGAAGGCGGCCGGGCAGACGATGCCCGTCTTCGACGCGATCCAATTCCGCGCGCTCGGCGTCGTCGGGCAGCCCGCGATCGACTGGCAGAACCGGCCGACATTCCAGCAGGTGGTGCAGTTCTACCGGCACCGACCGCGGTAGCCCGTCCCTCGCCGCACCCCGGCAGGCATCGTCCCCGTAGACTGGGCGGCTGAGTGCCCCGGGGTGTGGCGCAGTTTGGTAGCGCACTCGCTTTGGGAGCGAGGGGCCGTGGGTTCGAATCCCGCCACCCCGACTGAGCGAGGCGAAGAGCGAGCTTGCCCGTTCTTCGGCCGAGCGAGGGAGGGGTAAGAGGCGGCGAAGCCGCCGAATACCCCGACGAAGTACCCGAGCACCGAACGCGACCACGCCTACCGAGGAGCACTACCGCTGTGAAGAGCACCGCCGAGAACCTGAGCCCGACCCGCGTGCGGCTCTCCGTCGAGGTGCCGTTCGAGGAGCTCCAGCCAAGCCTGGACGCCGCCTACAAGAAGATCGGCGCGCAGATCCGCATCCCGGGCTTTCGGCCGGGCAAGGTGCCGGCCCGCATCATCGATCAGCGCGTCGGTCGCGCCACGGTGCTCGAGGAGGCTGTCAACGAGGTCGTCCCGCGCTCGTACGTCGAGGCCGCGCGTGAGCACGAGCTCAGGGCGCTCGGCCAGCCCGACATCGAGGTCACCAAGTTCGAGGACAACGACGTGCTCAGCTTCACCGCCGAGGTCGACGTGCGTCCCGAGATCGAGCTGCCCGACCTCGACGGCATCGCGGTCAGTGTGGACGACGCCGAGGTCACCGACGCCGACGTCGACCAGCAGCTCGACTCGCTGCGCGAGCGGTTCGGCAGCCTCACTGCCGTCGACCGTCCGATCGAGACCGGCGACTTCGTGTCGATCGACCTCGAGGCTTCGATCGCGGGTGACCCCATCGAGGCCGGAACGGCCAACGGAATGTCCTACGAGGTCGGTTCGGGCGACCTTGTGGACGGCCTGGACGACGCGATCGTCGGCAAGAGTGCCGGCGACACGTTCGAGTTCTCGGCCGAGCTGCAGCAGGGCGAGGACGCCGGCGAAGAGGCCGACATCACCGTCACCGTGAACTCGGTGAAGGAGAAGGAACTGCCCGAGCTGGACGACGAGTTCGCGCAGCTCGCGAGCGAGTTCGACACCATCGACGAGCTGCGCGACGACCTGCGCGACCGGCTCGGTTCGGTCAAGAAGCTCGAACAGGGTGCACAGGCGCGCGACAAGCTCGTCGAGCAGCTCGTCGACACGGTCGAGTTCCCCGTCCCCGAATCCGCGGTCAAGGCCGAGATCGACTTCCGCGAGCACGAGGTCATCCACTCGCTCAACCATGACGATGAGCTCTTCGACCGCTACCTCGAGACGCAGGGCAAGACCCGCGAGGAGTTCACCGAGGAGCTGCGCGAGAGCGCCGAGAAGTCCGTCCGGGCTCAGTTCCTGCTCGATGCCGTCGCCGACAAGAGCGAGGTGGAGGTCGGCGACGCAGAGTTGACCGAGTACCTCGTCCGGCAGGCGCAGCGCTACCAGATGTCGCCGAAGGACTTCGCCGCTCAGGTGATGGAGTCGGGCAACCTGCCTGCGCTGGTGGCTGACGTACGCCGGAACAAGGCGCTGGCCGACGTGCTCGAGCACGCCGCGATCACCGACGCTTCGGGCAATACGGTCGATCTGGCCGCACTCGCTGCGAACGCGGCCGCGGACCTCGCTGCCGCCGAGGGCGACGACGACGACTTCGAGTAACCGTCCCGTTCGCCGAGCGCCGGCTCAGTAACGCTCAGAGCGAACGCGGCCGTATTCGGGAGTGCTCGCGTCGTCGGCTTCGTTACTGTCGGTGACATCGATCAGGATGCAAACCCAGACGTACATGTTCTTCTCTCAGGAAGGCCCGCTGACGTGAGTCGCTTCGATTCCAGTGCCGTGCCGAGCGCACAGAGCGTGCAGATGCGCGGTGCCGGCGGCATGACGCTGAACGACTCGGTGTACGACCGGCTGCTGCGCGAGCGCATCATCTTCCTCGGCCAGCCGGTGGACGACACCATCGCCAACCAGATCTGCGCCCAGCTGCTGCTCCTGTCCGCCGAGGACAGCACCCGCGACATCAACCTCTACATCAACTCGCCCGGTGGTTCGGTGACGGCCGGCATGGCCATCTTCGACACCATGGAACTCATCGAGTGCGACGTGGCCACCTGGTCGCTGGGACTGTCCGCGTCGATGGGGCAGTTCCTGCTGTCGGCCGGTGCGCGCGGCAAGCGTTACGCGCTGCCGCACGCGCGGATCCTGATGCACCAGGGTTCGGCCGGCCTCGGCGGCACCGCGTCGGACATCAAGATCCAGGCCGAGCAGTGGAACCTGACCAAGCAAGAGATGGCCGAGCTCATCGCCGAGCACACCGGTCAGACGGTCGAGCAGATCACCAAGGACGGCGACCGCGACCGCTGGTTCACCGCCCAGGAAGCCCTCGAGTACGGATTCATCGACCACATCGTGCGCCGCGCGAGTGAGGTCCCCAGCGGCAACGTCGCGCCGGAGTAGGAGTTAGGCCAGTGAACCGCTTCGAGAGTCAGCCACAGTCCCGCCACAACGCCGATTCACCGCTGTCGCGGTACGTCCTCCCGTCCTTCGTGGAACGGACGAACTACGGCGTCAAGGAGTCGAACCCGTACAACAAGCTGTTCGAGGAGCGCATCATCTTCCTCGGCGCGCCGATCGACGACGTGGTCGCCAACGACGTCATCGCCCAGCTGATCGTGCTCGAGTCCAACGACCCGGATCGCGACATCCTGATCTACATCAACTCACCGGGCGGCTCGTTCACCGCATTGACGGCGATCTACGACACGCTGCAGTTCGTCCGTCCCGAGGTGCAGACCTACTGCATGGGCCAGGCTGCGTCTGCTGCTGCGCTGTTGCTCGCGGCAGGTACGAAGGGCAAGCGGTTCGCGCTGCAGAACTCGCGAATCCTGATCCACCAGCCCTCCGGCGGCACCGAGGGGGCCATGCAGATCTCGGACCTGGACATCCAGGCCAAGGAGATCCAGCGCATGCGTGACCTCGAGGAGGAGATCCTCGCGCGGCACACCGGCCAGAGCATCGAGACGGTGCGGGCCGACATCGAGCGCGACAAGATCTTCACCGCGGAGCAGGCCAAGGACTACGGCCTGGTCGACGAAGTCATCACCACCCGGAAAATGGCAGACGTCTGAGCCGGACGTAGGTTCGACCCGCCCTTCAGGGCGTGTTTGCCGCGTTTGCAGCGGACTTCCGGCCCTTTTCCGGGTAGCGTTCAAGGTCCGAGCGGTGCTCGGCGTCATCGAATAAGGCGAGACGCGCCCGGATTTGGTCAAGCGAGAGGACGATTCACCCGTGCCACGTGTCGGCGAGACCGGGGACCTGTTGAAGTGTTCTTTCTGCGGGAAGAGCCAGAAGCAGGTCAAGAAGCTCATTGCGGGCCCCGGCGTCTACATCTGCGACGAGTGCATCGATCTGTGCAACGAGATCATCGAGGAAGAACTCGCCGAGACCAGTGAGTTCACCTTCGACGAGCTGCCCAAGCCGGCAGAGATCAACGAGTTCCTGAACAGCTACGTCGTGGGTCAGGATCACACCAAGCGCACCTTGGCCGTGGCTGTGTACAACCACTACAAGCGCGTGCAGGCCGGCGGCGACAGCAAGCCGCGCAACGCCGAGTCGGCGGTCGAGCTGGCCAAGTCGAACATCCTTCTTCTCGGGCCGACCGGGTCGGGCAAGACGCTGCTGGCGCAGACGCTGGCGCGCATGCTCAACGTCCCCTTCGCCATTGCCGATGCCACCGCGCTGACCGAGGCGGGCTATGTCGGCGAGGATGTCGAGAACATCCTGCTCAAACTCATCCAAGCTGCCGACTACGACGTCAAGCGGGCCGAAACCGGGATCATCTACATCGACGAGGTCGACAAGATCGCCCGCAAGGCCGAGAACCCGTCGATCACGCGTGACGTGTCCGGTGAGGGCGTGCAGCAGGCGCTGCTGAAGATCCTCGAGGGCACGACCGCGTCGGTCCCGCCGCAGGGCGGGCGCAAGCATCCGCACCAGGAGTTCATCCAGATCGACACGACGAACGTGCTGTTCATCGTCGGTGGTGCGTTCGCCGGGCTCGACTCGATCATCGAGTCGCGCATCGGCAAGAAGGGCCTCGGCTTCGGCGCCGAGGTGCACACCAAGTTCGAGCGCGACCAGCGTGACGTGTTCGGCGAGGTCATGCCCGAGGACCTCATCAAGTTCGGCCTCATCCCGGAGTTCATCGGCCGGTTGCCGGTGATCACCTCCGTCCGCCCGCTCGACCGCGACGCGCTGGTGAAGATCCTCACCGAACCGCGCAACGCGCTGGTCAAGCAGTACGCGAAGCTGTTCGAGCTCGACAACGTCGAGCTCGACTTCGGCGACGACGCGCTCGAGGCGATCGCCGACCAAGCCGTGCTGCGCGGCACCGGCGCACGCGGCCTCCGCGCGATCATGGAAGAAGTCCTGCTCTCGGTGATGTACGAGGTGCCCTCGCGCGAGGACGTCGCCCGCGTGCTGATCACCCGCGAGACGGTGCTCGACCACGTCTACCCGACGCTGGTCCCGCGCGAGACCAAGCGCGC
>DASXJN010000181.1:0-7681 GCA_036497365.1 Jatrophihabitantaceae bacterium | reverse complement strand
GCCCACCTACCGACCGAGCCGAGCCCGTCTGATGGTCCGCACGCCGACGGGCGCCGTTCGTGAGCTCACCACCCCCGTGGATTCCGCAGGGAACTTCTCGATGGTCGGTCCCATGCTGACTGGTACAGCCGGCCGCGACGGCACCGCCGACTACCGGCTCGTGTGGTGGAATCTGAAGACCAAGGCATCCGGGAGCACGGCGATCCCCGCCGGTACCGCATACATGGCGGCCGCACCGGACGGTGCACTTCTGCAAAGTGCCGACCACCTCGAGGACCTGGCGACCGACGGCACCGTCACCGATCTCGGCGCCCCGTTTCCGGGGAACGCGAACTGGTCAGCGACGGCCGGCGACGACGGCGCCGTTCTGGCGACCAACGACGTGCCCGGCCAGCTGACCTACCACGCCTGGAACGGCACCGGATTCACCGCGCTGGACCTGCAGGACCCGGACCGTCGTGCAGGGTGCTCGGCTGTCGTCGGCGAGTACGCCGGATGTATCGACAGTCGCACCGGCGGGCACTTCCGGGTGCTGCTCGTTCCAGTGGACGGCGCACGGCCGGCCCAGATCATCGATCAGCGCGGAGGTATCGTCGCCGTGGTCGGATCGCGAGTGCTTTTCGAGCACACAACCAGCCGCGGAGACGCGTTCAAGATCAGCAGCGTCGCCTACGGATCTCCGAAGCTCGAACACGGCACGATGACCATCGGCGAGCCGGGCGTCAGCGCCCTCGGCCGTGCCGTGGTCGTCGACGCGGAGGGTGGGCAGCTGCGGACGATGACCTCGGCTACGTCGGCATCGCACGTGCTCGTGACGGCGTCTCGCAGTCAGGTCGCGACCACCGCGTTCTCGCTCAGCGCAGGACGGATCGTGTCGATCGATGACCGCGACGGACCTATGGACACATCGGGTGTGTACCGCACCGCGATCACCACGGACCAGGCTCGGCCGGCTCGGGGGTCGACGAGGACGGTGGCGCGACCGACGTTCGGTTCCGACATCTTCAGCTCCGGAACGACGATCGTGTACGGCCTGCCGAGCGAACAGGACGAGACGCGCGTCGTGCAGACGCCGAACGGAGCCACCAAGCTCAGGCACGTCGCGCCGATGACGCAGGTCACCGTGTCGGGCAATCGCGTTCTGTACATCGGCCTGCGCCACGATGGCGGCCAGAAGGCGGAAATCTTCGACGCCGCCACGGGCCGCACCACGCATGTGCCGGTGTCCGTGAGCACGATAGGAGTGCCCAGTCCTGCTGTGTTCGGCAACTACGTCGCCTACATCAAGGTCAACGGCAGTGTCTGGCGCGAGAACGTTGTCACCGGTCACGCGGTGCGCTTGGCAGGCCCGCACGACGACATGACGTTCGCCAGGGTGTTTGTCTACGGGAACTACGTCGGTTGGCACATCGAGGCGGGCGATGACCTCGAACCTCCGCACCCGATCGACATCAACCGGGTCCGCAATGTGCGGACAATGGCGCCTTCGATCAAGCTGCCGGCAGAGATTGCGCAGATGTCCGGCGCCGGCATCACGCTCACCGACAGCGAACCGTTCGACCCGACCGACGCCAAGGCTTCCTACACACTGCGCACCTGGTCCGGCCGGACGGTGCCGCTCCTGCCGGAGGCGATCTACTACGCGCGGCCGCAGATCAGCGGCCGGACGATGGCCTGGATCGACAACCACAACCTGCTCATGGTGGCGCCGATGCCGGGCCGACCGAAGCTAGAGGCACCGCGCTATCTCGGTGCCCCCATTGCCCCGGTCGAGGTCAACCGGTCCGGCTCCGCGAACTGGCGCCTGTACGCGCCGTTCTCCGAACCGCTCACTACCTGCCATGTGACCATCAGCCGGCACGGCCAGGTCGTCCGCACGCTGTCGTGCAAGGCCGCGCAGTCGAAGGTCGGTGTCGCGCACGTGGGTTGGGACGGCACGACACACGGGACGCGCGTGCCCGCCGGCCGGTACACCTATCGCATCTTCGCTTCGGGCCGAGGCGGCCGCGCGCTGGATGCCGCGGGCAACTCCGGACGCCCGGTCGGGCACATCCGCGTCGGCTGACGGTCCTCCGGGCGCCCGCCGGCCGCAGCCATCGATATTCGGTTGTCTCATGCAGGTGCTGCTCCGACACTGACGCGCGTGCTTTCTGATCTTTGGCGGCCGCAGGCATCCACAAACCGGAGGAGAGACCCTTCCTCACGCCGTGGACCGAAGGCGGGCCTGATGAGCGCGCCAGGATCGTCCTGCAAGGTCACTGGGACGACCTGGCTTCCTGGACGCCGGACGACTGGGCGCTCGGGCTGGCCATCTTCGCGTCCAAAGACGATCCGATCGGCATGGTCACGCTGGTCGCCCGGGACTTCCGCATCGTCCGCGAGGTCATCACGAGGTCATGGCTCGGGCTGGCGCATCACGGCCAGGGCTTCGGCACCGAAGCGCGCATTGGCGCGCTCGCTCTTGCATTCGACCACCTGGGCGCCACCGACGCGACCTCCACTGTCTTTCCCGACAACCACGCATCGCAGGGCGTGTCTCGCCGGCTCGGCTACCAGCCGGACAGGATCATGCGCGACGCGAGGGACGACGAGGTCCTCGTCTCCGATCGGCTGCGCTTGACCGCGGCTCGCTGGGCCGAAGCCAGCCATCCGTCGGTGACCGTCGAGGGCGTGGACCAGGCTCGCCGCATGTTCATCGGCTGACGGATCGCATCGATCTGTACATGGCATTGAGGGATCAGCCGCGTGCCCTGTCAGCCGACGAAGCGAGGATGTTGGTCGAACTGGTGGATGCGTGGCGCGGACTCGCGCCCCGAAAGCACATCGCCCTCATGAACGCTCTGGCGTGCAGCCGGCCAGGGCCGGCGGCTGCCGGACTACTCCGAGCTCGGCCATCAGGCGGCCGATGACAATCGCAAGAACCGTCACGACGGCCTCGGACCCGCGGGCACCAGAAAGCTGGAACGAGATAGGTACCCCGTAGCGATCGACACCGCCGGGCAGGGTGACCGCCGGCATACCCGCGAGATTCTGCACAACGGTGTTGCCCAGCACGACGTGCCGAAACTCGGTCGGCCGGCCTTGATGCTCGACGATGTCCGGATCGGTGACCAGTGACGGCGAGTCCGACGAGACCGGAGTCAGGAGCGCATCGACCTCGGCCAGCTCGGTTTCGATGCGACGGACGAGACCCTGTCGAGCGACGGTCGCGTCGAGGTAGTCGGCGAGCGTCACATCGGCAGCCAGGTCGAGCCGCGCTCGCACGTCGGGTCCGTAGGCGGCGCGCTGCGCCGGGTACGTACCCAGCACGTGCGCATGGTGGTGGAAGGCCTCGACCATCTGGATCGGGCCGTACACCGCCCGAGCGGAATCGCCGCGCATCTCGAACCGGCGCAGCTCGGTACCCGCACCGGCCAACGCCGAGAGCAGCCGGTCGAACGCCGCGCGGTAATCGTCGCCCAGCTCAGCCAGATCGGCATCGCTCGGGCACGCCAACCGGATGCCCGCCGGCGTCGTGGTACGTGCGAGACGATCTGACGCGACTCCCGTCATCGAGCGCGGGTCGGCAGGATTCTTTGCGGCCATGACGTCCAGGCACAACAGGGCGTCCAGGTCGTCACGCGCGAACGTTCCGACGTGGTCCAGCGTCCGCGCAAGCGGCATCAAGCCTTCCGTGGACGTGCGGGCGTACGTGGCCTTGAGTCCCACCACGCCGCAGAATGCTGCTGGGATGCGCACCGACCCGCCGGTGTCCGTCCCGATCGCCAACGGGACGAGGCCGGCGGCTACCGCCGCAGCCGATCCCCCGCTCGAGCCGCCCGGGATCCGGTCGACGTTGTACGGATTGCGGACCCCGCCCAGTACCGCGTGCTGCGAGGTGATGCCCCAGGCGAACTCGTGCGAACGCGTCGAGCCGACGACGATCGCGCCGGCCGACTTCAGCCGGGCGACGACGTCCGCGTCGGTCGTCGCGTTGTGATCGGCGAAGACCTCCGATCCGTACCGGGTAGGTAATCCGGCCACCTCGAAGATCTCTTTGATCGCGACCGGCACACCGTGCAGTGGCCCTCGATCGACTCCGCGACCCAGCTCGTCCGTGCTCTGCTCGGCTTCGTCGAGCGCCTCGTCCAGTCGTCGCACGGCGAACGCGTTGATCAGCGGATCGACCTGCTCGATCCGTGCCGCGAGGTTCTGCACTGCCTCGGCCGGCGACAGCGCGCCGGCCCGGTAAGCGCTGCCGAGATCACGAACAGACATGCTCGCGACATCGGTCGTCATGTCGCGAATAGTGCCATCCGCGTCAGCCGTTTGCTGACCATCGGCAGGCTGGAAGCGATCTTTAGGCGATGATCTAAGGCATGGACGGCAGTGTGGTGGGCCGCGACGCCGAGTTGGCGGTGGCTGCGGGTCTTCTTGCTGAGGACCGACCGGTCGTCGTCGTGGGCGAACCCGGGATCGGCAAGACGACGCTGCTTCGTGCGGTCGCGGCGGCCGGTGGCCGGCGTCTGGCCGAGGGCGGCGCGCTGTCGACCCTGTCGTGGATCCAGTACCTGCCGCTCGAACGTGCCCTGGGCACATCCGTGGGCGACGGGGACCCGACCGCCGTCGCCGCGGCGGTCGAACTCCGACTCGGCGATGATGTGCTGCTGCTCGACGACCTGCACTGGGCCGACGGCGGCACGATCGAGGTCATCACCCTGCTTGCCGGGCGCGTGGGATTGCTCGCCGGCGTCCGTCGGGGTGAACGCACATCAGCGGCCGTTCTCGACCGACTGCGCGACGTCGGTTTCACCGAGATCTCGCTCGCACCGCTCGACCGCGCGCACGCCGACACCATCGTCCGATCCCTGCGACCGGATCTCGGCGATTCGGCCGTGCGGCGCGTCGTTTCGCGTACGGGCGGCAACCCGCTGCTCATCAAAGAACTGACCGCGTCCGGTGAGCCCACTGCGAGCCTGCGGCTTGCCATTGCCGCTCGACTCCGCACCCTCGATTCGGCAGGCCACGACAGCTTTGCCATGCTCGCACTCGCCGGACGTGCGATGGGGCGACATGAACTGGACGAAGCCGGTGTCAAGAGTCTCCTCGATGCCGATCTCGTCATAGAAGCTCCGAGCGGCATCGCAGTCCGGCATGCTCTGCTCGCCGAGGTCTTGATCGAGCAGCTTGCCGACGATCGCCGGCGCGAGCTCCATCTCAGGCTGGCGCGCACCGTCGACGACGAGGGCGAGGCTGCCCGGCACTACCAGCTTGCCGGCGACCGCGAGCACGCGTTCGTGGCCGCGATGCGCGCAGCAGAGCGCACCGAACGCGCAGCCGAACAGGCCGCCCACCTGGCGATCGCCGCGCAGTGCGCCACCGGCCCGGCCGACGACCTGCATCTGCGCGCGGCCGAAGCGCTCGAGCGTGTTCACGACTGGGACGCAATGGTGCAAGTCCTCGAGCTCGTCGACCACGACAACCGGGAAGCGCAGGCAGCGGCGCACCTGTTGCGTGGCCGGAGTGCCTGGACGGCCGGTGACAGCGCAGGGCTGCGGCGGATGCTCGATGACGGGCTCGACCTCGTGCGCGGTACGGGCAGCGTGACCGAGGTTCGGCTGTTGATCGAGCGCACCCGGCTGCCGATCTTCGTCGACGGGGACCACGAAGCCGCCGTGGATGCCACGGCACGCGCAGTGCACCTTGCTCAGGAGACCGGCGTGGACGTTGCACGCGCCGAATACCTGCGTGGGACGGCGCTCATCGTGGCGCAGCTTCCCGGCAGTGCCGAACACCTCCGTGCGGCGATCTCGGCCGCGCGCAAGACCCGGGATGTCAATACCGAGTTCCTGGCCGCGAACAACCTGGTCGCCTATTACGAGTCCACCGACGACCCGGCGGCCGGACCGGCGGTCTGTGACGAGTTCATCGATCGCTCGGCAAAGCTCGGCTTGGGCGAGTGGGCATTGAACTTCCGCACGGTGCGCACGACCTTGAATTTCCACGCCGGGGACTACGCACGCGTACTCGTCGATGCCGAGGAACTCATCGACCGCGTTCACGAGCGCCGCGGGCGCGACAACACGGTCGAGACGCTGTGCGCGACCCTCATCGATCTCGGACGCATCCAAGAGGCGCTGCGGTGGATCGAGCGGATGCCGCTGACCGGCGACCACCGAGGCACGATTCAGAGCAGCTGGATACAAGCCGAGGCCGCATTGTGGAGCGGTCGTCCGGCCCGCGCGGTCGAACTCGCGGACGCATGCCTTACCGGCACGGACAGCGACCCGAATCTCGAGTTGATCAAGGTGACGCGCGCATGGGGTCTCTGGTCACTCGATCGCGATCCCGGTCCCGTCCCCGATCTGCACACGTATCCGATGCTGCGCGCCGTACGGTCCGAGGTGCAGGGCATCGCCGATCTCGTCGAGGGCCGCGACGCGCGCGACAACTTCGGTCGCGCCGCCGCCTTGTGGGCCGGCTTTCACTTCCGTGGTGAACTGCGCTGCCGTTGGGCGCTCGGCGAGGCCACTCGCCGAGCGGGCGACACGCAGACTGCGGTGGACGTGCTGCTGGGCGTCGAGCGAACTGCCGAGGACAAGGGCATGTTGCCCCTTCTCGCGCGCGTGCACCAATCACTGCGAGCCGCCGGCGTGCACAGGTCCGCGGCCCGCACGCGCCGGTCGGACGATCTGCTCACCGCGCGACAGCAGGAAATACTCCGTCTGGTCGGCGAAGGCTTCACCAACGCTGAGATCGCCCATCGTCTCGGCATCTCGCGGCACACAGTCGTCACGCAGGTAGCCGCCGCGGTCACCAAGCTCGGTGCGACCGGACGGTCCCACGCCGCCGCCCTGGCCAGCCGCCACAGCTGACAACGTTGGAGAGGCATGATCGAACTTCTCGACTCGACGGAAATGTCGCGCGCCAGGGACGCCGGTGCGCTGGTCGCGAGCACGTTGCAGACCTTGAAGAGCCGGTGCGCCGTAGGCACGAATCTGTTGGACATCGACCGGTGGACCCAGGTGATGATCGCGCAGGCAGGAGCACAGTCGTGCTACGTCGGCTACGAACCGTCCTTTGGTCGTGGACCGTTCGGCCATTTCATCTGCACATCGGTGAACGACGCAGTGCTTCACGGCCTACCCCATGACTACGTGCTTGCCGACGGTGACCTGTTGACACTGGATCTGGCCGTGTCCAAAGGCGGGGTCGTTGCGGACTCCGCGATCAGCTTCGTGGTCGGCGACGCACGCTCTGCCCAGAGCGGCGCGTTGATCAGCGCCACCGAACGTGCATTGCGCGCGGGTATCGGCGCGGCCGGGCCGGGAGCACGCCTAGGAGACATCTCCTACGCCATCGGCACGGTTCTCACCGAGGCCGGCTACCGGATCAACACCGAGTTCGGCGGCCACGGAGTCGGCACGACGATGCACCAGGACCCGCACGTCCCGAACACCGGACGGCCAGGTCGTGGCTACCGGTTGCGCCCAGGGCTGCTGCTGGCACTGGAACCGTGGGTCATGGCCGACACGGACGTACTCGTCACAGACGCCGACGGCTGGACGCTTCGGAGCGCGACCGGCTGCCGGACCGCCCACAGTGAACACACGATCGCGATCACCGACGACGGCGCCGAGGTGCTCACCTCCCCGGAACGGTCATAGCCGTGGCCCGGCACCGATTACTCGGCGCCGGGCCA
>DASXJN010000180.1:0-14779 GCA_036497365.1 Jatrophihabitantaceae bacterium | reverse complement strand
CCCGGCCCGCCCGGCACATCGTGACGCGAGTCTTGCCGACATCCTCGAGCGAGTTCTCGACAAGGGCATCGTGATCGCCGGCGACATCCGGGTGAATCTGCTCGACATCGAGTTGCTCACCATCCGCATCCGGTTGCTCGTGGCATCGGTCGACAAGGCCCGCGAGATGGGTATCGACTGGTGGGAGCACGATCCGTCCTTGTCGGCCGGCGACCGCGACCTGCGGTCGGAGAATCGAGCGCTGCGCGAACGGCTCGCCGAGCTGGAGTCGCCACGTAACGCGCACACGGCCCAGGACGACCGGTGACCGACGTCAGTTATGTCTATGCACTGATCAGATCCGACCGGGCCGATCTCACCGGGTTGCCCACCGGGATCGAGGGCGGGGTCTTGCGCATCGTCGACACCGGACGGGTCGGTGCAGTTGTCAGTTCGGTGCCGGGCGACCTGTTCTCTCCGGACGGTCTCGAACAGCGACTCGGCGATCTGGAGTGGGTGGAGCGCACCGCCCGCGCGCACGACGCGGTGGTGGACGCCGCCGCTGCCAGCACGACGACCTTGCCGCTGCGCCTCGGCACGACGTGCGCGGACGACGATGCCGTCGTCGCCCTGCTCGTCGACCTCGAGTCCGCGGCGTTGCGGACGTTCGTGCGGCTGGACGGGCGCCGGGAGTGGGGAGTTCGCCTGCTGGGCCGCCCACCCGGCGCCCGGTCCGCCGCGCAGGCGGGCGAGTCCGGTGCGTCGTTCCTCGCCCGCCGGCGCGCCGAGTTGCAGCAGCGGGACAACTCCGAGGGGGCCGACGGTGCGGATGCCGACACCGTCTACGCAGCTCTGGCCGGGCTCGCGCACGAAGCACGCCGTCATGCCGCGGCCGACCGTGCCGGCGGATTGGGCAGCGGGCCGCGCGTCGTGCTGAACGCCGCGTTTCTCGTCGACGTCGCCGACAGCGAGGCGTTTCTCAACAGCGCCAAGGATCTGCAGGCCCGGCTGGGTGCCGACCGGGTGATCGTCAGCGGTCCGTGGGCTGCGTACTCCTTCGCTGAGCTCGAGGGGTCATGACCGATTCGGAGGCCGTGGTGGCGCGCGCGAGCCTGGTCGACCTCCTCGACCGGGTGCTCGGGGCGGGCGTGGTGCTCAGTGGCGACATCGTGCTGTCGTTGGCGGGCGTGGACCTGGTCGTGATCAAGCTGCGCGCCCTGCTCATGACGATCTCGGGCGATAGCGATGGATGAGCCCGCCCTCGTCCCGGCGCGCATCGAGTCCGACGCGGACTCGGTCGCACGCGACCTGTTCCGTCTCGTGCTGACGCTGGTCGAACTGATCCGGCAACTCATGGAGCGGCAGGCGGTTCGCCGGATGGACGACCTGAGCACGGACCAGATCGAGGCGCTCGGGACGGCACTGATCCGGTTGGACGAGGCGATCACGGAACTACGCGAGACGCATGGGATCACGCGCGACGAACTCGACATCGACCTCGGCCCGCTCGGTTCGCTGCTCGGATGATCACCGGCCGAAAGCGCTGAGAACTTAGCCGAGTACCGTCGCGGCCGTGTCTGCAGCTACCTGGGGACTGCTCGTCGCAGTGTTCTTCGCCTGCTTCGTCGAAGGCGTCGAGGCGGCCACCATCGTCATGGCGATGGGGTTCACCCGCAGTTGGCGCTCGGCGTTCCTAGGCGTCGGCGCGGCGCTGGTCGCACTCGCGCTCGTCACCTCGATCTTCGGCTACGCCGTGACGACCTGGTTGCCCGAATCAGCGCTGCAGCTCGCGATCGGGACCCTGTTGCTGATCTTCGGTTTGCAATGGCTGCGTAAAGCGATACTGCGCTCGTCCGGCCGCAAGGCGTTGCACGACGAGGAAGCGATCTACGAGACCCAGGTGCAGGACGCGCGTCGCGCAGGTGACGTCCGGACCGAAGGCCTCGACATGTTCGCCTTCGTCGTGTCGTTCAAGGGCGCGTTCCTCGAAGGCATGGAGGTCGTGTTCATCGTCATCACGTTCGGGCTCAACGCCAAGAACGTCCCTGCTGCCGCGCTCGGCGCGGTCGCCGCCGTGTGTGCCGTGGTCGCGATCGCGTTTGCTGCGAAGCGACCCCTCGCGATGATCCCGGAAAATGCACTGAAGTACGGCGTCGGTCTGATGCTTGCGTCGTTCGGCACGTTCTGGTCCGTAGCCGGGACCGGCATCTTCCGGTCCGGGCGGGCAAGCGTCGAGTGGCCCGGCAACGACCTGGCGCTCATCGTCCTGATCGCCGCATGGTTCGTCATCACGCGGGTGTTCATCGCGGTGCTGAAGCGTCCGACGCCGCCTGAGCAAAGACCGGTCGCAGGAACCGAACATCTACAGGCCGCGTCATCATGAAGTACGTCAGAGCGTTCGGGCACTTCTGGTACGACTTCATCATCGGCGACGACTGGAAGATCGCCGCCGCCGTAGTGGTCGCGCTCGCCCTGGTTGCGACAGCGACCGCGAGCGGCCTGCTCGGCGACACCGGCCTTGCGCTGGCCGGCGGTGCGCTGATCGTCGTCGCCTTTGCGATCAGCCTCGCGATCGACGTCCGCGGGAACAAGCGCTGACTGTCGCCGGCGACTATCCGGAGTAACACCTCCGGTCCACGGTGCGCTCTCTTCGGTGAGGCAGGACAGTCCTGTCGCCCCCTAAACCTGGAGGTCCGCATGGAGCTTCGCCACGTAGTCATTCCGGTTGGTGTCGTCCTGGCTGCCGGCCTGATTGCCGCCCCCGCGGCGTCGGCGGCGCACTCGTCGTCCACCCCGAAGGCTCGCCCGACGAGCATCACGCTCAAGGCGACGCACGAGCGCGCACCCAAGCACAGCTCCCACAAGGTGGCTCTCACCGCGACGCTGAAGGCCGGACACCAGCGGCTTGCCGGCGAAACGCTCTACCTCGAGAAGCGCGACGCGGGAACCCACAAGTTCAGCGACCCGGTCGCGATCGCACCCACGGACAGCAACGGTCAGGCGAGTGTTCCCGTCACTCCGAACGCGCACGGCAAGGGCAAGAAGGAGCAGTACCGGGTGGTCTTCCAGGGCGACACCGGCTCGCCTGCTTACAAGGCGTCACGCAGCGGCGTCATCACCGTCGCGGGCAGCTGACTGCAACGCGGCTGCGCGGCGATGCCTGCCGCGCGGCCGCACCCGGGAGCGGGACGACCCCGCGCGAGCGGTCGGCGCACGCCAATGACCGACGCTCAGCGGCGCGACGTCGTCGTTGACGTCAGTAGGTTCGTCCCGCTCCCTGGTCTCCGCCGCCGCGGCACGCAGGCCGGCCAACCGTGCGGCGATCTCGGCGGCCGCAGGACGGGCTGATGGATCCTCGGCGATCATCGTCGACAGCAGGTCGGTCCACTCCGAGTCCCGGGGACGCGCGCCGGTCGGGGCCGTGGCCAGCGGGCGACGGCGCCAGGCCCACCGGCTCGCGATGCGCGCGGGCCCGGAAGCAGGTGCACCCGCGAAGGCCGCAAGAAGAACGTGACCCAATGCGAGCACATCGTCGGCGGGCACCGGGTCTGCCTCGCGCGGGTCGGTGTCCAGATCAGCGAGCTTGACGCTGCCGTCCGCACGAAGGACGACGTTCGCAAGCGACACCGAACCGTGGCTGACCCCTCGGCGATGCAGCTGTGCGAGCGCGTCGGCGACTTGACTGCCGATCCGCGCGATGCGGCGCGGGGCCAGCGAGCCGTACCTCAACCGGTCGTGCAGCGACTGCCCGTCGATCAACTCGGTTACGACGTAGGCGCGTGGGCAGCCCGAGGCAGTGTCGACGCCGGCGTCGAAGATGGTGGCCAGCGCGGGATGCGTGATCGCAGCCAGCCGATTCGCGCGAGCGAGATCACGCGTGGCGGTGTCGCCGGGCTGGCAGAGCTTGATCACCACATCGCGGTGCAGCCGCAGATCGGCCGCGCGCCAGAGGTCGGCGGCCGCGCCCCGCCCGAGGATCGCGCTGAGGTGGTAGCGGTGCTCGATCATCGACCCCGCGCCGATGCCGAGCACCGCTACGGTCCCTGTCCTGTCCACTCGCGCCGTCCTTCGACAACTTGATCGACCGTGCGGGCGAGGTTCGCGACCGCCGCAACGAAGTGATCTCCGTTGCGGAGCCCTCCCACGCACGCACGCACCACACCTGGCGCATACCTGCCAACCGCGTCCCGTAACGGTCAGTGCGCGGCTGACGCTGACGCGATGCAGGGGTGCATCCGGCTCGCCGCCAGCACGAGTACGCGGCTCGAGGACCGGATCGGACGCCCGAAAGACCCCTGATCGAGGACATCGAATCGGGCATTGAAGCGCAAACAAGCTGAGAACCGGGCGCTTCCGGACCTATGCGGACGATTGTGTACACGGACAAATTCCTCTTCGGAAGTAGTTGTGATCGACGTTAAGTACTTGTATGGTCTGTGTGAAATCAGTTGAAAGAACCAGCCGTCCTCAGCCAGAGAGCGATCGCAATGCCGACCCCGCACCGCACTGCACGCACCCGCCGTCTCGGCGCGGTCGTGGCCGCGCTGGGCCTGGCCACCGGGCTCGCCGCGTTCGCCGTCGCTCCGCCGGCCGGCGCCGCTCGTCCCGCCCCGCACACCACCTCGTCCGACTGGGGCGATGCCAGCTGGGGTGACCCGCTCGCCGACCTGCTCTCGCTGCTCAACGGCAAGTACACGGCCAGCCTCGACCCGGGCTCGCTGTTCACCATCGAGAACGCGATCGGCGCGCGTGCCGTGTGGAACCAGACCGACTCGCAGGGCCGCCAGATCACCGGCCAGGGCGTGACGGTCGCGCTGCTGGACAGTGGTACCGCGGAGGTGCCCGGTCTGACCGGCGCCGGCAAGCTGACCTACGGCCCCGACCTCTCGATCGAGAGCAACGGCGTCCTGACCGACCAGGACACCTACGGTCACGGCACGCATCTCGCGGGCATCATCGCCGCACACGACGGGGGCGCGCTGACCAGCCGGACGCTCCGGTCCCTCGACCCGAACACCGAACTCGGTGTCGCGCCCGACTCGGACCTCGAGTCGATCAAGCTGGCGACCACCGACGGCAGCACGGACGTCAGCCAGGTGATCGCCGCGCTGAACTGGATCACCGAGCACCAGACCAATGCCGACGGCAGCCGAGTGCGCGTCGTCAACCTGTCCTTCGGCACCGATTCGGTGCAGCCCTACCAGCTCGATCCCCTTGCCGCCGCCGCCGAGAACGCGTGGAAGCACGGCCTCGTAGTGGTCGTTTCCGGCGGCAACGACGGCAACGGCGCGCCGCTGACCGACCCCGCCATCGACCCGTACGTCCTGTCGGTCGGTTCGTCGGACGGCAAGGACTCCCTCACCGGCTGGCTGCTGCCGCTCGTCTCGTCGTTCAGCAACGGCGGCACCGCGGACCGGCACGTCGACCTCGTCGCGCCCGGCTCATCGATCACCTCGCTGCGCGACCCCGGCTCCTACATCGACCAGAACCACCCCGAAGGCCGGGTCAAGGGCGACAGCACCGGCCGGTTGTTCCGTGGCAGTGGCACCAGCCAGGCAACCGCGGTCGTCTCCGGCGCCGTGGCACTGCTCCTGCAGGCCTATCCCGGCCTGACACCCGACCAGGTCAAGGGCCTGCTCGAGGACAGCGCCACCCCGGTGCTCGCGAGTTCGCGCCTGGCCGGCGCCGGTGAGCTCAACGTCGCCGGCGCGCTGGCCCTGGCCAAGAAGTACAGCGGCGGCGGATCAGGCGGCCTGCTCGGCGGCCTCGGCAACCTGCTCGGTGGCCTGCTCGGCCTGGGCAAGAACGCGCCGAACTTCACCCAGAGTTTCCCCGCCTCGACCGGCCAGGGCTCGCTCCAGGCCGCTCGCGCGGGTGATGTGCTCGTGGACGCCGACGGGAACCCGCTGTACGGCGAGGTCGACGTCCAGGGCAATCCGTGGAACCCGGCCGCCTGGTGGGCAGCCGCGTCGGCCGGCACCTCCTGGTCCGGTGGCGACTGGCTCGGCGTGCCGTGGACGGGTGACTCGTGGTCGTCCACCACGGAGGGCACCGAGTCCGCACGATGGTCCTCCGCGCGCTGGTCCTCGGCACGGTGGAGCGACGCGGATTGGGATTCAGCTCGCTGGTCCTCTGCGCGCTGGTCGTCCGCACGCTGGTCGTCGGCCCGGTGGTCGTCCGCGCGCTGGTCAGACGACGCCTGGGAATGATCCATGCGTAGCCGGCTCACTCCCGCGGTGTGGACGCTGATCCTGAGCGTCGCGCTGGCAGGGCTTGCCGCGGCGTTCACCTACGGTGCGCCCGACTCGCCGATGGTCGTCGAGCATCTGCCCTTGCCGGTGCTCGCCGTCGGCGTGGGCGCGATGTTCTGGTGGGCCGAGCAGTTCCTGATGAACATCGAGTTCCGGCGGCAGGCGCACTCACTGACGCTTGCCGGAGTGCCGCTGCTGCTGGGCGTGCTCGTGCTGCCACCGGCGGTGTTCGTGCTCACCCGCGTGGTCGGCTCACTGATCGCGTTCCTGTTCCAGCGCACGACCGTGCAGAAGAACATCTACAACACCTCGGCGTACGCGTTCGAGGCCGCGCTCGACGCGCTGTTGCTGCACTTGCTCCTCGGCCAATCACACGGTGTCAACTGGCTGCTCGGTGTCACCGCGATCGTCGTGCTCGCGGTGGTCGACCAGGTGATGTGCTGCTTCGTCTTGCTGCTCATCCGGCTGCACAACGGTCCGCTGAGCCGCGCGGACGTCACCGAGGTGCTCATTCCGGCCGCTGCGCTCAGCGTCGTCGCGACGATCTTCGGCTTCGCCGCATTGATGCTCGTCCGCCAAGGCGCGTTCGGCGTGGTCGTGGTCCTCGTGCTCGCATCGGTCGGCACGTTCGGCTACATCGGCCATGCCAAGACCCGACGGCAGCACCAGTCGCTGTCGCTGGTCCACGAGTTCGTCACCCTCGGTGTCGGGGCGTCGTCGATCGACATGCTCGCCGACCAACTGCTGTGCCGCATCCGCCGGCTGCTGCGTGCTGAATCGGCCACCGTCACTCTGCTCGAGGACCGTCGTCTCGAGACGACGCGTGCTCTGGTCATGTCGGTCGACGAGGACGACGAGGTGTCGATAAGGCATCGAACGGTCGATCCGTCCGACTGGGTGATGGTGCGGGCACTCACCGACGAGGAGCCGATGCTGGCCGAGCGCGGGACGAAGGATCCTGCCGTCACTCGCTGGTTGCGTGCGCGCGGGCTTCGCGACGCGGTGCTGGTGGCATTCCCCCGGTCGACCGGGCTGATCGGCACTGTGAGTGCGACGAACCGCCTCGGCGAGATCGCCTCGTTCGACTCCGACGACCTGACCCTGTTGCAGACGCTCACCGGACACCTCGCGGTCGCGATCCGCAGCACCCGACTGGTCGAGCAACTCGGCTACGACGCGACGCACGACGCGCTGACCGGCCTGTACAACCGCGTCTACCTCACGCATCGCATCGACGCCGTGTTGGCCGACCCACAGACCAGCGCAGCCGTACTGCTCCTCGACCTCGACCGGTTCAAGGAGGTCAACGACGCACTCGGCCATGAGGTCGGTGACCGGCTGCTGCTCGTTGTCGCGCAGCGGTTGCGCGACTGCGTACCCGTCGATGCCACCGTGGCGCGGCTGGGTGGGGACGAGTTCGCCGTGCTGCTGCCCGAAGTGGCCGGACGCGATGACGTGCGGGCGACGGCCGACCGGATCGCGTGTCGGCTGTCGGCCCCGGTCGCCTTCGACGAAGCGATGCTCAGCCCCGGCGCCAGCATCGGTGTCGCGCTGAGCTCACCGGCCGCGCGCGAGACCGAACTGCTGCGCCAGGCCGACACCGCGATGTACGAGGCGAAAACGGCCGACGGATCGGTCGCGATCTACGACGCCGACATGGACCGCGGTCGGGTCGAAAGGCTCGCCCTGCTCGCCGACCTTCGGTCGGCGCTGAACCAGCACGCCGAGCAGTTCACGCTGCACTACCAGCCGAAGATGGATCTCGAGACAGGTGCCATCACCAGCGTCGAAGCGCTGGTGCGCTGGAATCACCCGACGCTGGGGACCGTGTCGCCGGACCGGTTCATCCCGTTGGCCGAGACTACCGGGCTGATCAGTGTGCTCGCCCCGCTCGTGCTCGAGGCTGCGCTCACCGACTGCGCACGCTGGTTGCGTGCCGGCCTCGACATGGCCGTTGCGGTCAACCTGTCCGCACGCAACATCAACGACCGCGAGCTGCCACGCCGAGTCAGCGAGGCGCTCGCGCGGGTCGGGGTACCGGCGTCGAAGCTGATCCTCGAGATCACCGAGAGCAGCGTCATGGGCGATCCCGAACAGACGCTGCCGATCCTGAACGAGCTCAACGAGCTCGGTGCGTGCCTGTCGCTCGACGACTTCGGTACCGGTTACTCCAGCCTGTCCTACCTTCAGCGGCTGCCGGTACGCGAGTTGAAGATCGACCAGTCCTTCGTCCGCGGGCTCGGCGGCGAGAACGACGCCAGCAGCGAGGCGCTGATCCGGAGCATCACCAGCCTCGGCGCCAACCTCGACCTGCGCGTTGTCGCGGAGGGCATCGAAGACGTCGCCACGATCGCCGGCCTGAAGCGGCTGGGTTGCCACGTCGGTCAGGGCTTCGGCATCAGCCGTCCGCTGCCGATGCGGGAGCTCGTCCTCTGGGTACGCGGCCGGCAGAACTCCGGCGGGCTCAGCCTCGTGCAGGCACTCGGCTGACGAGCAGCGGAATCGTCCGCGAACGCACCACCGTCGACAAGATCACCACGCTGGTCGACCGCCGGATCGCCTCGGACTCGTTCAACCGCAGCAACAGATCCTGGAGGTCGGCGTTCGACGCCGCAGCCAGCCGGCACACGACATCGCCGGTGCCGGTGGTCGCGTAGGCCTCGATGACGCCCGGGAGCGCGGAGAGGAATTCGCTGATCTCGGAGAGCTGCCCCTGCGCGATCTCCAGCGTGGCGAGGGCCTGCACCGGGAACCCGGCCGCCTCGAGGTCGAGTTCCGGACCGTAACCGGTGACCACGCCGGCCGCCTGCCAGCGCTGCATGCGCGCGGTCACCGTTGCCCGGGCCACGCCGGCCAGACGGGACAGTTCCAGGACGCCGGCACGCGGATTCTCATCGAGCAGCCGGAGCAGGAGCACATCCAGGTCGTCCAAGGTCATGAATTGCGCAATCTGCCTACTCAGTAAGCGGTTCGGTCGCTCTGATTGTACCGATTGCCTAGCCAACACTGCGCGGATTGCAACGCGCGTCGCGCAGGCGTGCAATGTCGCCATGACTCTGGAGCAGACCCTCACCGAGCAGGAACGGTTGGCGAACCTGAGCCTGGATCAGCTCAAGGAGCTGGTCGGGCTCGTCGAGTACGACGAGAGCAAGGATCCGTTCCCGATCACCGGGTGGGACGCACTCGTCTGGGTCGTCGGCAACGCGACCCAGGCCGCGGCGTACTACCAACTGGTCTACGGCATGCAACTGGTCGCCTACGCCGGTCCGTCCACGGGGCTGCGCGACCACCACTCCTTCGTGCTCGAGAGCGGGGCCAGCCGCTTCGTCCTGAACGGTCCGGTCGAGCCGGCCAGCTCGCTGGTCACCCGTCTGGCCGAGCACGGCGACGGCATCAGCGACATCGCCCTGCAGGTGCCCGACGTCGACCGCTGCGTCGAGCACGCTCGCCGCGTCGGTGCGACCGTGCTCGAGGCACCGCACGATGTGAGCGACGAACACGGCACCGTGCGCAGAGCTGCGATCGCCGCCTACGGCGACACCCGCCACACGCTGATCGATCGCTCGCGGTACACCGGCCCGTACCTGCCGGGTTACGTTGCGCGTACGTCGACGATCGCGCCGCGCGACAAGCGTTTGTTCCAGGCGGTCGACCACGTTGTCGGCAACGTCGAGCTGGGCCACATGGACGAATGGGTCGAGTTCTACAACCGGGTCATGGGTTTCACGAACATGGCCGAGTTCGTCGGCGACGACATCGCGACCGAGTACTCGGCACTCATGAGCAAGGTCGTCGCGAGCGGCAACCACCGGGTCAAATTCCCGCTCAACGAGCCCGCGGTCGGCAAGAAGAAGAGTCAGATCGACGAGTACCTCGAGTACTACCAGGGTGCGGGCGCACAGCACGTCGCCCTGGCGACCAACGACATCCTGCGCACGGTCGACGAACTTCGTGCGGTCGGAGTCGAGTTCCTCGCGACACCGCCGACCTACTACGAGGATCCCGACCTGCGTGCGCGCATCGGCGAGGTGCGCGTGCCGATCGGCGAGCTCCAGAAGCGCGACATCCTCGTCGACCGCGACGAGGACGGGTATTTGCTGCAGATCTTCACCAAACCGCTCGGCGATCGGCCTACCGTGTTCTTCGAGTTCATCGAACGGCACGGCTCGCTCGGCTTCGGCAAGGGCAACTTCCAGGCCCTGTTCGAGGCGATCGAGCGCGAGCAGGCACTGCGAGGCAATTTCTAGGAGGTCGGCATGGCCTACTACCAGCGGCGCGGCAGCGTGCCGCCGAAGCGGCACACCCAGCATCGCGACGCGGACGGCAAGCTGTACTACGAAGAGCTGATGGGCGAGGAGGGCTTCTTCGCCGATTCGTCGCTGCTCTATCACCGCGAGATGCCGTCGGCCCTCGTAGACGTGCGGCCGTGGGTGCTGCCCGATCAGCAGACCGTGCCGAACGAACCGTTGATGCCGATGCATCTGCGGCTGCCGGAACTGTTCAAGGACGCCGACGTCGAGACGACCGATGCGGTAACCGGGCGGCGACTCGTGCTCGGCAACGACGACGTGCGCATCTCCTACGTCGTAGCCGGACGTGAGTCGCCTCTGTACCGCAACGCGATCGGCGACGAGTGCGTGTACGTCGAGGCCGGCAACGGCACCGTCGAGACGATCTTCGGCCCGCTGTCGGTGCGCGAGGGTGACTACGTCGTGCTGCCGCGTGCGACGACGCACCGGTGGGTGCCCGCCGACAGCGCCGGCCCACTGCGGCTGTACACGGTCGAGGCCAACAGCCACATCACTCCCGCGCGCCGCTACCTGTCGAAGTTCGGTCAGTTGCTGGAACACGCGCCGTACTGCGAACGTGACCTGCACGGTCCCGGCGAGCCGCCGTCGCTCGAAGGCAGCGACGTCGAGGTCTACATCAAGCACCGCGGTTCGGGTCCGTCCGGCATCTCCGGCAGCATCCATGTCAGCCCGCACCACCCGTTCGACCTGGTCGGCTGGGACGGCTGCCTCTACCCGTACACGTTCAACGTCGCCGACTTCGAACCGATCACCGGACGAGTGCACCAGCCGCCGCCGGTGCACCAGGTGTTCGAGGGCTACAACTTCGTCATCTGCAACTTCGTCCCACGCAAGGTCGACTACCACCCGCTCTCGATCCCGGTGCCGTACTACCACTCGAACGTCGACTCCGACGAAGTCATGTTCTACTGCGGCGGCAACTACGAGGCGCGCAAGGGTTCCGGCATCGGGCAGGGCTCTGTGTCGTTGCATCCCGGCGGCCACTCGCACGGACCGCAACCGGGCGCGTACGAACGCTCGATCGGCATCGACTTCTTCGACGAGCTCGCCGTCATGGTCGACACGTTCCGTCCGCTGCGCCTCGGCGAAGGCGCGCGGGCGAGCGACGACGGCCGGTACGCCTGGACGTGGTCGGGGCGCGGCCCGGACGGCGACATCGGTCCGGCGCCGGCTGCGCCGACAGGGTCTGCGTGACGGAGCATCCGTTCGGCCGGCACAACCTCGCGTACGGCACCGCCGTCCTCGACGGCGCACCTCGGCTGGTGGTGCGCATGGACGACGACGTGGTCGACCTCGCCACGGCGTGTGCCGCGCTGCGTCCCGACCTCGTCGAACTGGTCGACGCCGCGGTGCTCAATCCGCTGCTCGAAGCGGGGCCCGAGTCCTGGCGTGCGTTGCGCACGGCGGTCCGGGCGTGGCACGACGACGACCTCGCCTCCTACCGTCGCCCACTCGCCGGGCTCGAGCTCCGGCTGCCCTTCGAGGTCGCCGACTACGTCGACTTCTACGCGTCCGAGCACCACGCGACCAACGTCGGCCGGTTGTTCCGGCCGGACGGCGAGCCCCTGACGCCGAACTGGAAGCACCTGCCGATCGGGTACCACGGCCGCAGCGGCACGGTCGTCGTCTCGGGTACCGACATCGTTCGCCCCGCCGGACAGCTCCGGACGCGTGCGGCGCCGCGCTTCGGCCCGTCCGAGCGACTCGACTTCGAGGCCGAGATCGGCTTCGTCCTCGGCAACGCGACCGAACGAGCACACCCCATCCCGCTCGAGCAGGCCCGCGAGCACATCTTCGGGATGTGCCTGGTCAACGACTGGTCGGCTCGCGACATCCAGGCCTGGGAGACCGTGCCGCTCGGCCCGTTCCTGGGCAAGTCGTTCGCCACCTCGCTCTCGGCCTGGGTGGTGCCGCTCGACGCCTTCGACGACGCGCGCGTGCGACCGCCCGATCGGGACGAGTCGCTGTTGCCCTACCTCGACGACGCGCGGCTGGAACCATGGGGCTTCGACGTCGAACTGACCGTCGAGCTGAACGGGATCCCGATCTCGCGCCCGCCGTTCGCATCGATGTACTGGACGGCCGCGCAGATGCTCGCGCACATGACCGTCAACGGCGCCTCGCTGCGCGCCGGCGACCTGTTCGCGTCCGGGACCGTCTCCGGCGCGCACGAGGGCCAGCTCGGCTCGCTGCTGGAACTGAGCCGCGGCGGGACCGAGCCGCTGCGGCTTGCGGACGGCACCGAGCGCGGCTTCCTGCTCGACGGTGACGAAGTGGTGATCCGCGCATCGGTCCCCGCGCGCGAGAGCCGTCCCGAACTCGGCCTGGGCGAAGTGCGCGGACGGATCCTGCCGCACGCGCGGTAACGCCGGTGACGCTTGGCTCGTCACCGGCGTTACGTACGTCCAGCAGGCACCCGGCGCACCGGCTGCGCGGACGCACACGCGGCCACTGACAGGACCGGCTCGAAGGCCGCAGCCGCGCCGAATTGAGGGTATCCGGCAGGACCCGCTCCCAAACCGTTACCAAAGCTGTGGCAGCGCGTTACAACAAGTAGGGAGACCAGACCGGGAGGTCCCAGTGCACAACCGAGAGCAGCGCGCCCTCGCCGGCGAACTCGCCGACCTGTCCAGCCTGCAGGGCTGCGGCAAGGACGACATCCGGGCGGTGGCCGATGCCGGCCGGGTGGTCACCCTGCCCGACGGATGGGCCTTCGTCCGCGAAGGCACTCCGGCCGATGCGCTCTACATCCTGCTCGAAGGCAAGGCCAAGGTGCTCGTCGAGCGCGAGGTCATCGCCGAACTCTCGCCCGGCGCGATCATCGGCGAGATGGCCTACGTCGAGGGTGGCCAGCGCAAGGCGAGCGTCGCGACATCGGGCCGCGTGCGCGCGCTGCGGATCGACTACGACGGCCTGCCCGATCTGACCGCGAAGCGCCCGGCGCTCAAGGACAAATTGCAAGAGACCGATCTCGAGCATCGGTCGGCCCCCCGCCAGTAGCCTCGCGCCGTTAGGGTTGGCTCGCGAAGCACGCGAGCGGGGGTGAGCCGCGATGGACCAGCGGAGTCCCGACGCCCCGCGCGGCTACACCACCGCCGGCAGCGGTGACGCGATCGTGTTCGTCCACGGACTGGGCACCGACTCGTCCGCCTGGGACCGCGTCGCCGAAATGTTGGCCGAACACCACCGGGTCGTGTCGATCGACCTGCCCGGCTACTCGCTGCGCTCGACGGTCGACGAGGTCCCGCAGGCCACCGAACTCGCCGACGGCATCGACGCGCTGCTCGAGAAACTCGACATCCCGAACGCGGTGCTGGTCGGGCACTCGTTCGGAGGCGCGGTGTGTCTCATCACCGCGCATCGGCATCCGGAGCGGGTCGCCGGTCTCGCGCTCGTCGCCCCGGGCGGCTTCGGCAGCGAGCTCAATCCGTTCCTGCCGCTGATCGGCACCGGCTTCGGCTCGCGATTGCTGCGCGCGCTGTACGGCCCGCGCACCTCGCGCACCATCGAACGCATCGCCGCGCGCTTCGAAGCGCGCGCGGCGAGCGACAGCAAGGTACGCATCGCGGAGCTGATGGAGACCTACGACCGGCTGCGCACCGAGGAGGCGCGCGAGCAGTTCCGCACCAGCGTGCGGCGAAGCCTCGCCCTCAACGCGAGCCCCGACCGTCGCCAGTACGCCGAGATCGACCCGGAGATACCGATCCTGATCGTCTGGGGTCGCGACGACCGGGTGCTGCCGTCGTGGCACGCCAACAACGCGCAGTCGCTGCTGCCGTGGGCGACCGTGCATGTGATCGAGGGAGCCGGGCACACGCCGCACCGCAGCCACGCCGCACAGACCGCCCGCGAGGTACGTGGCTTCGCCGACTCGGGCGCGGTGCGCCGCAGGGTCAGCCCGACAGGAAGCTGAGCCGCACCTCGCGCTCGGCGTTGTCGACGTTCGTGTCGACCAGGCAGACCGACTGCCAGGTGCCGAGGGCAAGCTCGCCGTCGATCACCGGAACCGTCGTGGACGGCGCCACGAACGCGGGTAGTACGTGATCACGGCCATGCCCCTTGGTCCCGTGCCGGTGCTGCCAGCGGTCGTCGCGGGGCAGGACGCCGTCCAACGCGGTGATCAGGTCCTGGTCGCTGCCCGCACCCGTCTCGATGATCGCGACGCCGGCCGTCGCGTGCGGAACGAAGACGTTGAGCAGACCGTCGCCGGACACGAACTCCGCGCACGCGCTCGTCAGG
>DASXJN010000179.1:0-13130 GCA_036497365.1 Jatrophihabitantaceae bacterium | reverse complement strand
CCGCAAACCCGACCGCGACCTCTGAACCTCAGCGGACGCCGCTCACGGTGAGCGAGCTGACTCCGCCGACCGCGTTGATCGTGTAGCGGTCGGCGCCGCTCCCGGACCGGAACGTCGATCCGGCAGCCACCCCGGAGTGCGACTGGCCGTACAACGCGACCAACCCGGCTCCGGCGACCGCATGCACGGTGACCGGCGTCGCCTTCGGCAGATGGACGTTCAGCGTGCTCGCGCCGGCGGTCTCGGTGATCGTCCGCGCACCCGACGGCGCAGGCAGCGTCACGTCGATGACGCCCACACCGGCCGAGAACCGCAGATCCCACCGCACGCTGCTGTTCAGCACCACGGTCAGATCCGCGTTGCCGCCGCCACTCACCCCGACCGCAACCTGCGTCCCGGACGCGTGAACCGTGGGAAACGCGGCCGAACCGGTCGGGGTCGCGACGCGGTACAGGCCCTGGTCGACCGCGCCTGGCAGCACGCGTACCGAGTCGGCGCCGGTGGTGATGTCGAGCGTGAACGGCCCGCCGTCCGGACTCTGCCGCCCGACGACGACATGTGCCGGCGGGTTGATCGCAGGCAGCGCCGTCGACGAAGCCGCCGGTGGCACCGGCAGGGCACCGCCCGAATCGCAGGCCGCAGCCGCGAACAGCGTCACGAGGACGACGCCGAGGACCCGCATGCCGAGCGTCATTCCCCGACCGGCGAGGCGTCGAACCATCGCAGCCATTCGCCGTGCGGACTCGCCTCGGCGAGCGGGACGCCGTCGCGCGCCAGCACGAACGGCACCGCGCCGGCGGGCGTCGGCAGATCGACCACCACGCCCGGACCTTCGTTGGTCAACTCCACCGTCGGCCGGTGCGCTGCGACCGATGCGACATCGCGCCGGAACTGCGCGCGCTGCTCGACGTCGAGGTAGGCGAGCACGGCCGAACAGAACACGACCAGCGTCGCAGCCGTGGGCGCGGACTTCGCGAGTCGGACGAAGTCATGCAGCAGATCGCCGCGGTGCACCGGTACCGGATCCTGCCGCGCCACCTCGATCGCCGCCCGCAACGTCGCGAAGCGATCCGTCTGCTCAGGCCAGACGAGGCTCGACAGCCAGCGCACGTCGTCATCGCTGCGCACGTCGAGCGGGTTGAGGTCGAGCCCGGCGCGCCACACCACGGACGGCAGCGCAGCGGGAACGGGCACCGGCCCGCTGGTCCGGCAGTCGAACACCACCGACGACGCCCCGAGTACCGGACGATCGTCGTACCGATAGGCGAATCGGTCCGGGTGGAGGCACAGCCCCGCGGACGCACCGACCTCGAGCAACGCGAGCGGCTGCGGCAACGCAGCGAGCGCGGGCAGCAACGTCGCGCAGCGCCGCGGCTCGTTCGTCTGCGTGCGCCGCGTCTGCAGCAGCGCGGCGACGTCGTCCCACCGCGACAGCACGAACGTGCGGAACTGCGGGTAGTCGTCGATCGGGCCGTCGAGGTAGCGGACGGCGGCGAGCAACAGGTTCGGCTGTCGCTTCGGCGGCGCGACGGTGTCGAGCCGGGCGAGCATCTCGTCGTCGTCGGCCACGCCGAGGCACAGCAGTTCGTAGCACGGCGAGATGCCGTGCAGCTGCCGTTGCGCCATGTCGCGGTAGCGACGCGACGTGCCGAGCCCGTCATGACCGGACCAGTCGACCACTGTGGCTACTCCGAAACGCCCAACCGCGCCAGCAGGATGGCCTTCACGGCGGCCGCGTCGGCCTGGCCGCGGGTCGCCTTCATCACCGCGCCCACGAGCGCGCCGACGGCAGGGATCTTGCCGCCGCGCACCTTGTCGGCGATATCCGGGTTGGCTGCGATCGCGTCGTCGGCCGCCTTCTCGAGCGCGCCGGTGTCGGACACGACCTGAAGGCCGCGCTCGGCGACCACGTCGTCGACGTCATGACCGCTCTCGAGCACCCCGTCGACGGCCTGCCTGGCCAGCGCGACCGACAACGACTTGTCCGCGACCAGCGCGATGACGCGCGCGACCTGCCCTGGACGGATCGCGAGTTCGGCCGGCTCGATCTCGCCCTCGTTCGCCTTTTGGGCGAGGTAGCCGAGCCACCAGTTGCGCGCCTCGCCGACCGGGGCGCCGGCATCGACGGTCGCGCCGACGAGATCGACCACACCGGCGTTGGTCATCTGCACCATGTCGTCGGCGCTGACCCCCAGCGACTCGCTCATCCGCGCGCGCCGCGCGGCCGGCAACTCCGGCAGGCCTGCGCGCAGCGAGTCGACCCAGGCCGGATCGGGCGCGATCGGGACCAGGTCCGGCTCGGGGAAGTACCGGTAGTCAGTGGCTTCCTCCTTCGACCGGCCGGGACGCGTGTCACCGGTGGTCTCCTGGAAGTGCCGCGTCTCCTGGAGGATCCGCTCCCCCGCGTCCAGCAGCCCGGCCTGCCGGAGCATCTCCGACCGCACCGCGCGCTCGACCGAGCGCAGCGAATTGACGTTCTTGGTCTCGGTGCGCGTGCCCCACTCGGCTCCCGGCTTGTTCAGCGAGGTGTTGACGTCGCAGCGCAGCGAGCCCTGCTCCATCCGCACGTCGCTGACACCCAGCGTGCGCAGGATGTCGCGCAGCTCGGTCACGTACGCACGTGCGACCTCGGGCGCAAGAACGCCGGTACCCGGCACCGGCTTCGTCACGATCTCGACGAGCGGGATGCCGGCCCGGTTGAAGTCGACCAGCGAGTAGTCCGCGCCGTGGATGCGACCCGACGTGCCGACGTGCGTGTTCTTGCCGGTGTCCTCCTCGAGGTGCACGCGCTCGATGCCGATGCGGTAGGTCTCGCCGTTGACGTCGACGTCGAGATAGCCGTCCACACACAGCGGCTCGTCGTACTGCGAGGTCTGGAAGTTCTTCGGCATGTCCGGGTAGAAGTAGTTCTTGCGCGCGAACCGGCACCACGTCGCGATCGAGCAGTTGAGCGCGAGCCCGATCCGGATCGTCGACTCGATGGCCGCCTCGTTCGCGACGGGCAGTGCGCCGGGCAGGCCCAGGCACACCGGGCAGGTCTGCGTGTTCGGCTCCGCGCCGAAGACCGTCGAGCAGCCGCAGAACATCTTGGACGCGGTGCCGAGTTCGACGTGCGTCTCGAGCCCGATGACCGGCTCGTAACGCGCAACCACGTCCTCGTAGGACAGCGTCGCCGTCATCACACCAACTCCGGAATCGAGGCAAGGACGGGCGTTACCGCCGACTCGAAGGCCGCACCGACGCGGAAGCACCGGTCGTCCTCGAGCGCGGGCGCCATGATCTGCAGTCCGACCGGCAGCCCTTCGGACAGCCCGCACGGCACCGAGATCGCCGGCGTACCCGCGAGCGACGCGGGCAACGTGCACAGGTCGTTGATGTACATCGCCATCGGATCAGCCACACGTTCGCCGATGCCGAACGCCACGAACGGCGAGGTCGGCGACACGAGCACGTCGGCCTGCTCGAACGCGGCGGTGAAGTCGCGCACGATGAGCGTGCGCACCTTCTGCGCCTGGCCGTAGTACGCGTCGTAGTAGCCGGACGACAGCGCGTAGGTGCCGATCATCACGCGCCGTTTCACCTCGGCGCCGAAGCCGGCCTCGCGGGTCAGCGACATGACGTCCTCGAGCGAGCGGGCTCCGTCGTCACCGACGCGCAGGCCGTAGCGCACCCCGTCGAAACGGGCCAGGTTGGACGAGCACTCGCTCGGCGCGATCAGGTAGTACGCGGGCAGCGCGTACTCGAAGTGCGGGCACGACACCTCGACGATCTCGGCTCCGAGACCCTTGAGCGTGGTCACCGCTTCCTCGAACGACGCGAGCACGCCGGCCTGGTAGCCCTCGCCACCGAGCTCGCGAACCACACCGATCCGGACGCCGGACAGATCGCCGCCCGCGCCGTCACGCGCGGCCGAGACCGCGGGTGCGACCGGCCGTGGGATCGACGTCGAGTCGCACGGGTCGTGCCCGGCCATCGCCTCGTAGAGCAGCGCGGTGTCGAGCACCGTGCGCGCGAACGGTCCGGCCTGGTCGAGCGAGGACGAGAACGCGATCAGCCCGTACCGCGACACGTTGCCGTAGGTCGGTTTGAAGCCGACGATGCCGGTCACCGCCGCCGGCTGCCGGATCGAGCCACCGGTGTCGGTGCCGATCGCCAACGGCGCCTCGAACGCGGCCACCGCGGCGGACGAACCGCCGGACGAGCCGCCCGGGATCCGGTCGAGGTCCCACGGATTGTGCGACGGGCCGTAGGCCGAGTTCTCGGTGGACGAACCCATCGCGAACTCGTCCATGTTCGTCTTGCCGAGCATCACGATGCCGGCGTCCTTGACCCGGCGCGTGATCGTCGCGTCGTAGGGCGGCACCCACCCCTCGAGGATCTTCGAGCCGGCGGTCGTCGGCAGCCCTTGGGTGACCACGACGTCTTTCATCGCGAGCGGCACGCCGGCCAGTGGGCCGAGGTCGCCGCCGGCTGAGCGCCGCGCGTCGACCTCCTTCGCAGCCGACATGGCGCCTTCGGCGTCGACGTGCAGGAATGCGTGCACGGCGCCGTCGACCTGGGCGATGCGCTCGAGGTGCGCTTCGGTCACGTCGAGCGCAGAGGCCTCGCCGGACGCGATCGCGGCGGCTGTGTCCGCGGCGCTCAGTCTCGTGAGATCGGTCGGCATCAGGCTTCCTCGGTCAAGATCCGCGGCACCCGGAACTTGCCGTCCTCCACGTCCGGCGCCCCGGCCAGCACCGCCTCGCGGGACAGACACGGCCGCTCCTCGTCCGCGCGCAGC
Organism: Jatrophihabitantaceae bacterium; assembly: GCA_036497365.1. Lineage (GTDB taxonomy): Bacteria > Actinomycetota > Actinomycetes > Mycobacteriales > Jatrophihabitantaceae > RYN-133. The sequence goes on along the minus strand of DASXJN010000179.1, from coordinate 8,350 downwards.
ACATTCTCCAGCGGCACGGCATGGGTCGTCGGCGGGATGTCGGCGGCAGCGACCTCACCGACCCGGGCCACTGCGCCGAGGATCACGTCGAGTTGGCCCGCGAACAGGTCCAGCTCGTCGTCGCTGACGGCCAGCCGGGCCAGTCGGGCCAGATGGGCGACGTCGTCGCGTGAGATGTGATTTGGAGAGTGGTTCGAGGACGGTTCCGACACGATCCGAGTCTAGTGAGCCGGGCATTTGCGAATCCGGCCCGGAGCACGACCCCCGTAACCGGGACGACATAGCGGTACGGCACCCTGTCCGGCGTGTCCTACCTGATGCGAATCGTCCTGCCCGACCGCCCCGGCGCGCTCGGTGCCGTGGCGACCGCGCTCGGCCACGCGGGCGCGGACATCCTCAGCCTCGACGTGATCCAGCGCGGCCCCGACTCCGCCATCGACGACCTGGTCATCGAGCTGCCGCCGGACAAGCTCGCCGACTCGCTGGTCAGCGCCGCGGCGACGGTCGAAGGCGTGCAGGTCGAGTCGATCCGTCCGTACGCCGGCCGGATCGACCCGCATCGCGAGCTGGAACTGCTCGAGCAGCTCGCCGCCCATCCGCAGGCGTCCCGGCAGCTGCTCGCGGACGGCGTCGCCCGGGTGTTTCGAGCCGGCTGGGCGCTCGTGCTGGCCGAGCCGGTCGGCGGCTTCGCCCGGGTCACGGCGGCGGGCATATCTGCACCTGAGATCGAGACTTTGACCGTGCCGTGGTGGCCGCCGGTGCCGGCTCGGGTGCTGGTGCCCGATCCGGACTGGGCGCCGGCCGACTGGGATCGGCTGGGGACCGAATTGGCTGTCGCGCCGCTGGGTACGGGTGCACTGCTGGTGGGCCGTCCGGCATTGCGGTGGCTGCCGTCCGAACTCGTGCGGCTGCATCACCTGGCCGCCATCGCCGCGTCGGTCACTGTCCCGGAGACCGGCTGACTCGCGCGCCGTACGCTTCGCGCCATGTCATGGAGCGCCGCCGACATCCCGGACCAGGCCGGACGGACCTTCGTCGTCACCGGTGCCAACAGCGGGCTCGGGGCTGCCACGGTGCGCGCCCTGACCGCACGCGGCGCACACGTCGTCCTCGCCTGCCGTAACGCCAAGAAGGCGCAGGCCGTCGCGGCGGCCATCGACGGCAGCACCGAGGTGCGCCCCCTCGATCTCGCCGATCTCTCCTCGGTCCGCGCGTTCGCCGCCGACTGCGGCAACGTCGATGCCCTGATCAACAACGCGGGCGTGATGGCCGTCCCGAAGGGCCGCACCGCGGACGGCTTCGAGATGCAGCTGGGCACCAACTTCCTCGGCCACTTCGCACTCACCGCCCTGCTACTGCCGAAGATCGCGCACCGGGTCGTGACGCTGTCCAGCGGCGTGCATCGGTCCGGCCACATCGACCTCGACGATCTCAACTGGCACAAGCGTCGCTACCGGCGCTGGGCGGCGTACGGCCAGTCCAAGCTGGCCGACCTGATGTTCGCGCTCGAGTTGCAACGCCGGCTCGAGGTCACCGGCTCGCCGGTCATCTCGGTGGCGGCGCATCCGGGCTACGCAGCCACCGAGTTGCAGTCGCACACCGAGACGCTGATGGACCGGCTGATGGCGATCGGGAACCGCCTCGTCGCGCAGAACGCCGACCGTGGCGCGTTGCCGACGCTGTACGCGGCCACGATGCCTGACGTGGCCGGCGGCGACTACTGGGGCCCGGACGGCATCGGCGAGTTGCGTGGTGCGCCCAAGCGGGTGGGCATGAGCAAGGCCGCCAAGGACACCGCGGTCGCGGCAAAGCTGTGGCGCAAGGCGGAGAACCTGACCGGCGAAGACTGCCCGTGAGCATCGGCCGGACACGGGCGCCGGCGGGGTCAGAGTTGCGCAGGAACCCGGGTCTGGCCGGTCGACTCGGCGTCGCCGTCGGCGTGTAACCGCTCGACCAGCGGGCCACCGACCGGCCGCGAGGCGACCCGGTGCCGGCCGCGCCGCAGACGCGGACCGTACCGGTGCGCCATCCAGGCGTAGAGCCGTTCTACGTGCGGCATCAGCGTGGGCAGCATGAGGAGCACCAGGCCGCCGGCCATCCAGCCGCCGATGACGTCGGTGAGCCAGTGCGTGTCGAGGTACACCGTGCACAGGCCGACGGTGGCCGCGAGGAATACCGCACTGATCGCGACGAGCCGGTGGTACCGCACGCGGAACATCACCGCGACCATGGCGATCACGCCGTACAGCACGACGGTGTTGGCCGTGTGCCCGGACGGGAAGATGTCGCCGCCGGCGAAGACGTCGTACACCTTGTGCGTCTGTCGCGGACCCTGACGTCCGGTCGCGAGCTTGACCACGCCGACAGACAGGTTCAGCACGACCAGCGAGGTGCCCAGCAGCAACAGCGGTCGCGCGGTACGGAAGCGCCAGCACATCCACACGAACCACGGCAGCGCGACCATGGTCGACGGCGCACGCTGGCCGAGCATGACGTAGGTGTTCAGGGTCGCCTTCCACTGCGGGTAGTGCGCGCGCAGGTTCAGGTGCCAGATGTCACGGTCCAGAGTGATCAACGGCGAACGGTGGACGACGCCGAGGATGAGGATCACGTAAGCGACCAGAAGTCCCGCGAAGCCGAAGAAGCGCCACGGCACCCGGACGGCGCGCAGCGGCAACCGTGGGGCCTGCGACGAATGATCCACGATTACCTTCTTGGCATAGCGAGCTGTGGATTACCTACCCCTGCTGGGCAATCTCACACACGCAGAACCGGGTTTCTTGGGTATCGCAGCAGCCGTTTGTGAGCGATACCACTCCTCACTGTTCATCCAACCCCGCCGGGCCTGCGGTCAGCAACCGACTAAAGCCGTCCTCGTCAAGGATCGGGACGCCGAGCTGTTCGGCCTTTTCCGCCTTGCTGCCTGCGTTTTCGCCCACCACGACGTAGTCGGTCTTCTTCGACACGGAACCTGCTGCCTTGCCACCGCGGGCGAGGATCGCCTCTTTCGCGCCGTCCCGCGAGAACGTTTGCAACGATCCGGTAACGACGAGAGTCAGGCCCGCCAGTGTCTTCGGAGTGGTCTCGTCGGTGTCGTCCTTCATGCGCACGCCGGCCGCGGCCCATTTGCGTACGATCTCGGCGTGCCAGTCGACGGCGAACCAGTCGAGCACGGCGTCGGCGATCACCGGACCGACGCCTTCCGCGGCCGCGAGCGCCTCGTGTGAAGCAGCGCGGATCTGGTCCATCGAGCCGAACTCGGTGGCCAGCGCACGAGCCGCGGTCGGACCGACATGGCGGATCGACAGCGCGACCAGAACCCGCCACAACGGCTGCGTCTTGGCCTGCTCGAAGTTGGCGATCAGCTTGAGCCCGTTCGCGGACAACGTTCGGCCGTCGCGCACCGACTCGGGGAGGTCGGTCTTCTTCGCCGCGCGGGTGTAGAGCGGCACGTCGGCGAGCGCGTCGGCGTCGAGTGCGAACAGGTCGCCCTCGTCGGTGAGCTTGCCGGCGTCGAAGAGCGCGTTCACACCTTCGTAGCCGAGTGCTTCGATGTCGAACGCGCCGCGCGAGGCCAGCGAGGCGACACGTTCGCGCACCTGCGCGGGACACGATCGCGAGTTCGGGCAGCGGATGTCCTTGTCGCCCTCGCGCTCCGGCGCGAGCAGCGTGTTGCAGGACGGGCAGTGTGTCGGCATCTCGAACTTGTGCTCGCTGCCGTCACGGAGCGACTCGACCGGCGCCACGATCTCGGGAATCACGTCACCGGCCTTGCGCAGCACGACGGTGTCGCCGATGAGCACGCCCTTGCGCTCGATCTCGTACTGGTTGTGCAGGGTGGCACGCTCGACCGTCGAACCGGCGACCTTGACCGGCTCCATGATCCCGAACGGCGTCACCCGCCCCGTGCGGCCCACCGCGACCGCGATGCGCAGCAGCTTGGTGTTGACCTCTTCCGGCGGGTACTTGAACGCGATGGCCCACCGTGGCGCCCGGCTGGTCGAGCCGAGTCGACGCTGCAACGACAGCTCGTCGACCTTCACCACGACGCCGTCGATCTCGTGCTCGACGTCATGCCGGTGCTCGCCGTAGTGGTCGACGAACTCCTGGACGCCGGCCAGGTCGGATACGACCCGCACGCGGTCGGAAGTGGGCAGGCCCCAACCGTGCAGCCGCTCGTACCAGTCCGACTGCGCGGTCACCGCCGGTCCGCCCTCGACCTTGCCGACGCCGTGCAGCACCATCTTCAGGCCGCGGCTCGCGGTGATGCGCGGGTCCTTCTGCCGCAACGATCCAGCTGCGGTGTTGCGTGGGTTCGCGTACGGCGGCTTGCCGGCCTCGACCAGCGCCGCGTTGAGTTCCTCGAACCGGGCGACCGGGAAGTACACCTCGCCGCGCACCTCGAGCAGGCTCGGTACGTCGTCGCCGGTGAGCCGGTCGGGGACGTTCTCGAGGGTGCGCACATTGGGCGTGACGTCCTCGCCGGTACGCCCGTCCCCACGGGTCGCGCCGCGCACGAGGCGGCCCTTCTCGTAGAGCAGGTTGACGGCGAGCCCGTCGACCTTCAGCTCGCACAGATAGGCAGGCACGGTGCCGGCGTCGCGCTCGACGCGGTGCGCCCATGCGGTGACCTCGTCGGCCGAGAAGGCGTTGTCGAGGCTGAGCATGCGCTCGAGGTGATCGACCGGGGTGAACTGTGTGGAGTACGTGCCGCCGACCCGCTGCGTCGGCGACTGCGGTGTGCGCAGTTCGGGATACTGCTCCTCGAGTTCCTCGAGGCGTCGCATCATCTGGTCGTAGTCGGCATCGCTGACCGTCGGCGCGTCGAGCACGTAGTAGCGGTACTGGTTGTCGTCGATCTCTTGCGTGATCCGGACGTGCTCGTCGCGTGCCTCAGCGGTCGCGGTCGGAACCTCGGTCACGATGCGAATCTCTCGGTACGAAACCTCATAGGTGCGAAACCTACCGAGCGGCACCGACACTCCGGAGCCGGTCGGCGGTTGCGCTACAGCTGCTGCGCAACGCCTTCCAGCAGGCGCAGAGCGTCCTGCAGGCCGTCCTCCATGCCTGACTCCACGTGCATGTCGCGACCGGCCCGGCTGGCGTGCTCGACGAGCAGGGTGACTCTCGTGCCGTTACCGAGGTCTTCGAAGGTCGCCGTGGTGACCGCCGGTTGGTCCGGTACCGGTTCATAGATCTCAGTGGTGACGAGTCGTTCGAGCGGGACGATCTCGCGGCACTGCCCGGAGAACGCGACTTCGAAGCCGCCGTTCGCGCGCATGACGTAGCGCCACGAGCCGCCGACCCGCAGATCCATCTCGATGCTGACGATCTCGCCGCGGTCGGCGTGCCACCACTGCGCGATGAGGTCGGCCTCGGTCCACGCCCGCCAGACGAGTTCACGCGGCGCGTCGAAGTCGCGGGTGATCAGGATCTGGGTGTCGGTGGGCAGCGTGACCACTGCGCGCCGGTCAGCTCTCGTCGCGTCCATCGTGTTCCTCCTTCAGCTGGTCCAACACCGCGTCCAGGCGGTCGAACCGTTCGGTCCAGAGTTGTTCGAAGCCGGCCAGCCAGTCGACGATCGGTCTGAGCGGGCCGCCGTTGACCCGGTACATGCGCTGCCGCCCTTCGTCGCGCACGCGGACGAGGTCGACCTCGCGCAGCACGCGCAGGTGCTTGGACACCTGCGGTTGGGCCAGCCCGAGCCGTTCGACCAGGTCGTTGACAGGCAGCTCGCCCGCCGCGAGCAGGTCGAGGATCTGCCGACGTCGCGGCTCGGCGATCGCATTGAACGCGTCGGTCGTCGTCGCTGCCCGGGCCACGCTGCAAATCATATTCCCATATAGGAATGTGTCAAGCGTCGAGCATCGACTGCCCGGTGTCACGCAGCAACGAGAGCACACGACGCACGTAGCCCGGACTCGCACCGGCGAGCCCGCATGCCGGTGTCGGGACGATGGCAGCGGCGGCCTCGGCCGCAGCGAAGCCGAGCTCGGACCAGAGCCGGGTGACCGCGCCGCGCGCGGTGTCGAGATCGACGGTCGCGTCGGTCGACGGCAGCACGCCCAGCCACAGCGACACGCCGGCGTCGATCGCCTCACCGAGGTCGTCGTTCTGCGCGCTGTGCAGGCGGGCGGCATCGACCGAGAGGGCGTCGGCGCCGGCGTCGCGCAGCAGTCGCAGCGGCACGTCCGCGGCGCAGCAATGCACGACCCGACTGCCGGTGTCGGCGACCGCGAGCACGTCACGCAGCGCCTGCTCGGCGGTCACGGCCTCGACCGCGCGGATCGTGCCGAAGCCGGACGCGGTGGGCACCCGTCCGGCGAGCACCGCCGGCAGGCTCGGCTCGTCCAGTTGCAGGACCAGCCGCGCGGCCGGCAGGCGCCGCGCGACCTCGGCAAGGTGCAGCCGCAGTCCTTCGGCCAGCGAGGCCGCGAGGTCACGCGTCGCCCCCGTATCCGAGATGATCTTGTGTCCGGACGGCAGCTCGACCGACGCGGCGATCGTCCACGGTCCGGCAGCCTGCAGTTTCAAGGCGCCGGTGTAGCCCTCGCCGGCCGCCTCGAACGCGTCGAGATCCCAGGCGAGCAGGTCGCGGGCAGCGCGGACGTCGCGTCCGTCGTGAGCAGCCAGCCGCCAGCCGGACGGGACGATCTCGACCGGAAGATCGATCAGCAGGGCGCCGGCCCGGCCGATCATGTCGGCGCCGGGTCCACGTCCGGGCAGTTCGGCCAGGTGCGGCAGGTCGGGCAGTTCGCCGAAGACCAGGCGCGCAGCCTCTACCGGGTCGGTGCCGGGCAGCGAACCGATCGAGGTCACCGCGCCGGGCGGCCAGGGTCGGGTCATGACCCCGACGCTAGCGGCTCGGCTGCGCGAAGCCCCGCTCAGCGCACCACGCGGAACGTCGCCGCGCCGCCGGTCCCCCGAACGCGCAGGTGGGCCGTCGTGCTCCGCCGTCCGCCGCTGTGCAGGTAGTTCCACGTGACCCACGGCTTGCCGACGTTGTTCAGGTAGACCGCCATGGCACCCGGCCCGCGGTAGTTACCGGGCAGACCGCGGTAGCGCATGCTCGCCGGCAGGTGCACCTTCGGACCGGAGTAGCTGAAGTAGGCGCGCTTCGGTCCGGGCATCGACCTGCACAACCCGTCGTTGAGCGCCGCACCGCAGTAGGCGACGCCGGTCGCGTAGTAGTTCGTCGGCCAGCTGTTGCCCGAGAAGAACAGGTACCACGATCCGCGCAGGTAGATCGCGCTCGGGTTCTCGATGACGGTGACGCCGCTGCCGTCCTTGTAGTGCGCCCAGGTGAGGTTGTTACTGCGCATGATCACCTTCGGCTTCGTGACCATGTGCACGACGCCGAGCTTGGTCAGCTTGAGCAGCACCGCTGAGATCGCCGACTCGGCGCCGATCGCGCGCTGGCCGTCGCGCCACACCAGCCAGATGGCGCCGTCCGGACCGGACGTCACGTCGGCGTCGAGCGCCCACCGGGTGCCCTTGGTCGGGCACAGCAGCGGCTTGGCGGAGGTCGCAAAACCGGCGGTTGCGCTGGTCGAGGAGGCCACGCCGATGCAGCGCCGACCGGCCTTGGTCAGCCCGGTGTAGAAGAGGTAGTACCGGCCGACGCCCTTCTTGACGTGATAGAACGCGCCGGGCGCCCAGATGCCGGAGCCGGGCTTCGTCCACGACCCGCCGCCGTTGGGCAGCGCATCCCCGGCGATCTTGCGGGACGTGCCGACGTCGCCGCCGTGTCCCGAGATCGAGAAGGGCACCTTTCGTCCCTGAGCGCTGGCACCGTAGGTGATGTAGCGACCGGAGCCGTCCTGGAGCGGGATCGTGTCAGCGCCGGGGAAGCGGAAGTCGTGCGCGGCGGAGGCACGATGCCCCGCGTGCGCATCCTGTTGGGAGGCGGCCACGGCGGTACCCGGCACCACGAGTACGGCAACGACGATGGCGAGAACTGTGCGAAGTCTGTGCGTCACGTCTGCCTCGTACCCGATTCCGGCCGAGACCGAACCGGTCAGGCCGAGGCGGTCACCCGTTGCGCGGCGGTGATCGTCGCCGAGCCGAGCACGACGTCACCGTCGTACATGACCAGCGCCTGGCCGGCCGCGATGCCACGCTGTGGCGTCGCGAGAACCGCGGTTACGACGTCGTCGTCGACGGTGACGTGCGCATCACTCACCATGCCGTGCGCGCGAAGCTGCACCGCGCAGTCGAAGCTGTCGATGCGCTCGTTGCCGTCGGTCCAGACGACGCGGGTCGCGCGCACCTCGTCCACGTCGAGCAACTCGCTGCGCCCGACGACGACCCGGTTGTCCTTCGGCTGGATCGAGAGCACGTAGCGCGGCTC
>DASXJN010000178.1:0-8667 GCA_036497365.1 Jatrophihabitantaceae bacterium | reverse complement strand
GCCGGTGGCTTCGGCGTGCAGGCCTTTGGCGGCCCGCATGCGCTGATCCATCCACTGATCCACACCATCCCGAACATCGCCTACCTCGTAGACGGTGCCGTCTACCACCCCGGCGACTCGTTCACCGTCCCGACCGCACCGGTGTCGACCCTGCTGCTGCCGACGCACGCGCCGTGGTCGAAGACCTCCGAGGTCATCGACTTCGCGATCGCGGTGCGCGCACGGCGCGTGCACCAGATCCACGACAGCCTCATCACCGACGTGGCCGCCGGCATGATCGAAGGGCACATCGGCCGGCTCGGCGAACCACATGGGGTCGAGTTCACCCATCTCCAGCCGCACGAGTCGGTGACGCTGTGAGCAGTCCCCTCGTCATCGACGGGCACAACGACCTGCCCTGGGCGATGCGGCAGCTCAACGGCTACGACATCGCCAGCTACCGGCTCGACGAGCGGCAGGACCGCACCCACACCGATCTCGTGCGCGCCGCCGAGGGCGGGCTCGGCGGACAGTTCTGGTCGGTCTTCGTGCCCGCCGACCTGGCCGGGACGAAAGCGGTCACCGCGACGCTCGAGCAGATCGACTTCGTGCTGCACATGATCGCGACCCATCCTGACCGGCTGCAGCTGGCGCTGAGCGCCGACGACGTCGAGGCCGCGATGAAGGCCGGCCGCATCGCCTCGTTGATGGGTGCCGAGGGCGGCCACAGCATCGACTCCTCGCTGGCCGTGCTCCGCGTGCTGCACTCGCTGGGCGTGCGGTACATGACGCTCACGCACAACGACAACGTGCCGTGGGCGGACTCTGCGACCGACGTCGCCGAGCACGGCGGTCTCACCGACTTCGGCCGCGACGTCGTGCGCGAGATGAACGCGCTCGGCATGCTCGTCGACATCTCGCACGTGGCGCCGACGACGATGCATGACGCGCTGGACGCCTCGAGCGCCCCGGTCATCTTCAGCCACTCGTCCGCACGAGCCGTCACCGACCACGTCCGCAACGCACCGGACGACGTGCTGCAGAAGCTCGCCGGCAATGGCGGGGTGTGCATGGTCACCTTCGTCCCGTCGTTCGTCTCGGACGCGGTGCGTGAATGGGACGAAGCGGTGCTGGCCGAGATGGATCGCCAGGGCCAGGACCGGCGCGACTGGGACCAGCACACGGCCGCCTCGGACGCGTATGCCCAGCGGCACCCGGCACCGGTGGCCACCGTGGCGGACGTCGCCGATCACGTCGAGCACGTGCGCGCCGTCGCCGGCGTCGAGCACGTCGGGCTGGGTGGCGACTTCGACGGCTGCGGCGCGCTGCCCGAGGGCCTCGGCGACGTGTCGAGCTATCCGGCACTGTTCGCCGAACTGCGCGGGCGCGACTGGAGCGGCGCCGAGCTCACCGCGCTGGGCTCCGGCAACGTGCTGCGTGTGCTCCGCGACGCGGAACAGGTCGCCGCGCACGCACGCTGACCCCCGTCTGCTGGGAGCGTTGCGGCGCACAATTGTGGACAACGTTGTGGATCGACCGGTGCAAAAGCGCCTCGGCCTGGGGACAAGAATGGCCGATCTGGGGACATTCAAACTCCGCGAAGAATTCTCGGAAAAAAGGTTGTCCAAACCCTTGTGCAGGTGCCCCTCGGACCAGTAGAAATTCACTTGTCACCAGCACCGAGGGCCAGCCGGGGGAGACCTCGGAACGAGAGAATCGCTTGGGAAACCGGGAGATTCTAGCGGGTTCGCGGGAGTTGGAGATGACCTGGTAAGGCGCGTCGACCGAGCGATCGGACGATCGCATTCACTGGGTCGAGCAGGGCCCCTCCAACTCATACTTGGAGGGGCCCTGTTTCATTTTCTACCCGTATTGTGGCGCAAACTCTCCAGCCCGCGAGTGACCTGTGGGAAAACCTGTGGGAAACCAGGTGGGGACGCTCGGTGACCGACTGGGCAGAATGGCGAGATGGCGACCATGTTCGAGTTGGGCACCGACGGGCCCACCAAGATCCTGGTCGGCATCGACGGTTCCGAGACCGCCCTGCGCGCCGGCGCATACGCCGCCGGCATGGCCCGCCGCCAGAGCTCGCGGCTGATCGTCCTGTACGTGGCGCCGACCGGCGGCCTGGCGGCCGGGATGGCCGCCACCGCGGGCGCGCTCATCGCCACCCACGACGACATCGCCAACGACCTGGAGCGGCAGGTCGAAGACGCCTGCAAGCGGCTGGGCGTGCCGATGAGCTTCGTGCGCCGGCGTGGCAACCCCTACCTTGAGCTCGTCCGGGTCGCCGAACAACTGCGGGTGGACGCGATCGTTGTCGGCGCCTCGATGCAGTCCGGGCACCGGTTGGTCGGCTCGCTGGCCGGGCGGTTGGTGCGCGACGCGAAGTGGCCGGTCACGGTCGTCCCGTAGCCGGCGTCGGAGGTCCCCAGCGCGGTCCACGCCGTGGAGGCGACAGCTCCGCTCAAGGGCGGGTCTCGTGCGCTCAAGATTGCCGAAAGTGTTGCCCCGTTCCGGCGTTTGTAAAGCAACCGTGAAGTAACCTGGACATGCCGGAAGGAGGGTGTGTACCTGTGTCTGCTGCGTCTACGTCGTCGTTGGCGACCACGACCGACGGCTCGCCCTCCAGCGGGGCCGAGGCACCGCGCTTCGCCGGTCTGCAACTGCTGGACCGGGTCGGCGCGGTCTCGCTGTACTCCGCGCGCGAGTCCGGAACCGGCCGCGCGGTCGGCCTCAAGGTGATCGACGAGTCCGCCCCGGTGTTCATCCACGAGGCACTCCAGCGCGAAGCGAACTACCTGGCGATGCTGGGCACGCACCCGAACATCGTCACGCTCTACCAGCGCACCACCCTCGCGGACGGCCGTCCTGCTCTGGTGCTCGAGGCCTGCCCGAGTTCGGCCGCTATCGCGGTGCGCGAACAACGCCTGTCCGTCCCGGCCGCGGTCTCGATCGCGATCAAGATCGCCGGAGCTCTCGAGACGGTGCACCGCGCACACCTGGTGCACTGTGCCGTGCGTCCCGGCAACGTGTTGCTGACCGAGTTCGACGAGCCGGTGCTCGCCGACTTCAGCGCCGCCGTGGCGAACAACGAACAGGCCGTGGTCGGCGTCCACGAAACCACCGCGCACACCGCGCCCGAGTTGCTGCTCGGCGATGCGCCGACGGCGGCCACGGACGTGTACGCGCTCACGTCGACGTTGTACGAAATGGTTGCCGGACGGGCCGCTTTCCGCACTTACGACCGGGAGTCGCCGGCCGCGGTCAGTCTGCGCATCCTTGCCGGCGGGGTACGGCCCATCATGGCGCCCGACGTCCCGCTGGAGCTATCCGATCTGCTGGTCTGGGGCCTGAACGCCGACCCGGCCGAGCGCCCGCCCGGCGCCGCGTGGCTGGCCGAGGAACTGGGCCGGATCGAGCAGAAGAACGGCTGGCTGCGCACCCGGATGGTGACCGGCGAGCCCAAGCAGCCCAGCCGCACCCGCCGCCGGTTCTTCTTCTGAGCCGTTCTCGACCGGCACCGGGCCCTAGCCGGCTGGTAGCTTTGCCTGCGGTTGTCTGCAAGCTTGTCGCGCGTGAGTGTGGGGAAGTTTGGCAGTACCCGGGCCGGACGAGGTGTCCGGCCTGACCCGCATCACGGAAAGAGAACGGCAATGGCACAGGGAACCGTCAAGTGGTTCAACGGTGAGAAGGGCTTCGGCTTCATCACTCCCGACGAGGGCGACAAGGACGTCTTCGTCCACTACAGCGGCATCACCGGCGACGGCTACCGCAACCTCGAAGAGAACCAGCGCGTCGAGTTCGACGTCGAGAGCGGCCCGAAGGGGCCGCAGGCCAGCAACGTTCGCGCTGTCTGACCAAGTTCTGACCAAGTAAGGCTCGCGAAGGGCGGAACCGCATTACGCTGTTCCGCCCTTCGCCGTCTGCGGGGTGGGCCGAACTCCGAACGCCGCCGCCATCGCCAGCACCCAGCAGGCGCCGACGAGCAACCCGCCTACGACATCGGTCATGAAGTGCACTCCGAGCGCGATGCGCGAGAAGCTCACCGTGGCCGCGACGAGCGCCGCGGCTGCGATCGCGGTGATGCGCCAGGTTCGTGCGAGGAGCGGCAGCACGAGCACCAGGACGATCCCGCAGCCGACGGTGGCGGCCTGGGCGTGACCGCTCGGAAAGGAGAACCCGCCGGCGTGCGCGACGGGATGGGGCAGCACCGGCCGGGGCCGGGCGGCCAGCGCCTTGAGCGCCCGGTTGAGCCCCACGCTGCTGAGGAACGTCACGGGGACGAACGCGGCTGACCGGAACTGGCGCAGGACGAGCAGGACGACGGTCAGCGGCACGAGTACGGCCCACCAGGCCACCGGGGTCGCGACGGTGCTGACCGCGCGCATGGCCGAGGTGAAGCCGGGATGCGCGACCGCGTAACCGTGCATGTCCGACTCGAGGGCGGAGTCGAGGTCGAGCAGCGGGTCGTTGCCGACCACGACGAGGAGCAGCAGCGCGGTGAAGGGCACGAAGGCCAGGAACGCCGCGACGACCGCCAGCCGGGCGCGCGGGCCGAGTCGCCGGGCGCGGACGAGCTGCGCGGTCGAGAAGGCGCCCCGGGACATCCTGGAAGTCTGCCCAGCCGAATTCTGCGGGGCGTCAGCGCGCGCAGCGTCGGAAAAGTTCGGATTTAGGGTTGCATCCACGTCAAGATCGCAAGTAAGATTCTTGTGAAGCGCAGGATTCTCTCCGCGCTGACGGCAGGCCGTCCCGACTTCTCACACTGATCCCCCCGATCCCGAGGTCGGGACGGCCCCAGCCGGCGGTCTGTGACCCGACCGCTTTCCGCGTCTTTGCATGATCAACAGGCCCGAAACGCCCTATCGGGGCCGTTCACGCCTGTTGATCAAGCTAGGTCTGGCTGAGCTGAGGTGAGCTGAGCTGAGCGGATCGGAGCGGGCCGGCGACGCTGAACGTGGTGCGGCACGACACGCCGTACGAACTGCGGCACAGCGTTCATTGTCGAGCGGGTTCATTGTCGAGCGGGTTCATTGTCGAGTCGCGCTACCGGAGCCGCCCGGTACTTGGCCTCTGTGCAGGGTGTTCGTCGGCGTGTCGCCCTGCATCGCGGCCAACAGTCTGGCCAGCTGGCTCAGCTCATCGGGCGGGTGGCTCCGAAGTACCCGCGCGAGACGCTCTGCAGCGGCGTGATCCGGACGATGTCGCCGGACTCGGGTGCCTGGATGACGTTCCCGTTGCCCACGTAGATCGCGACGTGGTGGATGCCGCTGACCGCGTGGTTGCTCCTCCAGAAGACGAGGTCGCCCGGCAGCAGCGCGGACGGGTCGGGGTGCACCGAACCGGAGCTGTACTGCACCTCAGCGCTGTGCGCTAGCGCACGGTACGGCGCCCACGAGTAGAGCGCGAGGCCCGAGCAGTCGAACCCGATGAGGTGGCAGTCGTTGCGCGCGGCTCCGCTGACGCACTGACCGGGGGTCGGGCCGGTCATACTGCCGCCGGCCCAGGCATACGGCGTGCCGAGATACTGCAGCGCGCGATCGACGACCGTGCGGCCCATCGCGGCCGTCCAGTGCGTGCCCGCCGGCGCAGGCGGATCGTTGCGGACCTTGAGCGCGATCCGCTCGTACTGCTCGTTGAGCTGCCCGGCCCGGCCCGGTTCGGCGGCCGACCAGCCGCCGAGGAAGGTGTCGAGCGCGGCGTCGGCCTGCTTGCGGGTCTTCTTCGCGTCGGCGAGCTTGCTCTGCAACTGCTGCATCGCGGTCTGCGCCGTGTCCAGCGCGGAGGCGGCCGCGGCGCGGATCCGCGCCAGTTGCGCGGTCTGGGTCTTGATGTCGGCGAGGGCGGCGGCCTGTTGCTTCTCGGCCTGCTGCATCTCGTCCTTGGCCATCGCCATCCGGGTCACCATGTTGGCCTGGTGGTCGGCGAGCATCTGGTGCTCGGCGGTGGCGTCGAGGACCGCGGTGGGGTCGTCGACGACCAGCAGCGAGCCGAGCGGGGACGAACCGAGCGAGTCGGGCGCCGAGTCGCTCTCGTAGGCCGAGACGGCGGACGCGGCGAAGGCGGCGTAGGCGTTGCGGTAGTCGTCCTGCGCGGTGGTCACGCGCGCTCGCGCAGCGGCCTCGTTCGCCTTTGCCTGGTTCTGCACGGCGAGCTGGGCGGTGTACTCCTGCTCGGCCAGGCCTGCGGCGGCCGAGGCATCGGCGACGGCCTTGGCCTGTTGCTTGACGCTGGCGTTGACGTCGCTGACGTGCTTGTCCGCGGCGTCCTTGGCCTCCTGCACCTGCGCGCCGAGGATCGGCGAGAGCGCAGGCGGGATCAGAACGGGTGTCGGGGTCGGCGTCGGTGTCGGTGAGCCGGGTGTAGCCGAAACGGCCGCCGGGACGGCGAGCAGGCAGGCGCCAGTCAGCAGTAGACCCAGCACCGCAGTGCGGGTGCGTCCGACCGGAGACACAGCTCGACCACCACTCGCTTGAGGAACGTCAGAATGTAAAGTCAATGTAAAGAGACGATCTCAAGAGTACCCGAGATTCCTCGTCAAGTTAACAACAACCTCACATGACATTTCGGCGAAGTCTCAGCCCGGGCGCAAGCTGCGGCAACGCCTCGATCAACCCCGGCGCGCAACCTCGACCGGCCGATGCCCGATGATGGGCGCGTGGCGAGCGACCTGTACTGGGAGCGGTTCCGGCCCGAGCGCGGGCTTCGCCCGCCCCGCGCCTGGCAGCGCTCGGACGCGGGGTCGCTCGATCTGTCCGGAACGTGGCGGTTCCGCTACAGCGCGACCGGCGCACCGGACGACGGCTTCGCCGCGCCGGACGCCGACGACTCCGGCTGGGACGAGCTGCCCGTCCCGGCACTGTGGCAGCTGCACGGCTACGGCGCGCCGGCCTACACGAACGTGCGTTACCCGTTCCCGATCGATGCCCCGCACGTGCCGTCCGACAATCCGAGCGGCGACTACCGGACCAGCTTCACCGTGCCGTCGGACTGGTCCGGCGGAGCGATCGTGCTGCGCTTCGACGGCATCGACTCGCTGGGCCGGGTCTGGGTGAACGGGCACGAGGTCGGCATCACCGCCGGCAGCCGGCTGCCGGCCGAGTTCGACATCACCGACATCGTCGACCGAACCGAGCCGAACCTGCTCGCCGTGCGGGTGCACCAGTGGTCGTCCGGCAGCTATCTGGAGGACCAGGACATGTGGTGGCTGTCCGGGATCTTCCGCGACGTCACCTTGCTGCACCGTCCGGACGGCGGCGTCGAGGACTTCTTCGTGCACGCCGATTTCGACCCGGCCACCGGTGCGGGCGTGCTGACACTCGACGCCGCCGAGGGCGTGCGGCTGCGCATCGAGGAGTTGGGGGTCGATCTCGCGGCCGGCGAGACCGTGCGCGTGCCGGGCGTTGCGCCGTGGTCGGCCGAGTCGCCTCGGCGGTATGCGGCACGGGTCGCGTCACCCAGCGAGACGGTGCAGCTGTCCGTCGGGTTCCGCCGAGTGGCGATCGTGGACGGCATCCTGCAGGTGAACGGGAGCCGGGTGCTCTTCCGTGGTGTCAACCGGCACGACGTGCATCCCGACCGCGGTCGCGTGATGACCGAGCAGGACATGCTCACCGACGTCCTGCTGATGAAGCGACACAACATCAACGCGGTGCGCACGAGCCACTATCCGCCGCACCCGCGGCTGCTCGAATTGTGCGACGAGTACGGCCTGTACGTCGTGGACGAGTGTGACCTCGAGACGCACGGCATGACGCACGAGTCCGTGCCCCCGCCGGTCGACGGCTGGCCGCCGGTCGCCGACAACCCGTCCGAAGACCCGCGCTGGCGCGACGAACTGGTCGCCCGCATGCAGCGCATGGTGGAGCGCGACAAGAACCATCCCTGCGTCGTGATGTGGTCACTGGGCAACGAGAGCGGGCGAGGCCGCAACCTCGGCGCGATGGCGCAGTGGGCCCGGCAGCGCGATCCGTCCCGTCCGCTGCACTACGAGCGCGACTGGACCTGCGAGCACACCGACGTCTACAGCCGCATGTACGCGACGCACGCCGAGGTGGACGAGATCGGACGCGGCGTCGAGCCGGCGTTGTCCGATCCGGAGCTCGACGCGCGCCGGCGCAAGATGCCGTTCATCCAGTGCGAGTACGCGCACGCGATGGGCAACGGGCCGGGCGGCTTGCTCGAGTACCAGCAGCTGTTCGAGAAGTACCCGCGCTGTCAGGGTGGCTTCATCTGGGAGTGGATCGACCACGGACTGCGTACCCGTAACGAGCACGGCGAGTTCTACGGCTACGGCGGCGACTTCGGTGAAGAGCTGCACGACGGGAACTTCGTCGCGGACGGCCTCGTGTTCCCGGATCGCACGCCGTCACCCGGGCTGATCGAGCTGAAGCAAGTGTTCGCGCCGGTGCGCATCACCGGAGTCGAGGACGGTCTGCGCATCGAGAACCTGCACCAGTTCTCGTCCCTCGACGGCCTGCGGTTCGTCTGGAGCCACGACGACGACCAACAGACGCTCGCGTCGGGTGTACTGACCGTGCCGCCGGTCGTGGCGGGAGAGTCGGTGGTCCTGCCTGTGCCGTCGGTGGCTTCGGCCGAGCGCGAGTCGTGGCTGACGGTGCGCGCGGTGCTCGCACAGGACGAGGCGTGGGCGCCGGCCGGGCACGAGATCTCGTTCGGCCAGGT
>DASXJN010000177.1:0-4874 GCA_036497365.1 Jatrophihabitantaceae bacterium | reverse complement strand
GCGCGATCGTCAGGCCGAGGCCGACTCCCCCGCCGTGGTCGAGTCGATCGCCGCGCGCCCGGCGGAACGGTTCGAACAAACCCGGCACCTGTTCCGGAGGAACGCGCGGCCCGCTGTTCGCCACGCTGAGCTCACCGGGCGCAGCGGTGCGGACGCAGACCCAGCCGTTCTCGTCGTTGTACTTGATCGCGTTCTGGACGAGGTTCGTGACCAACCGCTCGAGCAGCGGTTGCTCGCCGTAGACGGTTGCCGGCGCTAGCTCCACGTCGACGCGGATGCCACGTTCGACCGCCGTGGGTCGCATCGTCTCGACCACCGCGGCAGCGAGCAGGTCGAGTCGCTGTTCGGCGTTGGTCATCAGGCCGCGCTCGGTCTCGGCGAGCACCAGCAGTCCTTCGACCAGCGACTCGTTGCGCTCGTTGGTGGCGAGCAATTGCCGTGAGAGCAGGTCAAGCTGCTCGGAGGTCAGCGCCGAGCCGAGGCTGACCTCGATCAGGGCGCGCTGAGTCGCCAACGGGGTTCGTAGCTCGTGCGAGGCGTTGGCCGCGAAGCGACGTTGCGCTTCGTAGCCCTCGGCGACGCGATCGAGCATCACATCGATGGCTTCGGCGAGCCGGCGGGTCTCGTCACGCGGACCGTCGATGCGCAAGCGCATGCCGAGGCTGGTCGGCCCGAGCGCGGCGACCGTGTCGGCCATCTGCCGCACCGGGCGCAGCACCCAGCGCGCGAGCATGAAGCCGAACGCGATCATGAGCCCGGTGATCACGATGATCTCGAACCAGGCGAGCCACACGTTGTACGTCGTCGGGTCGCAGCTGTTCAGGACGGTGACGTAGCGCCCGCCGCACGAGACGTTGCCACTGCGGTACCAGCGCAGGACGTTGATGCCGTTCTCGAACAGCCAGTACAGGTAGAGCATGCCGATCGGCCAGCTCACGAGCATCGCGATCGTGAACCGCCGGCGCGGTGTCAGGCGCATCAGCCCTCGTCCCCGAACCGGTAGCCGACTCTCGGCACGGTGTGCACGATCGCCGGGTCGCCCAGCTTGCGGCGCAACGTCATCACCGCGACCCGCACGGCATTGGTGAACGGGTCCGCGTGCTCGTCCCACGCCTGCTCGAGCAACTGCTCGGCCGTCACGATCTGGCCCGCGGCGTGCATCAGCACCGACAGGACGGCGAATTCCTTCGGCGTCAGGTCCAGCAGCCGGCCGTCCCGGAAAGCGCGGTGCCTCGGCACGTCGAGCTCGACGCCGGCCACCTCGAGCACGGGGGCATAGGCAGCCGGTGGCCGGCGCGCGAGTGCCTGGATGCGGGCGGCGAGCTCGGCGAATGCGAACGGTTTGGTGAGGTAGTCGTCCGCGCCGAGGCCGAGACCGTCGACCCGGTCACGGATGCCCGCCGCGGCGGTCAGGATCAGGATGCGGGTGCCCAGCGACGAGTTGACCATCCAGCGGCAGACTTCGTCGCCGGTGCGCCCCGGCATGTCGCGGTCCAGCACGGCGACGTCGTAGCGGTTGACGCCGAGCCGCTCCATCGCGGCCTCGCCGTCGTAGCAGACGTCGACAGCCATCGCGAGCTTGCGCAGCCCGTCCGCCACGGTGTCGGCGAGCAGCCGTTCGTCGTCGGCGAGCAGGACGCGCACGGGGGTTCGTCTCCTTCGAGTCGCGGTCAGCCTTCCGGCGCCGACATAAGCGCACCATAAGGACGCTGCGAACGTTGACGATAACGCCGAATTGCGAACGTGCTCGACATGCCTGCGTACCTCCGCCGAATCTGCCTAGCCCTCGTCCTCGCCGCCGTCGCCCTCATCACTGTCGGTGCCGTCATCACGCACCGCAACGCCGATGCGCGCCGGCACTACCTCGGCACCGGCGGCTGGCCCGCGAGCGGCCAGGCGGCGTACGTCATCGGCACCGAGGCACCCGAGATCGGTCCCGGGCAGCATGCCGCGCCGATCGCCAGCCTGGCCAAGGTGATGACGGCCTATCTCGTGCTCAAGGCGGCGCCGCTGACGCCGGACTCGGACGGCTTCACGCTGCAGGTCACGGCGGGGGACGTCGCAGACACCGCACGCCGAGCCGGCCGCGACGAATCGATCCTCGCCCTCGCGCGCGGCGAGGTGCTCACTGAACGGCAGGCGCTCACCGCATTGTTGCTGCCGTCGGCGAACAACGTCGCGATCATGCTGGCGCGACGGGTCGGCGGGAGCGTGCCGGCCTTCGTGGCACGCATGAACACAGCCGCCGCGGGGCTCGGCATGGTCGGCACGCGATACACCGATCCGAGCGGATTCCGCGCGACCACGGTGTCGACGGCGTCCGACCAGCTGCGGCTGGCAGGCGCGGCGATGCGCCTGCCGGTGTTCGCGGCGATCGTCGACCAACGCTCGGCGCGGCTGCCGGTGGCCGGCGACGTCCGCAACACCGACCAGTTGCTCGGTCAGGACGGTTTCGTCGGCATCAAGACCGGCTCGACCGACGAAGCCGGCGGATGCTTCATGTTCCGCGCCCGCCGCATCGTCGGCGTGCGACTGGTCGAGATCACCGGTGTCGTCCTCGGCCAGCCCGGACACAACCTGGTGGTCACCGGTCAGTACGCCGCCCGCCAGCTCGTCGATCACATCTACCAGCAGCGCTTCTCCCCCGGTGATGTCAAAAATCCGGTCGGAAAATGACAACACCGGGGAGGAAGCGATCAGTTGGTGTCGTCGTCCTTGGGTGCTGGGCCGAGGGTTTGCTCGTCGTCCGACACGGTCATCGCGCCGGTCATGATCGCCACCGCGTCCTGCATCGAGTGCGTCTTCGGCGTGATCACCGCCGCCGTGCCGCCGAGCCGCATCACCTGGATACGGTCCGCCGTGTCGAACACGTTCGGCATGTTGTGGCTGACCACGATCACGCCCAGGCCACGTTCCCGCATCTCGGTCACGAGCTTGAGCACCTGGTTGGTCTCGCGCACGCCCAGAGCGGCCGTCGGCTCGTCAAGGATGACCACCTTGCTGCCGAAGGTGGCGGCACGCGCGACCGCCACCGCCTGGCGCTGTCCGCCCGACAGCGTCTCGACGGCCTGACCGATGTTCTGCAGGGTGCTGATGCCGAGACTCTTGACGTGCGCCTTGCTCTCCTCGCGCATCGCGCCCGTGTCGAGCATGCGGAACACGCTCCCCAGCGGACCCTTGCGCCGGATCTCGCGGGCCAGGTAGAGATTGCTCGCGATGTCGAGCGCCGGCGCCACGGCAAGGTTCTGGTAGACCGTTTCGATACCGGCGTCGCGGGCGTCCTGCGTCGACTTGAAAGTCGCGCGTTTCCCCTCCACGGTGATCTCGCCGCGATCCGGCTGCATCGCGCCGGAGAGGCATTTCATCAGCGTCGACTTGCCCGCGCCGTTGTCGCCGATGACGGCGAGCACCTCGCCGGGGTACAGGGTCAGGTCGACGCCGCGCAGGCCGACCACGCGCCCGAAGAGCTTGACCAGCCCGTTCGCCTCGAGAATCGCGTCGCTCATCGTGTATCCCTCGCTCCGCAACCGCCGCTCATGCCCGAACCCGCCGAATCCACTGATCCACGGACACGGCCAGGATCACCAGCACACCCGTCGCGAGCACCTGGTAGTTCGGGTCGACGTTGGCCAGCGCGAGCCCGTTGTTGAAGACCTGCACGATGAGCGCTCCGATGAGCGTCCCGAACACGACACCGCGCCCGCCGAACAGGCTCGTGCCGCCGATCACGACCGCGGTGATGCTGAGCAGGTTGTAGTTCAGGCCGCTGTTCGGGTCGGCGCCGCCGACGCGGCCGCACACGATCCAGGCGGCGACCGCGACCGTGACGCCTGCGACCACGTAGGCCGAGAGCAGCACGCGCTTGGTGCTGATGCCGGCCAGGCCGGCGGCCTCGCGGTCGTCGCCGGTGGCATAGAGGTGGCGTCCCCACGCGGTGAAGTGCAGCGCGAAGCCGACCACGATGTACAGCACGATCATGATGAGCACGCCGTACGTGACGTTGAAGCTGCCGATGCTGAACGACTTGCCGGTCCAGAGGATCAGCGAGTTCGGTTTCAACGCGATCGTCTGACCTTGCGCGTACAGCAGCGACACCGCGGTGAAGATGCCGAGGCTGCCCAGCGTGACGATGAACGGTGGCAGGTTCAGCCGGGTCACGAGCAGCCCGTTGAACAAACCGGTCGCGACGGCGACCAGCGCGCCGATGATGAGCGCCAGCAGGCCGGGCACGTTCGAGTCATAGACGAGCTTGGCCATCACCAGCGACGACAGCACCATCGCCAGTCCGATCGACAGATCGATGCCCGCGGTCAGGATGATCACGGTCTGCCCGACGGCCAGCGCGCCGACGACCGCGGTCTCCTGCACCAGCAGCGAGATCGCCTGCGCACGCATGAAGCCGGGCGACGCGATCGCGAACGCGATCACGGCGATCACCAGCACGATGAGCGGGCTCAGCCAGAGATGCCCGTGCAGCACGTGCTGGATGCGCTCGGCGACGGTCCGCTTCCGGCCGGCGAGCAGGTCGTCGACGCTCGCTGCGGAATCGCTGTCGGCGTGCGACTGCGTCTCGGTGTCTGTCACGATGCGTGCCTCTCGCTCATCCGGTGGATCCCGGTCCCCAGCAACGCTTCAATGCGTCCTGCACCGACTGCACCTTGAGGTTGTCCGGACGATCCGTGGCAACCAGCGCGGTTCCGGTGTCGAGGAAAGCCTTGCCGCTCGTCTTTGCCGGCTTCTTGCCGCCGCGCGCGAGTTTGGCGATCGACGACACCCCGAGCGCGGCCATCTTGCCCGGGTACTGCACCGCATCGGCGTCCAGTTCGCCGGTCTGCACGTAGTGCAGCCCCTGGCAACTGCCGTCGATCGAGACG
>DASXJN010000176.1:0-10763 GCA_036497365.1 Jatrophihabitantaceae bacterium | reverse complement strand
AACCAGTCGCGAATGTTGTCCATTGTCGTTCTCCTCGTAGCGGTTGTTCGTTGTGGCTACGAGCGTGCGTCAACGGCGCCGCGCGGCGCATCGGGAGCTGCCCTGGCATCGCCCTGAACTTCCCCGGACATGCCTTCGGGGTTCGCGCCCTTCTCCCCCGGTGATGTCAATAGAGTCATCCGAAATTGCCGACACCGGGGAGGAAGCGGACAGATGACGGACCTGCGCGCGGCGCCGTGATGAGCCGGCCGACAACGTCCGCGCGGTGCGCGAAGGGACGGTGACGGCGATCGCGCGACCGGTGCACGTCGGGCGCAGCTCGATCCTCGTGCGCACCGCACTCACCGACGATTCGGGACGTCTGGTCGCAGAGACAACCCAGTCGCAGGCCGTGCTGCGCAGTTAGCTCCGCAGCTTGCGCCAACCGCCCGCGCGGTTGTTGGCGATCACCGCCCGGAACAGGAGCAGCAGCCCGTCCCCATCGATCTCGTCGTCGGGCCGGAGCTGCACGGAGCGGGCGGTCGCGTTGTCCTGGCCCTGATTGATCACGTGGTGCGGGTCGTCGGCGATCGGGTCGTAGACGAACACGTTCACGTGATCCTTGGTGGCCTGCAGCGCGGCCACGTTCCCGTCCAGCACGAAGTACGGACGGTCGGTGCGCTTGATCGTCTCTTCCAGGTCGGCATCGGCCTCGTGCAGCAGCTGCCGGACACGTCGGCAGATGGCCTGCTGCCACGGCGCCAGGCCTTCGAGAAAGGTGTCCACCCGCGGATCGGTCCGGGCCATAGGCGCACGTTATCGCGCTAGCGCGCCGGGGGCCTTTACGATCCGGGCATGATCACGGCGCGGCAGCTGAACCGCACGACGCTGGCGCGCCAGCTGCTGCTCGAGCGCGTGCCGCTCGAGGTTCCTGACGCGGTGCGGCGCATTGCCGCGCTGCAGGCTCAAGAGCCGGCGTCGCCGTACGTCGCGCTGTGGAACCGCATCGCCGGCTTCGACGCCGCTGACCTCGACACCGCGTTCGCCGAGCGGGCGGTCGTCAAAGCCAGCCTGATGCGCATCACCCTGCATGCCGTCCACGCCGACGACTACCCGCCGTTTCATGCTGCGATGACACAGACGCTGCGTGCATCACGCTTGTACGACAAGCGGTACACGTCCACCGGGCTGACGGTCGCGGACGCCGACGAAGCGGTGCCGCACCTACGGAAGTACACCGAACACCCGCGCACCGGTGCCGAGATCGAGGCGCACTTCGACGAGACGTTCGGCCCGGCCACAGACACCCGGCTGTGGTGGGCATTGAAGACGTTCGGGCCGTTGCACCATGCGGTGACCACCAAGCCGTGGTCGTTCGGCCTGCGCCCGTCCTATCGCGCCGCGCCGAAGCTGCGGAAGCCGCTCCTCCGCGAAGCTGCGATCCAACATCTCGTGCGCCGCTACCTCGGCGCGTTCGGACCTGCCTCGGTTCTCGACATCGCGCAATTCACCATGGTGCTGCGTCCCGCCGTCCGCGAGGCGCTGGCGGCACTCGGCGAGGACGTCGTCGAACTCGAAGGTGCTGATCGCACCACGCTCTACGACGTCTCCGACGGCCTGATCGCGGACGCCGACACACCGGCACCGCCGCGCTTGCTCCCGATGTGGGAGAGCTGCCTGCTCGCCTACAGCGACCGCAGCCGGATCATCCCGCCCGACTACCGCAAGATCGTCATCCGCACCAACGGCGACGTACTGCCGGCGCTACTGGTGGACGGGTACGTCGCGGGTGTGTGGCGTCCGGTCGACGGCGGCATCGAGGCCACCGCCTTCGACAAGCTGCCCAAGCTCGCGTGGGACGAACTGGCCGCCGAGGCCCGCCGGCTCGTCGCGTTCCTCGCCGACCGGGATCCGAATGTGTACCGCCGCTATGCCCGGTGGTGGGCGACCCTGCCGGCCGCGCAACAACGGGTGCTGCCGGGATAGCTATGCAACAGATCGGCCGGCTGCGCCGTTAAGGAGCACGATCTCGAGAGCCGAGTCGCAGAACAGGACGATGCGGGTGGATTTCACCGACTACGTCGCCGGGCAACGACCGGCCCTCATGCGCTTCGCCACGATCCTGACGAGCCAGACGTGGCTCGCCGACGATCTCGTGAGCGACGTGCTCGGCCGCGCGTTCGAACGCTGGGATCGGATCTCGCTGATGGCCGAGCCGAACGCGTACGTCCGCCGCATGATCGTCAACGAGTACCTCTCGTGGCGGCGCCGGCTGGCCCGGACCGTCCCTCGCGCCGACGTCGAGCCGAATCTGCCGGTCGGCGATGCAGCCGCACAGCACGCCGAACGCGACGCCATGATCGGGCGGCTCGCCCAGCTGTCCAAGCGGCAGCGCGCCGCGGTCGTGTTGCGGTTCTACGTCGGGCTCGACGACGCCGGCATCGCCGACTACCTGGGCTGCGCCGAAGGGACCGTACGAAGCCTCATCTCACGCGCGCTCACCGCGCTCCGCCTCGACACCACACCGATCGCCTACGCGAACCTGGAGACCCAATCATGAGCGATCTGCGCACCCTCAGCGACGCTTTTCGCGAACTCGAACGTCGCGCGGACGAGCGTGCCGAGCAGCCGCAGCGGGCACCCGCTCGGCACCGCGGCACCGCACCTCTGGTCGCCGCGACCGTCGTGGCCGTCGCGGCACTCGCGACCGGCACAGCGCTGCTCACCCGAGACGGCAACACCCCCGCGCCGGCGGGCGGTGCGGCCGGCTCGCAGCATCCGACGCACTCCTCGGGGCACGCGGTCACGAAGACCCCCGAGAAGCATCGTGCTAAGCACCATGCCAAGGCGACCGACGACATCGTCGTCCCGAAGACACCGGACGACCTCGCGGCGAAATTCAAAGTCGTGCTCGGCGACCTGGCCACGTTCACCGTCACGCAACGATCGGGCGGTGCGAACAAGGCCACCGCACCGATCTTCACGCCGTCCGGCAAGCGCATACACCAGCGCGACCTGCCGATTCCCACGCCCAACAAGCTCGGCGGCGACACGTTCATCGGTGGCGCCCTGACATCGTCGGACACTGTGACCGGCGGATACGACCTGCAGATCCTGCAGACCGCACCGGGCGACAAGGCCATGTGTGACGACCCGGACCTGTCGACCTGCTCGGTCACCGAGCTGGCCGACGGCTCCTCGCTGGCGCTCGGGCACGAACCGCTGGATGGGGCACCCGACGGGGTCACCTACGAGGTCGACCTCGTACACCCGGACGGCGTCGAACTGCTCATGCATGTGAGCAACGAGAGCGACCCGAAGGGCGAGAGCCGGGTGCTCGCGCCGAAGCCGCCGCTCACCCTCGACCAGATGAAGGCGGTTGTCACATCCGACGAGTGGTGACGGCTACCGGTCAGTGCCGGCCACCGCACGGGGCGCCGGCTGTCGCGACGACCGTGCGTGCGTCGAAGTCGAGTTGGACGGTGGCCAGGGTGGCGTACTGCTCCTCCGGCGACCCGTCCGGCGCCGGGTGGCAGCAGATCGCTCCGGTGCCGCCAACGTGCGAGGTGAGCACGGTGCGGACGTGCGCAGCCGTGATCTTGTCCCGCTGCGGGTGCAAGGACCTTTGCAGCACTTCGTAGCGGATCAGGGTGTCCGGCGCGTCGAGCGGCTCACGGTCACCCGATTGCGCTGCCGTTGCCAGGAAATGGTTGGTATGCAGAAGTAGACCGTCCGCATTCGGGAGGACGAAGCAGGGACCGTCCGGCCAGACCTCCGCCGTGATCGCCGTCTTGCCCGCATCCGAGCCCGCGACGACGGTGATCGCCGTCGACGCCGTCACCGGTGCGTTGGCGATGGTGACCAGCGCGGCGTTCGCGTCAGTCGCGCCGTCGAGAACCTGTCGAGCCAGAACGTGCACTGGGACGCCATTCGACCGCGCACCGTCCAGGCGGTGATGCAGGATGTTGAAGAGTACGCCGACGCCCGCGCTGTTGATGCCGATCTTGCCGAGGATGCCGTACTCGGTAAGCGTCGTGGTGACGCGTCCGTCCTCATGCGGGATCGTCCACACCAACCAGTTCTCCGACATCCCGGCGAACCAGTCCCAGTTCTGCAGCGCGACCGGTTCGTCGAGGTCGTCGCCCAAGAACACGACCGTGGAGCATTCGCCGCGCGAGTGCAGACCGAGTGCCGCAAGCACCTCAGTGCGCGCATTGATCGCGGCCAGCCGCTCGACCGGCTGGCCCGAGCCCGCCGCCATGCCGCGCAGCTCTTCATTCAGCGGCTGTGCGAAACGCTCGATCTCGCCGAGCGTCGATGCCGCCACACGGTTCGCGACTTCCGCAGCATCGCTTAGCCGCGTCGCGAACACGGCGTCGTAACCGGCGATCGTCCGCGCAATCTCGGCGCGGTAGGTCTCGCCGAACTCCTCCCCGCGCCGTCGCGGCAGCGTCTCGCTCGACCGGAACTCCCGCGTCACGGGCCGGCGTCCAGCGCCGGGCGCACGTGCGTGGCCACCCCGTCAAGGCGCGCGAACCATACGTCCTCGTCTTCGGCGATCGTCGCAATCAACCGTTCCAACTCGACGAAGCGCTGGCCACGGCCGATCACCTCGGGGTGCATCGTGAACGTGATGTGTCTGCGCTCGTGACGGGCGAGCCGGTACTCGGCCAGCCACGAGTCATAAAGGTCAGCGGGTGCCCCCACATTGCCGCCACCGTCGATGCTCCACCCGAACCGTGGCCAGTCGTCCAGCGACCAGTGCACGGGCAACTCCAGTATGTGTCGCCCCTCGTAGTGCTCCCAGTACGGCCGGTCGTCGCCCATGCAGGACGAGTCGTAGTCGAAGTCGAACTCAAGCAAGAGATCGAATGTTTCGGGAGTCAGCTCCCACGACGGTGATCGGTAGCCGGACGGACGTACGCCCAGCGCGTCGAGGGACTTCAGTCCCATCTCGATCTCGACGCGTTGCGACTTCGCGTCGGCCTTATCGCTGCGCAAGTGCATGTGACCGTGGTGCGCCAGTTCATGGCCCGCCTCGAGCAATGCCGCGATCTCGCTGGGGTACCGGTCGGCGGTGTAGCCGGGAACGAAGAACGTCGCCGGCACCTGGTACCTCTGGAGCAACCCGGCCACCCGACGCAGACCGCGCACCACACCGAATCGCCCCTCGGACATGGTCGTCAGCCGACGCGCATACTGCTCGCCGGCCCCGAGCCAGCCGGCTTCCGCGTCGACGTCGAAGGTGAACGATACGGCGACGGTCGCAGCGTCCGGCCAGTGCCACTCAGACACTGAGCTCCCGAGCACGGATCGAGAGTAGCGGCGAACGTCAGTTCTGCGCTGCCGCGTTCACCTTGGCCTGGGCACGAGCGGTCTTGACCGCGGCCTTCAACGAATCGAGGTCGAACGCGCCGTAGTGACGCTGCCCGTTCACGAAGAACGTCGGCGTGCCGGACACACCGCTCAGGTCGGCTGATTCGACATCCTGGGCGATACGTGTCTCGTGCGACCGCCGTTTGAGTTCGTCCTCGAACCGGTCGACGTCCAACCCGAGATCGGCGGCGTACCGCACCAGATCGGCGAACCGCAGGTGATCCTGGTGTTCGAGCAACAGATCGTGCATCGGCCAGAAGGCATCCTGTGCCGCTGCGGCCTCGGCCGCCTCTGCGGCCAACTGCGCCTGCGGATGGACGTCGGTGAGCGGCAGGTGCCGCCAGACGTAGCGGACGTCGGTCTCCGCGAGCAGATCGCGCACGACCGGTTCGGCGCGGCCGCAGTACGGACATTCGAAGTCGCCGAACTCGATGACGGTGATCGTTGCTTTGGCCGGACCACGGATGTGATCGGCGTCGGGATCGACCGCGGGGATGAGGTCCTGGATCAGCCGCGTGTCGCCGAGCAGTGCCCGTGCACGGCGGGCGGGCGGAAGCAGCGCGGTCAGTCGGTACACGAGCCACGTGAGCACCGCGGCCACAGCGGCGGCGGTGAGCGCGCCGAGCTTGGCCTCGTTCAGTTCGGCACCGGCGAACGCGCGGGACGCGATGAGCAGGGCGACCGTGAACCCGATGCCGGCGATCGTGCCGCTGCCGATCAGCGCGGCCCAGCCGACCGGTGGTCGCACCCGGCCACGCGTGCACAGCGTCACCAGCTGCGCGGTGACGAGCACGGCGACCGGCTTGCCCACGACGTAGCCGATCAACACGCCGAGGGTGATCGAGGTCGTGTACGCGTGCGCCAGGAAGCTCGGGTTCAGCGAGATCCCCGCGTTCGCCAGCGCGAACAACGGCACGATCAGATAGCTCGTCCACGGGTGGTAGACGACCTGGAGCCGGGCGTTCGGTGAGAGTGTCGAGGTGAGCCCGGCTGTCGCGGATCGCGCGAGTTCCGGTGTCGGCTGCTCGCGGATGCGACGGAACAGACCGGTCGCCTCTTCCAGTTCGCCACGCGTCGGTGAATAGGCAGTCGCCGACAGGCCGATCGCCAGGCCCGCGACGACCGGGTCGACTCCGCTCGTCAGCAGCGCGGCCCAGACGACGATGCCCAAACCCGCGTAGACCGAGCGCTGCCGCATGCGCAGCGCAGTGACCACCAAGAGCAGCGCGTATGCGCCGATCGCGATGCACAGCGGCCCGACCTCGATGTGCTCGCTGTACACGGTCGCGATCACGACGAGCGCGGCCAGGTCGTCGACCACGAACACGGTCAGCAGGAAAGCGCGCACTCGGTCGGGCACGTTACGTCCGAGAATCGCGAGCAGGCCGAGCGCGAGCGCGGTGTCGGTCGACATCGCCACGCCCCAGCCGTGCGCGCTCGGCCGGCCGGCGTTGGCGATCAGGAAGATCCCTACCGGGACGGCCATGCCCAGCAGCCCGACGGCGAACGGCAGGATGAAGCGACGCCGCTCGCGCAGGTCGCCGAGATCCAATTCGCGGCGCGCCTCCAGGCCGACGACCAGGAAGAACAGCGTCATCAGCCCGCTGTTCACCCAGGTTCGCAGGTCGCGGGTGATGCCGTACGAACCGAGCCGCAGCGCCAGTCTCGTGTGCCACAACGACTCGTACGACGCGACGTCGACATTCGCCCAGATCAGTGCGGCGGCGATCGCCACGACCAATACACCGGCGCTACCCGCTTCGGTCAGCAGGAACGATCGCAGCGGGGCGGCCCGGTGGCGCGCCCAGGCGGTCTTGCCACGCCAGATCGAGACGCCGGCCGCGGATTCACTCATCGGCACTCACTCATCCGCGCCGCCCACGGCTGCGAGCGTACTGGCGCGAGCCGGTCAGCCGCACGAGTCCGACGAGCACTACCTCGCCGACCACCCCGTGCCCGATCGGCAGATCGACTCCGAGTAAGAATTGACGGGTGCTGCTCGCGGCTGCACCCGACCCGTCCCAACTGCTCCCGGCCCGGGAGCAGATGGCGTTCACGCTCGGCTTCCACATCATCATCGTGCCGTTCGGCGTCGCGTTCACTGCAATCACGATGATCGCCAACTACCGCGGCATCAAACACGGCGACGCCGATGCGTTGCTTCTCGCGCAACGCTGGTCGAAGGTCGCCGCGGTGCTGTTCGCCGTCGGCGCGGTGTCCGGAACCGTGCTCTCGTTCGAGATGGGACTGCTCTGGCCGGGTCTCATGCAGCGCTTCGGCGCCGCCTACGGAATCCCTTTTGCGGTCGAGGGAATCTTCTTCTTCCTCGAAGCGATCTTCGTCGCGATCTACATCTACGGCTGGACGAGACTCTCGCCCTGGACGCACTTCTGGACCGGCCTACCGGTCGTACTCTCCGGCATCGGTGGCACGCTCTCGGTCGTCGCCGCGAACAGCTGGATGAACAGCCCGGGCGGCATCACGATGCGCGGCGGACGGGTTGTCGACGTCGACGTCTGGCGGGTGTTCTTCAACAAGGCGTTCTGGTACGAGTCGCTGCACATGCTGCTCGCCGCCTACGTCGTCGCCGGATTCGGCGTGGCCGGCGTGTACGCGTTCGGCATGCTGCGCGGACGTCGCGATCGGTATCACCGGATCGGTCTGCTCGTGCCGCTGACCGTCGGCGCTGTCGCGATCCCGTTGCAGATCTTCATGGGCGACGTCATCGCTCGTGCCGTCTATCACGACGAGCCGGCGAAGTTCGCCGCCATCGAAGCGCTGCCGCACACCGGCACGCATGTCCCCGAGAATCTGGGCGGGGTGCTCAGCAACGGACACGTGCGCTTCGCGATTCCACTTCCCGACGGCGCCTCACTGCTGTCGGGATTCAGTCCGTCCACCCGCATCCTCGGATTGGACGCGATCCCGAAGGCGGTCCGTCCACCGGATCATTTGGTCAACGTCGTCCATCTCGCGTTCGACGTCATGGTCGGCACCGGTTTCCTGCTGCTCGGACTCGCGCTGTGGTTCGCGCTCGGGTGGTGGAAGCACCGCGCCGAGCGTCCGAGCGCGTGGTTCCTGCGCGCGACCGCGATCAGTGGCGTGGTCTCCGTGATCTCGCTTGAGACCGGCTGGGTGGTTACCGAGGTCGGCCGCCAGCCGTGGACGGTCGTCGGCCTGCTGCTCACCCGCAACGCGGTGCAGACGTCGGGCAACATCTGGCCGTTCTTCGCGGGCGCGGTCGTCATCTACGCCGGGGTCACCGTCGGCGCGGTCCTTGCCCTGCGTGCGCTGCGTCGCCGCTGGGCGGCGGGCGAGGACGTCGCGACGCCCTACGGCCCGGACGACGAGAACGAACCGGCGAGCGTGCCGTGACCACCCTCGTCGCGCTGGCGCTGTTACTCGGCGTCGTGCTCTACGGCGTCTTCGGCGGTGCCGACTTCGGCACCGGTCTGTGGGATCTCACCGCCGGCGGCGCCGCGCGCGGACGAGGGCCGCGGGAGCTGATCGATCATGCGATCGGCCCGGTGTGGGAGGCCAACCACACCTGGCTGATCTTCTGTCTCGTCGTCCTGTGGAGCGGGTTCCCGACCGCGTTCGCCGCGATCATGACGACGCAGTACATCCCGCTCGGCATCGCCGCATTCGGGATCGTGTTGCGCGGCTCCGCATTCGCGTTCCGCAAAGTGTCGATGCGGACCGCCGAGCAACAGGTGAACGGACTGGTCTTCGCGGCCTCGTCCGTGCTCACACCGTTCTGCTTCGGCGCCGTCGTCGGCGGGATCGCGGCGGGCCGGGTGCCGAGCGCCGGCCACGGCGACCAGGTCACGAGCTGGCTCAACCCGACCTCGGTCCTCGGCGGTGTGCTGGCCGTGCTCACCTGCGGCTACCTCGCTGCCGCGTTCCTGAGCGCCGAGGCCGAGCGACGCCACGATGTCGAGCTCGAAGCGTGGACACAACGTCGGGCGATCGGCGCAGCGATCGCCGCCGGTGTCGTCGCCGTGGTCGGGCTGTTCGTGCTCGACCACGACGCGCATCGCCTGTACGTGCACCTGTGGCGCAACGGTTGGCCGTGCCTGGTCGTGTCGGTGCTCGCCGGCATCGGTGCGCTCGTCCTGATCGTGCGGCGCCGCCCGTTGCTCGTCCGTCCGCTCGGCGTGCTCGCGGTCGCCGCAGTCCTGGCCGGCTGGGCGGTCGCGCAGTACCCGTACCTGCTGGGCACGCACCTCACGCTTGCGCAGGGCGCCGCGCCGGCCGCCACGATGGACGCGCTCGCCGTCATCGCCGGACTTGCCGCCGTGTTGGTCGGGCCGTCGCTGGTCTACCTCTTCGTGCTGGCCGACCGCGGCCGGCTGAGCGGCGAGACGCCCCCCTCTTGATTTGGTACCGACTGACCAGTTCGATCATGAAAATCTGGTCAGCCGATACCAAAAGATGGTTAGGCGGCGGTGCCGACGAAGTACGCCTTGACGACCTTGCGGATCCTCACGGTCTGCTTGGCCGTGGACGCGTCGGCGGTGTGCACCGTCCACGCGGCGTGCGACTCGTCCACGCCGTTGTGGCTCGAGCTCGGAAGCAGCCAGACGTCGCCGCCCTTCGTGCACGAGTACGCGCCCTGCCACTGCGGGTGATGCTTGAGCGAGCCCCAGGCGCCGCCGTCGCGGATCGAGCACTTGGCGCCGTTGTCGAGGACGAGCCGAAGCGGAGCGAGTTGCTGGGCCGTGGGCGGCGCGCTGTGGCCGAAGTTCCCGGTGAAGGGGATCTTGGCCAACTGGTGCTTCGCGGGGTTGCGCATGCAGAGGACGCGATGCGGCGTGGCCGACTTCCAGCAGGCGATCGCGTACTCGGCGTCCGGGAAGCACTGCAGGATGTTCTTGTCGACAGCGCCCTGCGACGGAGCGCCGTCGCTGCAGTCGAGTGAGCCGGTCGGCTCGCCCTTGACGGTGAAACCGCTCGCGGCGTGCCCGCTCGAGGTGACCGGCCGGACGGTGACCTGCACCGTGGCAGCGGCCGAGTACGGCGAGGCAGCTACGGCGGCGTCGGCGTAGACCGAACCTGCGGTCAGTGCGGCTGCGGCGATCGCGATGGCGATTCGAGTGCGCATGCAAAACCCTCCCTGGGTGGTGTGTTCGGGAGGAGATTCTGCTCCGCCCGGTGATACCTGCCTAGGAGGACGTTGCTGAGCATTTCTGCTGTTGCATCCCGGCACTCACAGCTCGGTCCGAGGTTCGACCGCCGGGCCAGGTTCGCGAGTCTCAGGCGAGGTGCGCGAACGCAACCGCCGCGGCGGTCGCCACGTTGAGCGAGTCGACCCCGGCCGCCATGGGGATCCGGACGTGCTGGTCGGCGGTCTCGAGCGCGGCCGCGGTCAGCCCCGGCCCTTCCGCCCCGAGCAGGACGGCCCAGCG
>DASXJN010000175.1:0-18928 GCA_036497365.1 Jatrophihabitantaceae bacterium | reverse complement strand
GTCCCGTTCGCGATCGGATCTGCGACGAACGTTGCGGCAGTCGCCAGGAGCAGCACCGCCAGACACCGTGAGGCGACGAGCGTCCAAGCATCCGGGCGGCGTCGTGCGGCAGTGCAAAGGACGGCGCAGCACAGCGCGCCGATCGCGACCGCGAGCCAGTAGCTCACGCTCTCGATTGTGCGCTCAGCAGGTGGGTACCGCCGAAGTCGACCCGGACGACGATGCCGTTGCATCGGCCGACGACGAATCGGTGTTCGCCGCGTCCGTGCTACCGGCGTCCGTGTCACCTGCGCCGGTCGCCGAACCGGACGGCGCCTCGGCGCTCACGGGTGCATCCGCCGTCGACGAGTCGCTGGGCAATCGCGGACTGCCCGAGCGGCCGCTCGACGTAGACGCGGTCGTGCTGGGCGTCGGGCAACTGCTCGACGACGCCGAGGTCGACGGCGCGGGCGAGCTGGACGAACTCGGCGGGTCGGAGGGCGACGACGAGGTCGAGGTGGACGGCGCGGGCGAGGTCGGCTGCTTGGTCGGATGGTGGCTGTGGTGCGGGCCGTGCGGATGGTGCCCGAGCGGCGGTCCCGGATCGACCGGCGGCAGATGCGGCGTCTTCTTCGGCGGCGTCGGCGGCGCGGGTCCGACCGGGACGATCAGGCCGACGCCCGCGGCGTACGTGCGCTCGAGGCCGAGCACCTCGGCCAGGTAGGCCGACGAGTGGTTGTAGGCGAGTACGGCGCGTTCCTGGCCGTGCTCCGTGCCGAGATCGCCACCGGCCGTGCACAGGTAGTCGGCCGCCGCTGCCGCCGCGTCGTAGATGTTGAACGGATCGACGATGCCGTCACCGTTGCCGTCCACGCCGTAGGAGCGCCAGGTGGACGGGATGAACTGCATCGGCCCGACGGCGCGGTCGTAGACCTTGTCACCGTCGAGCTTGCCGTTGTCGGTGTCCGTGACGCGCGCCGACCGGGAGCCGTCGAGGGGAATGCCGATGATCTTGTGGCTGGACGTGCCGTTCGAGTAGAGCACCGCCCCGCCGAAGCGGCCGTGATCGGACTCGACCCGGCCGATGCCGGCCAGCAACGGCCACGGGATGTGGCAGGTCGAATAGATGAGATTCGCCCGCTGTGCGGCGTTTTCGTACGCATCGAGGGCGGTGCGCGGAATCCCGTCAGCCGCGAGCGGCGAGACGGCCGCGACCTGCTCGGGCGGGTTCGGGTTACCGGCGTACTGGACGGCCGGATCGCCGGTCGCCACCGGGGCGGCGACTACGGGGACGGCCACGTCGAGAGGGGCCTGCGGCAGGGGTGCGGACGACGAAACATGACCCAGGCGCTGGGCCGCTGCTGCCGCGGGACGCTGCGCCGCGACCGGAGCGGCGTGGTGTGTCGAGCCCTGCAGCAGCGGTGTGGCGTAGGCGATCAGCGCGACAGCCGGCACGGCGACGGCGAGCCCGAGCGTCGACCAGGTCGGAATGCGCGCCCACACGGTCGCGTGTTTCGGGCGAGACGGGGCACGGAGGGGTTCCCTCCGCGCCTGGTTCTGTCGCATCGTTCCGGCCCGTTCTCGCTGTAGACGGTTGATCATGGCCCGCAGACCGGCCGGACACAACGTGCGTAGGGGCAAAATTTCGACAACTTCACCTGATCATCCTTGGCCGCTGCTCAGCTGAGGAACTTCGCCAGTCCCTCCAGGAGCCGGTCGACATCGGACTGATCGGTATAGGGAGCCAGCCCGATGCGCAGGCCACCGGCGCTGCCCAGGCCCAGCCGGCGGGCCGGTTCGTAGGCGTAGAACGACCCGGCCGGAGCGTTGACGCCCTGCTCGGCAAGAAATGCGTACGCCTCGTCGGCGTCGCGCTCGGCGAAGGTGACCAGCAGCGTCGGCGTGCGCCTGGCAGCGCGCGAATGGACGGTGACGCCGGGCAGCGCGGTGAGCGCGCGCTCGATCTGCTCGCGCAGCGCGTCCTCGTGCCGCTCCACCGCGGCCATGGAGGCGAGGATGCGCTCGCGCCGGGAAGGGCCGGACGACCGCCCGTCCAGCCCGGCGATGAAGTCGACGGCCGCGGTCGTGCCGGCCATCTGCTCGTACGGCAGCGTGCCCAGTTCGAACCGCTCCGGGACCTGCTCGGTCGAGGGTGCGAGCTTGTCCGGCGAGAGCCGCTCGAGCAGTTCGGGTTGTGCGGCGACGATGCCGCAGTGCGGACCGAAGAACTTGTACGGCGAACAGGCGAAGAAGTCCGCACCGAGGGCTCCCATGTCGACTGCCGCGTGCGCCGTCAGGTGCACGCCGTCGACGTAGAGCAGTGCATGCACGTCGTGCACGAGTTGCGCCGCCGCTGCGATGTCCGGTCGGGTGCCGAGCAGGTTCGACGCGCCGGTCAGCGCGACCAGCCGGGTGCGGTCGGACAGCTGTGCGGCGACGTCCTCGGTGCGCAACTCGGCGGTCGAGGGCTCGAAGTCGATCCAGCGCACGGTTGCACCCACTGCCTCGGCGGCGATCACCCAGGGACGGACGTTCGCATCGTGGTCGAGCCGGCTCACCACCACCTCGTCGCCGGGTCGCCAGGTCTTCGCCAGGGTTCGCGCGAAGTCGAAGGTCAGGTCGGTCATGCTGCGTCCGAACACGACGCCCGACGGCGCGGTGTTGAGCAGATCCGCCATCGCGGAACGCATTTCGTGCACCGCGTCGTCGGCGTTGCGCTCGGCGAACGTGCGGGTACCTCGGTTGGCCAGGGGCGAGAGCAGGGTCGACCGGATCGCGTCGGCGACGACGTCAGGCGTCTGTGAACCGCCTGGTCCGTCGAAGTGGGCGGCACCGGCGCTGAGCGCCGGGAAGTGGTTACGGACTGCAGTGACGTCGAATGGCACCTGTCCACTCTGGCATCAGTGTGTTGCGGTCATGGACGCTGCGGTCTGCGCCGCTCGCGCCAGTGGCGGCGATATCGGGACGGAACGACCGACCACGCGTCGCCGGACGGCAGCGTCCAGCCACGCCATCTGGCCAGCAGGCACAGCACCGCGCCGGTCGCCGTCGCGATCAGCAGTCCCGCCGTCGGTGCGTCGATGCCGTCGAATACGACCATGACCGCGCTCGCTGCGATCGCGCACGTGGCGTACAGCGGGTTGCCGCCGAGGATGCCCGGTGTGCGCCCGAGGACGACGTCACGCACGACGCCGCCGCCGACCGCGGTGATGGTGCCGAGCAACACTGCCGGCAGCCAGCCCAATCCCACGGCGAGAGTCTTCTGCACGCCTGCCGCCGCCCACGCGCCGAGCGCGATCGCGTCGACGACCGGCCAGGCCCGGTTCCATATCCGGCCCTCCACCCTGATTGCGAACGTCAATGCCGCGGCCGCCAACGCACCCGATCGGGTCGAGCCGCTCCTTGCGCGCGATCACGCCGCCGAGCGCGGCGTTGGCGAACACGCCGGTCAGGTCGATCGTCCGGAACACGTCACTGACGGCCACAGAACTCATGCCGCAATGATGGTGATCCGGGCGATCATCCGCGGCGAACTCCGGTCGAACACGACGTTCGTGTCCGACACAGGAAGGTCTCGATGGACGGCTCGTCGGATGCTGTCCGACGCCGGTGCAGATGGTGCAGTTGCTCGCGGCGGCGGTACACGCCGATCCGGATGCGCTCGGCCGGCTTGCCCGCAGCCTGAGCAGCATGGGTGTGTCGGCACAGACCGCCGACCGCGGACGGCACGCTGCTCAGCCACGTACTGCGTCGAATGCCCGAAGCGGTAGGCGTGAGCTACGACCTGCCCCACGTCGTGCCCGCGGCTGCGGCGCCGGCAAGGAGCGTGACGAGGCCGAGCTGTGCGGTGTTCGAGAAGGCGAGCCTGCGCTTCGACGGTGTCGTGGCAACGCCGACACCGATCAGCGTCATCGGGGCGACGGTTCCGTAAGCAGCCTGCGCAGTAAGTGCATCGCGACGACGACCGACCGGGTGCGCACGTCGGAGCGCGAACCCGGTAGGTGAAGTTCACGGGCCTTCGTGCGCGTCGCGTCGGCCACGCAGACGTGCACGAGCCCGACGGGTTTGTCTGCCGTGCCGCCGCCCGGACCCGCGACGCCGGTGATGCCCACGCCGACGTCGGCGCCGAGCAGCTTGCATACGCCCTGCGACATCGCCTCGGCAACCTCGGCGCTCACCGCGCCGACGCGATCCAGCAGGTCCGGCGGCACGCCGAGCAGGTCCAGCTTCACCGCATTGCTGTATGCCGTGATGCCGCCGATGACGTATGCCGACGACCCCGGTCGCTCGGTGAGTCGCGCGGCGAGCAGCCCGCCGGTGCACGACTCGGCGGTCGCGATCGTCGCTGCCCGCGCGATCAGTGCGTCGGCGACGATGTCGTCGACCGTGCGGCCGTCGGCCGAGAACACCGTGTCGGCATAGGCGGCGCGCAACACCCCGTCCAGTTCGTCGTACACGTCCTGCGCAGCCGGGGCATAACGAGTGACGACTTCGAGCTCACCGTCGCGCAGGCAGGTCGTGATCTCCAGGTCGGTGAGAGCGGACTCGTGCTCTCGCAGCGTCGCCGCGAGCTCCGATTCCGGCGTGCCCCACATGCGGATCGTCCGTTGGCGCACTTCCTCGCGGCCGGCGAGCGCCGCGAGAACGATGCCGTCGGCCATTGCCGCGGGCCACATGCCCTGCAGCTCTCGCGGCGGCCCGGGCAGGACGAGCACGGGCGGGCCGCTCCGTCCCTCCACCACCGGCACCACCAGACCCGGCGCGGTGCCGACGGGCGGCAGGACGTGCGAACCGCGGGGCACGAGCGCCTGCTTGCGCGTGGCCGCTTCGGTCGCGGCCGGGTCGGTGCGCCATCCTCGTCCGGCGCTGAGCCCGCTGATGATGCCCGCGATGTGCTGCTCGAGATCGGGATCGAGGGCGGGATCGCGACCCTGGAACCGCGCGACGACCTCGGCGGTCAGGTCGTCCGCAGTCGGCCCGAGCCCGCCCGAGGTGATGACCAGGTCGACTCCCGTGCCTGCGAGGTACTCGAGTGCGGCGTGCAGTTCGTCCGGACGGTCACCGACCACGACGACCTGCCCGATGTCGACGCCGGCCAGGCGCAACTGCTCGGCCAGCCACGGCCCGTTGCGGTCGGCGATCCGTCCGGTGAGCACCTCGGTGCCGGTGACCACGACGCTCGCGCGAGACCCCATCGCTGGATCCTATGGACGCGGGCGATGGTCAGTGCGAGAGGTAGCGGTGCGCGACCACCTTCGGTTGCTCGGTGATCGACCGCACCTGCAGATCCTGTGCCAGCCGGATGAACTGCGCATGCGTCCAGGCGAGCGGTGTGGCCGACAGCGTCGGCGTGCCGGGCACGAAGCCCCGGCTGCCGCCCGGCGCGTGCTTGTCCCACACCTGCTCCGGCAACAGGCCGCCCGAGTTCGCGGTGTGTGCGATCGCGGCGAGTTGGCGCCGTGCTGCGTGCAGCTTGCCGGCGGCGAGGTCGTACTCGCCACGCTCGCCGTTGAGCAGCGGCCAGCCGCGACCATGGGTGACGAAGCTGTCGGGCTTGCTGCCGAGCACCCACGGCTTGCCCTTGTCGGTCTCGCCGTACCCGTCGAAGGATGCACGGTGCCAGAACCGGCCGCGCGCGGTCTTGTACGACAGCTTGCGGTCGACGACCTTGATCGTGTTGCGGATGTCGCGATCGTGCGCCGGCAGCACGCCGAGCCGCACGAGTTCGAGGAAGCTCGGGTCGACCACCGTGCGCTGATCGGCCTTGCTGGGACCGCTGTCGCCGATCGAATACGTCATGCCCGTGTTGGGCTTGCCGTTCTTGGTGAGCCGCAGGAAGTAGCCGTGCTTCGAGTACGGGCCGTTCGTGGTGACCGTCCATGACTTCAACCGCGCACGCCAGTCGTCGGCTGTGGCGAGGTAGCGACGGGCAACCGATGCGTGTCCGTTGTGCTCGGCGATCGATGCCGCGCAGACGAGGCCGGCGATCTCGCTGGCGATCGTCGCGGGGGAGTAGCCGTCCTGGTTCTCCCACCGATCCTGCGGCGTCCACGGTGCCTTGTTGCCGTCCTGCGTGAAGGAGACGAGGAAGTCAGCTGCCGCCTTGACGTGTCGGTACGCATGCTTGCCGACGCGGTGCAGTTCGTAGGCGAGCAGGATCGGATCGGCGACCTCGTCCATCTGCAAGCCCGTCCA
This sequence comes from Jatrophihabitantaceae bacterium, assembly GCA_036497365.1. GTDB lineage: Bacteria > Actinomycetota > Actinomycetes > Mycobacteriales > Jatrophihabitantaceae > RYN-133. The sequence goes on along the minus strand of DASXJN010000175.1, from coordinate 12,754 downwards.
GAACGGCTTGCCGGTCACGGTCGAGTTCTGCGGGAACGAGCCGTCCTTCTTCTGCTGGCGATCGAACAGGAAGTTCAGCGCGCGCCGCGCCGCACCGGTGTCACCGTCGGCGATGAGCGCGGTGGCGATCTCGTAGAGGTCGCGCGACCAGACGAGGTGGTACGGGCCGGACGGGCGCTGCGAACCCCACGCCCACGGCATCGTCGGCGAGGCGACGAACGCGCCGCGGTTGGTCTTGTCCTCGCTCGCGGCGAGCACCATCTCCGAGACGGTGTACTCGTGCCGCTCGGTCGCGGTGCGCAAGCTCGCCGGTGGCCGCTTCAACCCGGACAGGTACTTCGACCAGCCCGCGTCGAAGCGCTGTGCGTCCGAGCCGAAGCCGTGGTGCTTGGAGTGGGCGGCGGCTGCGCGCGCCCTCTGCCCGGTCGCCCCGTAGCCGACGATGATCGCGGCGTACCGATGGCGGCCGAGACCGGTGAGGGACGTCTGCCCGGTCTGCACGAGGTTGCCGCTGCGGGTGCTCGCCCGGTGGATGTCCATCCGGCCGTCAGCCCGCAGGTCCGTCCAGCCGTCGTCGACGCCGCGATAGCCGTTCGACGTCGCCGTGAACGCCGGAGAGCTGCGCAACGCACTCGCAGCCTTGCCGTCCTGGGCGACCAGGGTCTGTGCGTGCGTGCTCCCGCTGTCGTTCGACGGCGTGTTCGACAGCGTCGGCTCGTAGAGCACGTAGAGCCGGTAGGCATTGTGGTCGAGGCTGGCGAAGTGCACGTGCACGTCGAGCGCCGAACGCTCCGGATCGGTCACGTAGTCGGTGGTGAGCCGCCACGCCTTGTTCGGACCGGTGTCGCGTTGCCGGTAACGCAGGCTGTCGGACTTGGCGAGCGCAGTCGTGTGCCGTCCGACGTCGTCGACGCGCACCGCCTTGCTGTTCGGGCCGACCACGACGTAGCGCAGGGCGCGCGCCGCGGGCGTGTCGAGCGTCGGGTAGTAGATCTCGCCGGTGCCGCCACCGGGCTGCAGCGTGTACCAGACCTTGCTGCGAGTGGTGGTGGACGTGCCGAAGCCGGCCTTGTCCGACCCGAAATACGGTGCGGAGTGCCCGCGGTGCGGCCCGGCGGGCTGCGGGGCGTTCGCCGTCGCCACCCCCGGAGCCGCGGCGCACACCGCGGCGGCGAGCAGTGGAACGGTGAGGCCGAGGACGAGACGCGAGCACCGGGTCATGCGAACAGCTATGCCCACAAATGCGGCATAACGAACCTCGCCGACCGGACGCGGGGGCGGTGTGCCATCGTTCCAGGCATGTTCAGCTCGCCGTCCGACGCTCGCGAACGGCTCGCCCGGGTCGGCTATCTGTGCGATGCCGCGACCGCGACCACCGTGTACCTCGCGAGCGTGCTCGAGCGTGCGCTGCTCGTGGAAGGGCCTGCCGGGGTCGGCAAGACCGAACTCGCCAAGGCGGTCGCGGCGTGCACGAACGCCGATCTCGTGCGCTTGCAGTGTTACGAGGGCCTCGACGAGTCACGGGCACTGTACGAATGGAACTACAAGAAGCAGTTGCTGCGGATCCAGGCCGCGCCGTCGGATCAGGCCTGGGAACGCACGCACGACGACATCTTCACCGAGGAGTTCCTCCTGACCCGGCCGCTGCTGACCGCGATCCGTCGCAGCGAGCCGACCGTGCTGCTCGTGGACGAGATCGACAAGACCGACGTCGAGGTCGAGGCGCTGCTGCTCGAAGTGCTCTCCGACTTCCAGGTGACGATTCCCGAGATGGGGACGATCGAGGCGACCCGTCGTCCGTTCGTGGTGCTCACCTCGAACGCGAACCGCGAACTGTCCGAGGCGCTCAAGCGCCGCTGCCTCTACTTGCACCTCGACTATCCGACGCCGGAACGCGAACGCGACATCCTGCTAGAGCGCGTGCCGGACCTGCCGATGAACCTCGCCGAGCAGGTTGCGCGCGCCGCCGCAACGCTGCGCGAGCTCGAGCTGCGAAAGGCACCGTCGCTGGCCGAGTCGATCGACTGGGCCCGTACGCTGCTGGCGCTCGGCGTGGGCGAACTCGACGGCGCTGCCGTGTCGGCGACGCTCGGCGTGGTGCTCAAGCACGTTGCCGACCATGCTCGCGCGATCAAGGAACTCGATCTGCCGACCGGGACAGAGTGAGCTTCGTCGACCGGCACGTCGACTTCGTCGCCGCGCTGCGCGAAGCGGGCCTCGCGGTGTCGGTCGCGGAGGACCTCGACGCCGGTGAAGCGCTCGGGCACATCGATCTGCTCGATCGCGAGGAGCTGCGCGCCAGCTACGCCGCCGCGTTGGTCAAGCGGCACGCGCACCGCGGCGCGTTCGACACCGTGTTCGACCTGTATTTCCCGGCGACGACAGGCACACCGGACGCAGGCAATGGCGTCGAGCCGGCGACCGGCAACTTCCGTCGCGACGATCCCGACCTGGTGCAGTTCCGCGCCGACCTGGCCGACGCGCTGCGCACCGGCGACGACTCGGCGCTGCGCGAGCTCGCGCGCGCCGGCGTTGGTCGGTTCGGCGCGGTGACCGGTCGGTTGCCCGGCACGCAGTCGTGGTCGAGTTATGCGGCGCAGACCAGGATCTCTCCCCAGACGCTGCTCTCGGGACTGCTGGACAGCGCGTTGTTCGGGCAGGAACGCGGCGGTCTGGCCGAGCGCACCGCGCGGACGACGTTCGTCGGGCGCATCGCGCAGTTCCGCCGCCGGCTCGACACCGAGGTGCAACGCCGGCTCGCCGAAGAGACCGGTCGCGAGAAGGTCGCGCGGAGCGCGGTCAAGCCGAGTCTCGAGCGGATCGATCTGCTGAGCGCGACGCGTGACGACCTCGCCGCGATCCGTCGTGAGATCCAGCCGCTCGCGCGCCGCCTCGCGGCGCGACTGGCCATCGAGCAACGACACGGCAGGCGCGGGCCGCTCGACTTCCGGCGCACCATCAGGGCATCGCTGTCGACCGGCGGAACGCCGGTCGAGACCGTGCACCGGCCACGGCGTCCGCACAAGACCGATCTGGTGATCCTCTGCGACGTGAGCGAGTCAGTGACCTCGTTCGCTCACTTCACGCTGCTCCTCGTGTACGCGCTGCGCCAACAGTTCTCGCGGGTTCGGGTGTTCGCGTTCATCGACGACCTGGACGAGGTCACGGACTTCTTCCGTCCGCAGTCCGACGTCGTCGACGCCGTCACGCGCCTCGCGCACGAAGCACAGGTGCGGGGTTGGTACGGGCGCACCGACTACGGCCGCGCGTTCGAGCTGTTCGCCGAGCGCTACCTCGATGCGATCACCTCACGCACCTCGTTGCTGGTGCTCGGCGATGCGCGTTCCAACTACGGCGACCCGGGACTGCGCACCCTCGCGATGCTCGCCGAGCGCGCTCGACGTGCCTATTGGCTCAATCCGGAACGGCGCACCGCATGGGACACCGGCGACTCGGTCGCCGAGGACGTGGCCCGGATCGTGCCGATGGTGGAATGCCGCAACCTGGCACAGCTCGGCGCCTTCGTGCGTGACCTGGTCTGACCAGTCGGGTGTGGCTCAGACCTTCTCGGCGCGCAGATCCCACACGGCGATGATCGGCTTCTCGAGGGCGCCGTCGGCGTTCTGCGGGAAGTAGCTGAATTTGATCTTCCCGAACGACAGCGACGCGGAGTCCGTCGGCCGGTCCTCCTCGATCCCGCCGGTCTGGAACGAGCTGACGACGATGTCGGTCAGGTCGATCTTCAGGAACGGGTGCAGCTGGGTATCGGTGACGGTGATGTTGCCGGTCTTGACGGCCTTACCGTCGAACGCGCTCAACAGCAGCAGCGGGGACGCCTTGCTGAGCGGAGCCTCGAAGTGGACTTCCATCTCCTTCGGCTGCTTCCCGGTGCTCGTCCCGTTGAGCGCGCCGCGCGATGCGCCCACGGAGAAGTCGGTGATCTCGATCCAGTCCTCGTATCCCTTGACCAGAGACTCGCCGGCGATGCCGTCGAGCTTCAAGAAGTAGGAGTCCTCGCCCTGGGCCGGTTGCGCCCCGTCCGCGTTCGTCGCCTTCGGTGTCGCCGCGCCGGCGGCACGCGCAGTGGCCGCCAGACCGGACGCCGTGAGCAGTGCTCCGGCTCCGATCGCGCTGCCCTTCAGGACCGTTCGACGGCTGGCCTCGGCATCGCTCATGGCGTCCCCCCTGGTTGTCCACCCGAGGAGGCAAGGCTAGCGCCGGGAGACGCCGATCGGCAGGCTGTCGGCATGAATTCCCCGGGTCCGCTGCACGATGGGGCAGTGCCGGCTCCGAGCACGGTGCCGGGCCTGCCGGAACTTGCCGAGGGCTTCCGCGGCGCGGGCTACTCGAGCACGGGTCTACTCGCCGTGCTCGGTGTCGACGGCGGGGTGGCGACCGCACCGGGCAATCTGGTGGTGCACGAGCGGCGGCTGGCCGCCGCACCGGGTCCGCTTGCCGACCTCGTCGCACTCCTCACCCTCAATTGGCCGCGTTCGGCGGCGGCGATAGCCGCGGCGGTCGGTTCCACCGGAGTGGACGCACTGGTCGCTTCCGGCTGCGTCGTCCAGGACGGGACGGACCTGCTGCCGATCGTCCGCATCGTTCCGCACGGCGAGCTGTGGCTGGCCTCGGACCGCCGTCACGAGCCGGGCACCACCGCCGATCCGCTCCAGGTGACCGGCATCAACCCACCGGCGACCCTGTTGTCGGTGCTGACGGTGCGCCGGCCCGTGGCCCGCGCGCTAGACATCGGCACGGGCAACGGCATCCAGGCGCTTCTGGCGGCCCAGCACAGCGAGGAGGTCGTCGCCACCGACGTCAATCCGCGGGCACTTGCCTTCGCGGCGTTCAACGCGGCGCTCAACGGCGTGGACAACATCGAGTTCAGGGAAGGCAGCCTGCTCGAGCCGGTCACCGGCGAGCGGTTCGACTTGATAGTGACGAACCCGCCCTATGTGATCTCGCCGGAGCACGAGTTCGTCTTCCGCGACAGTGGCGCCGCGCCGGGCGCGCTGTGCGCCGAACTGGTGCACTCGCTGCCATCCGTCCTCGCTCCGGGCGGCTTTGCGGCGATGCTGGTGAGCTGGCCGATCCGCGCCGGCGAGCACTGGTCGTCGGCCCCGCGGAGCTGGCTCGGTGACGACTGCCGGACCTGGCTGTTGCATGTTCGGGCAGAGGACCCGCTGCTGCACGCGCAGCAGTGGAACCGTCCGCTCGCGGACTCCGGCGACGTCGCGGGTTATGCGGCTGCCATCGACCGTTGGGTCGACTACCTTGCCGAGCACCGCATCGACCTGATCGGCTACGGCGCGGTGCTGTTGCAGCGCCGCGACGGGGAGCGCACCGTGATCCGCGCCGACGAGGTGCGCGCCGGCAGCGGCAGCGCGGGCGCGCACATCGAGCGCGTCTTCGCCGCGCACGAAGCGCTGCGCGAGGTCGATGACGCGGCGCTGGCGGAATGGAGGTGCGCGATGCCGCCCGAGCACGTGGTCGACCGGTCCGTCCGGTACGTGGAGGGACGCTGGCACAGCGGTGAGACCCGGCTCAGCCTGAGCGAGGGCGTCGGTGTCGAGGTCACGCTCGATGCACTGCTCACAGAGGTATTCATGCTGACGACCAGTGGCGCGACGGTACGCATGGCCGCGGCCGATGTCGGGCGCAGCGTCGGCATCGCCGAAGACGACCTCGACGGATTGCTGGCAGCCGCCGTGGCGATGGTGCGTGAACTCGTCTCGTTTGGCATTGTGGTGCGGGGCTGACGTCGGGGAGGGCGAATGCGCAAGGCGATCCGGGTGGCACTGACAGCGAGTCTGGTGGTGACGACGCTGGCCGCGGCCGTACCGGCCCGGGCGGCAAGCACGCAACGCTGGGTGATGGGCTACTACGTCGGATATCAGCGCGATCTGATGCCGGCGAACGAGATCGACTGGGACGCGATGACGCACATCGTCGTCGGACCGGTGAACCCGAACAGTGACGGCACGCTGGACACATCCTTCGACATCAACGACACCGCCGGGCCGAAGATGGCCAAGGACCTCGCCAAGAGGGCCAAGGCGCACGGCGTCGTCCCGATGCTCATGATCGGCGGCGCGGGTGAGCACGACCAGTTCCGCGCTGCGGCACAAGACCATCTGGCCACGCTGATCGACAACCTGGTCTCGACAATGCGCGACTTCGGGTTCCGGGGCCTCGACCTCGACTGGGAGCCGATCAACCCGTCCGACCAGAAGTACGTGAAGCAACTCGTCGACGGCCTCCGTGACCGGCTGCCGAACGCCGTGCTCACCATGCCGGTCATGTGGGTGACCAAGACGTTCCCGCACGTGCCGTCCTTCTACGGCACCATCGCGAGGAAGCTCGACCGGATCTCGATCATGAGCTACGGCATGGCTGGTCCTTGGGACGGCTGGAAGACCTGGCACTCGTCCGCGCTGACCGATGCCACCGCGAAGATGCCGTCCGCGGTGGATCTCAACGTCACCTCGTTCCGCAAGGCCGGCGTGCCCAAGGCCAAGCTCGGTGTCGGCATCGGCTTCTACGGCACCTGCTGGACGGGCGGAGCGACCGGTCCGCGGCAGGCGATCGGGAACTCCACGGTGTCGGCCGACGACAACGCGATGAGCTACGTCAAGATCATGGCGAACTACTACAGGTCGAGTGCCTATCACTACGACACGAAGGCCCAGGCGCCCTACCTCGGCTTCTCCTCGCCGCACGGACCGCAGCACTGCACGTACGTGTCGTACGAGAACGCGCGCTCGATCCAGGCGAAGGCGAAGTGGGCCCGCGCGCAGGGCCTGGGTTCGCTGATCGTGTGGACGGTCAACCAGGGGCACGAACTCGCCCAGCCGAACCCTGACGCGCTGTTGGCGAAGGCGAAGCAGGCGTTCGGAGCGTGACCCTGTCCGCATGACACTGTCGCTCGTCCCTCTCGGCACGCTGTCGATCACGATCTCGCAGCACACCCGGCTCGACGGGATCCCGATCGGGTCGCGGCTGGTCGGTGAGGCATCCGCCTGCGAGCTCATCGGTCCACGGGTGCGCGCGTCACAGGCCGGGACATCGACCGACTGGCTGACCCTGCACGCCGACGGCACGGTGAGCGTCGACGCCCGGTTGCTGCTCGCGACACCGTCCGGGCACGGCCTGACGATCATGTACCGCGGCAAGGCGGCGGCACTGCCGGCCACGGGTGCGCCGGTCTACATCACACCGACCTTCGAGACGGGCGATCCGGAACTGGGCTGGCTCAACTCGGTCCAGGGCGTCGGCAAGGGCGTCCGCGACCGTTCATCGCTGGTCTACGAATTGTTCGAACTGGCCTGACCGACGCTTCCCAACCGGGGACTAGCGTCGATCGCATGGAACTCGGACTGCACGTATCTGACTTCACCTGGCCCGGCGGCGCACAGACGATGGCGAGCGATCTGCGCGCGGTCGCCCAGAAGGCCGAGGACGTCGGCTTCGCCAAGCTCAGCGTGATGGACCACGTCTGGCAGATCTCGGTGATGGGTCCGCCCGAGCACGACATGCTCGAGGCGTACACCGCGCTCGGCTACCTGGCCGCGTGCACCAAGAAGATCCAGCTGCTCGCCTGGGTCACGGCGGTCGTGTACCGCGAGCCGGGTTTGCTCGCCAAGGAGGTCACCACCCTCGACGTGCTCTCCGGCGGACGGGCCTGGCTCGGCATCGGTGCCGCGTGGAACGAGGACGAGTCGCACGGGCTCGGCCTGCCGTTCCCGCCGACGGCCGAGCGGTTCGAGCGTCTCGAGGAAGCGCTGCAGATCTGCTTGCAGATGTGGAGCGACGACGAAAGCCCGTACCACGGCAAGCACTACCGCCTCGAGCGCACGCTCAACGTGCCGCAGTCGCTGCAACGCCCGCACCCGCCGATCCTTATCGGTGGCGGTGGAGAGAAAAAGACGCTTCGCCTGGTCGCGCAGTACGCCGACGCGTGCAACCTGTTCGGCGGGCCGGAGCTGGAGCGCAAGCTCGACATCCTTCGCCAGCACTGCGCGGACGTCGGACGCGACTACGACGAGATCGAGAAGACGGTGATGATGCCGCTCGACCCGGGTCCGAACGGCGAGAAGGTCGACGAGATCCTCGAGCAGCTGCGCTGGCTCGCCGGCCTCGGAGTCACGCACGCGCACAGCCGGGTCACCGACGTGTCGACCCTGAAGCCGCTCGACATCCTCGGCGAGAAGGTCATCCCCGAGGCCGTCAAGTTCTGAGCGGTCAGCCCCAGACGTCCGCGGCGACCTCGACGATCAGGTTGAGCTTGGCGATCTGCTCGTCGCGGGTGAGCACGTTGCCTTCAACGGTCGACGAGAAGCCGCACTGCGGTGACAGGCACAACTGTTCCAGCGGCACGTAAACCGCCGCCTCGTCGATGCGGCGCTTCAGTGCGTCCTTCGACTCGAGCTGCGGGTGCTTGCTGGTGACCAGACCGAGCACGACCTGCTTGCCGGGCGGGACGAACCGCAACGGCGAGAAGTCGCCGGACCGCGCGTCGTCGTACTCGAGGAAGAACCCGTCGACGTCGAGCTGCCCGAACAGTGCCTCTGCGACGAAGTCGTAACCGCCTTCGGCCGCCCATGAGGACCGGTAGTTCCCGCGACACATGTGCGTCGTGACGGTCAACGACTCCGGGCGGTCGGCGATCGCTGCGTTGATCTGCTTGATGTAGCGCTCGTGCTGGTGCTCGGCGTCGCGGCCCTGCGCAGCGAGTTCGGCGCGCTGCGCCGGGTCGTTCAAGTAGGCGAGCGACGTGTCGTCGAGTTGTAGGTATGTGCCGCCCATCGCGGCGATGCCATGCACCTGCTTGTTGTAGGCCGTGGACAGGTCGTTCCAGAACTCGTCCTCGTCGGAGTACACCGACTTGTCGATCGCGGCCGGACCACCGCGGTAGTGCACCATGCTCGGCGACGGGATCGTCAGCTTCGGCGTGCCCGACGACACGACCGACTGCAAGAACGCGAAGTCCGCGCCGAAGATCGGGTCGTCGACGCCGACCCTGCCGTCGACCTTCAGCGCCGCGGACGTGAAGTCGAGGTTGCCGTCGGCATTGCGGAAATGCACCTCGATCTTGTCGTCCGTCCGGCTGATGCCGCGCAGCTGATAGATGAAGTCCATGTGCCACGACGTGCGGCGGAACTCGCCGTCGGTTGCGGTCTGCAGCCCGACGTCCTCCTGCATGCGCACGACGTCGCGGATCGCGTCGTCCTCGATCGAACGCAGCTGTTCGAGGCTGATCTTCCCGTCGGCATGGTCGGCGCGCGCCTGCAGGAGGTTCCTGGGACGAAGCAGGCTGCCGACGTGATCAGCGCGAAACGGTGGCTTGCTCCGGGGACCGGACGGGAGGGAGGTCATGTTCTTCACTATGCCGCGTTGCGGTAGACACGAGCCATGACAGGCACACGGTGGGCAGTACTCGGCTCGGCGAACATCGCCGCGAAATCGTTCCTTCCGGCGATGCGGGATGCGGGCGGACGCGCTGTGGTCGTCGGCAGCCGCAACGCCGAACGTGCTCGCGGCTGGGCGGACGAGAACCAGGTCGATCGGGTCGCGAGCTACGACGAGGCGATCAACGCCGACGACGTCGATGCGATCTACATCGCGCTGCCGAACCACGAGCATGTGCCGTGGGCGGCCAAGGCGGCGGCGACCGGACGCGCGGTCCTGTGCGAGAAGCCGCTCGGCGTCGATCTGCCGGACACCGAGAAGCTGCTCCGCACGCTCGATGCGAACGCTCTGGTGTGGGAAGCGTTCGTCTTCCCCTTCCATCCGCAGACCGACCTGCTCCGGAGCCAACTGGCCGAGCTCGGCGAAGTCCGCCAGATCATGTCGGAGTTCACCTTCAGCCCACCCGAAGAGAGCAACATCCGTTGGCAACCCGACCTCGGCGGCGGCGCACTGCGTGACGTCGGCTGCTACTGCGTCCGGCTGGGGCGGCTGCTCTTCGACGCGGAGCCCGAACATGCCGCCGCGCGGGTATTCCGTCTGCACGGCGTGGACGCGGACACCGACGGGATCCTGGACTTCGCCGGCGAACGGCGCCTGGTGTTCAGCGCGAGCATGCGCCGGCCGTTCTCGACGGCCACCCGGATCATCGGCACCGACGGCGAACTGCGGGTGAGCAATCCGTTCCACCCGAATGCCGGCGACACGGTGCAGCGGTGGGCCGACGGCCGCATGGTCGAGGAGTGGGCCGCCGATGGTAAGCCCGCATTCCAGTACGGCGTCGAACACATCCAGGCCGTGCTGGCCGGCGAGACCGAGCCGCGGCATCTGGCCGGCACCGACGCGGGCGGCAACGCACGCGCTCTGGACATGATCATCGCGGCGGCCGGCTAGATGTCCGCCGCGCAGTCGGGCGTCGCCGTCGTGACCGGAGCCGGCAGCCCGGACGGTATCGGGTTCGCGTGCGCGAAGCGGCTGCACGCGCGCGGCCTGCACGTCGTGATCAGCGCTACGACCGAACGCATCCACGACCGTGCGCGTGAGCTGGGGCCGGACGTCGTCGGGCTCGCCGGCGATCTCACCGATTCCGCGCACGCCGCTGCAATCGTGGAAGCTGCGCTGCAGCACTCCGGCCGGATCGACGTGCTCGTCAACAACGCGGGCATGACCTCGGTGAACGATCCTGACTCGTGCGCGGCCATCGATGTGATCACCGACGAGCAGTGGCACCACTCGGTGGCCCGCAACCTCGACACCGCGTTCTACCTCACCCGCGCCGTCGCCGCGCACATGAAGCGCTCACGGTACGGACGCATCGTGATGATGTCGTCGGTCTCCGGACCGGTCATGGCCTTCGGCAACGACCCCGCCTACCACGCGTCGAAGGCGGCGATGGTCGGGCTGACTCGTTCGATCGCCCTCGATCTCGCGCCGCACGGCGTCACGGCGAATGCGGTTGCACCCGGATGGATAGCGACGGGCACGTCGCCGGAGCATGAATTGCTCGCCGGGCAGGCCACACCGGTCGGCCGTCCCGGCACTGCCGACGAGGTCGCCGCACTCGTCGAATTCCTCGCCTCGCCGGACGCGGCGTACGTCACCGGTCAGGTCTTCGTCGTCGACGGCGGGAACTCGATCCAGGAGGACCGCGTCCGGAGCTAGTCGCAGGTTGCCGTCCATCGCAGTTCTGAGCCGAACGGCGTAGCCTCACGCTCCGAACGCTCGCCCGTCCGTCCGGCGCAGTTGCAAGATCATCTCAGCGGTTGACGCGAGTTCCGCCGCAGGTGATCATCGCGGAGCCGGATCCGGCGACTCGGGAGGCGCGATGGGTGTATGGCAGGTGCACGTACCGGCCGGACGATCGACCCCGCGTCGGTTCGCCCTCGTCCAGTCGGACTCGCAACCGGAGGGTTCGCGCGTACAGATGGACGCGCACGAGTTCGCCCGAATCGAGGGCGACGCACTCTGCGTGGCGACCCTCAGCCCGGGCAACGACGTGGTCGTCCTGGCCGTCGCGACCCGGTTCGTGCCGAAGGCACCGCCGATGCGCTGGGTCGAGCGCACCGACACCGATGCGCACCCGCCGGCGACGTTCCTCGAGGCCCACGACGCGACCGAGGGCGAGCGGGACGTGCTGCTGACCGCGAGCGATACCGATCCGATCGGTTGGGCGCGGTGGTTCCCGCTCACCGGACTGATCGACGACATCTGGGTCGACCCTGAACATCGGCGGCGCGGGATCGCGACCGCGTTGCTGTATGCGGCCGACACGTTGAGCGTCGCTCGCGACTGGCGGCGGCTGTGGGCCGACGGCCAACGCACCGACCTCGGCGACCAGTTGCGCGAAGGCGGGCAGTGGCGCGCGCGGGCCGCCGACCGTACGCACCTGGCGCCGCCGACCTGACATCGCTCGGTTCGCTCGCAGTCCGTTCGCTGCACGGGCGTCGCGGTTCGGAGGTTACGATCGGCGGCACCGTGGCGCCCGAGCTGACGAGAACGCCGAACACGGACACCGTCCGTGCAGTGCATCGCGCACACGAGAAGTTCCTGCAGTCCGGCCAGGTCGGCCTGCCGGTGCGCGACCTGGTCGCCGAATCGTGGCGGATCTCTGCCGCCGCCGGCGTCGATGCCGATCGTGCCGACGCGCCCGTGCTCGCGCACGGTGCGGTGCTCCAGGAGTACCGCGACGCGCATCCGCTCTCGCAGGTGTTCCCGCTGCTCTACGACGTGTTGGGCCGGGCCGCCGAGGAGTGCGACAGCGTCATGGCGGTCGGCGACGCCCACGGCCAGCTGCTCTGGGTGTGCGGCCGGCCGAGCGTGCTGGCCCGCGCGGAACGGATCAACTTCGTCGAAGGTGCGGCGTGGGACGAAGCGCACGCCGGGACCAACGCACCAGGCACCGCACTTCGTCTCGACCAGCCGCTGCAGATCCTCGCCTCGGAGCACTTCGCCCGTCCGGTGCAGCCGTGGACGTGCGCTGCCGCGCCGATCCACGACCCGATCACCCACGGCATCCTCGGCATCGTCGACATCACCGGGACCGAGGAAGTCGCGACGCCGCAGACCCTGGCGATGGTCCGTGCCGCCGCGCGCATGGCCGAGGCCGAACTCGGCCGGATCGCCGCGGTCGCGGCGCCGGAACGGCTGTGGCGGCCCCGTCCGCAAGCCAGCCTGGAGGCGCTCGGCCGGCCGGACTGCCAGCTCACACTCGGTGGCCGGCAGCTGCGGTTGTCGCCACGGCACAGCGAGATCCTCGTAATTCTCGTCGATTCCCCGGACGGCATCACCG
>DASXJN010000174.1:0-13353 GCA_036497365.1 Jatrophihabitantaceae bacterium | reverse complement strand
GTGATCCACGACGGGACCGGAGTGCTCGCCGGGCTGCCGTCACCGTTCACCGCGACGCGCTACCACTCGCTCGCCGTCGACGGCGCGGCGTTGCCGGCCGAGATCCTGGTGACCGGACGGACCGCGTCGGGCGTGGTGATGGCGTTGCGGCACGAAACGCTGCCGATCGACGGGGTGCAGTTTCATCCCGAGTCGGTACTGACGCAGGGCGGGCATCGCATGGTTGCCAACTGGGTGACGGCGTGCGGTGGCGAGGTCGACGCCGCACGGGTGGTCGCGCTCGCCGACGAGGTCGATGCGATGCGTGCGACCGCCTTCGCCGGCGTCTGAGCGATCAGGCGTCGGCTACGACGTCCTGGTCGGCCGGCAACACCCCGGGTGCGGTGATCAGCTGCGCGACGAATGGATCCATCGACCGGTAGGTGTTGCCGATGGCGCTCGCGAACCGCGCGAAGAACCAGTGCGTGTGCGGAACGTCGTGGGACGGGTGGTCGCCGACCGGTTGCTCGGGCCCGGCATCGGCATCGTTCCCGGCACGCAACACCGGATCGGCCATGTCCTCAACCCCCTGTCGACCGGTGGCGTCAGCGGCAACCGGTGCGGGGGTAGGCCCGAGAGTAGCTCGCGGGTGCGCAGCTAATGCTCTGCTTTTGCTGCGGCTTTCATCTGTTGCTTGAAGCTACGGACCTGCTTGAGGGATGCATCGTCCACGACATCCGCGACAGATCGGAACGAACCCACCTCGCCGTACGCGCCGGCCGCCGCACGCCATCCGGTCGGCTGCACGCCGACCTGTTTGCCGAGCAGTGCCGCGAAGATCTTCGCCTTCTGCTCGCCGAATCCCGGCAACCGGCCGATCCGGCGCACGAGGTCGGCACCGTCGGCAGCGCCGAGCCACACGTTGTCGGCCCGTCCTTCGAACTCGTCCACGAGAACCTGTGCCATCGCCTGCACCCGCTTGGCCATCGCCGCCGGGAAGCGGTGCAGCGCCGGCGGCGTGCGGAACAACTCCTCGAACGCGAGCGGGTCGTAGCCGGCGATCTCGGTGGCGTCGAGATCGTGCCCGAGCCGGTCGCGCAGCACCGAGGGCGACGTGAACGCCTTTTCCATCGGGATCTGCTGGTCGAGCAACATGCCGATCAGCAGGGCGAGCGGATCGTGCGCCAGCAGCTCGTTGCCGGCAGGAGTGGTGGCCAGATGCATCCTTGGATTGTTGCGCATCACACCCCTCGCTTAAGGTCGAAGGTGTGCACGTGGTGATAAAGGGGGCCGGGCTGCCCGGACGGCGATGCGGTTCCTACACCGACGTCCACGTCGGGTTGCAGATCGGCTCGCGGCCGGATGGTCTCGTAGCGGGCGATGCGAAGCAGGCCGAGTGGACGACCGAGGTGCGCGTCGTCGACACCGACGACGGCCGCGACTTCCGCGGGCCGGCGGTGCACGGCCGTCGCGGCGAGCGGTTTCTGTACCTCACCTGGGGTGAGTACGACGGCGAGTCGTTCGCCATGTTCCGCCGCGCCAAGCTGATGCTGGCCGACACCCCCGTCGCCGACGAGGTGATCGCCGAGGTGAACCTCACCGACCAGCGCGGAATGCCGAGCTGCGCGCGACTGCACGAACCGACCGTGCGCTGGGCGTCGGCCTGAGCACGCTGCGCGTCGTCGGCGCCGCGCTGGTCGTCGACGGCCGCCTGTTGGCCGCGCATCGCGCGAAGCCGCCGGGTGGCTGGGAATTCCCGGGGGGCAAGGTCGAGCCGGGCGAGACAGACGGTGTCGCGCTCGCGCGAGAGCTGCACGAGGAGCTCGGCATCAGCGTCCGGGCAGTGCGGCTGCTCGGCACTGTGTCCGACGAGCGGATAGAGCTCGCCCTCTGGCGGGTGGAATTGCTGTCCGGATCGCCTGCCGCCGGAGCCGATCACGACCAACTCCGCTGGGTGGGTGTCGACGACCTCGACGCCCTGGACTGGCTGCCACTGGATCGCGAGCTTCTCGCGTCGGTGCGTTCAGTATTCGACGCGCTCGGTCAATGACCGGGTGCGATCATCGAGATCATGCGATTCCGCACCACCGTGCAGCTCGAGGGCAAGACCGCGACAGGCATCCAGATTCCTGACGAGGTCATCGAGAGACTCGGTTCGAGCAAGCGACCACCTGTCGCCATCACGATCAACGGCTACACCTATCGAACGACTGCGGTGCGGATGGGCGAACGATTCCTCGTCCCGTTGAGTGCCGAGAACCGCACTGGCGCCGGCGTGGCCGCCGGCGACGAGATCGATGTCGAGATCGCCTTGGACGAGGCGCCGCGCGAGGTGACGCTGCCGGCCGATCTCGATGCCGCTCTCGACGCGACAGCACGCGCGAACTACGACGCGCTCTCGTTCACCCACCGCAAGGAATGGGTGCGCTGGATCGAGGATGCGAAGAAGCCGGAGACGCGTTCGGCGCGCGTGGTCAAGACGGTCGACGCGCTGCGTGCCGGAAGGAAGACACACTGACGAACCGGATGTCTCGGATTGCGACCCGGGTCGGAGCGGCGATCGGCATCGCGGTGCTGATCGTGCTGGCCGCGTCGGGAGCGTCCGCAGCTCCGCCGCCGCAACCGGGACGAGGCAGCGGATTCCTCACCGACATCCACCGGAGCGGCCGCGAGGCGGGCGGACGAATCCCGGCCGCGTACTTTCGCGGCGGGATGAACGTCTGGGTCTCGCCCCACGCGCGTCATCCCGAGCGGGTCCTGCGCTTGACGCGCTACGCGGTGACCCAGCTCCGGAAGTATTCCGTGGACGTCACGGATCGCGGCGTCGCGCCGCAACGTGCACAGCACGGCCGCAACGGTTCGCTCGGCCGCATCGAGGTCATCGAGCAGCGACACCAGACCGGTTGCCGGGGTTCACGAGGTCACCCAGTCCGTAGTCACGTTGTGCCCGGTGCTGATGCGTCGCGACATCCGCGAACAACGAACCACCGTCCTGCACGAGTTCGGCCATGCGTTGGGACTCGGCCACTATCCCGGGCGGTATCGGGGGCAGCGGCAGGTGATGGCCGAAGGAGTCACCGCGGCAGCGCCCAGCACCTACCAGCAAGGTGACATCAACGGCCTGCGATACCTGGTCTACGAGCAACGCCGACTGGAGCGGCTCGGCACGCTGCACGGTGCGGCCAAGCACTGGCAGATCTCGGGCGGCTCGGTGCGAGTCGCCGGCTGGGCGATCACCGGGCGGCTGCAACAACCGACCGGGATCTATCTGACGGTCGACGGCCGGGTCATCGACACCGATCGCACCGGCATCATTCCCCGCCCGTCGGTCGCTCGCCGATATCACACCCGCTATGCCGACCTCGGGTTCCGTCTGATCGCACCGGCGTCTCACGGCAGTCACCGGTACTGCTTGTTGATCGCCGACTACACGGAACCGAAGGCACGCCAGACGGTCGCGTGCAAGACGTTGACCGCGCCGCCCGTGCATCCCCTCGCATTCCACGCGTCAACGCAGGACACCAAGCGCGCAGCGTTCAGCAGCAATGCCGCGCCCACCGTCGTGGGTGGCCTGATAGTCGTAGTCGCGCTCGTCGTGCTGGTTGTGCGCCGTCGGAAGGTCAGCTCGCGGACTTGGCGACGTTGACCATCCACCGCACGCCGAACTTGTCGGTGAGCATGCCGAAGATGTCGCCCCACGGTGCCTGGTTCATCGGCATCAGGTCGGACCCGCCATCAGCGAGCTTGTCGAACCACCCGCGCAGCAATGATTCGTCGTCACCGCTGAGTGACATGGTGATCCGCTGACCGCCGTCGAAGTCCATGCTGTTCGGGGTGTCCGCACCCATGAACACGATGCCGTTGTCGCCGGTGAGCGACGAGTGCATCACCTTGTCCGCCTCCGCCGGGTCTTCGGATGCATGGAAGTCGGCGAACGTCGCCATGTACAACTCGCCGCCGAAGACCGTTTGGTAGAACGTCATCGCCTCACGGGCGTTGTCGCGGAACCCGAGGTACGGGTTGAGTTGAGCCGACATCACTGCTCCCCTTCCTGCATCGGCACTCGGACGTCACGCTGCTCGGCGACGTCGGTGGCGCGGTCGTAGCCGGCGTCGACGTGACGGATCACGCCCATGCCCGGGTCGTTGGTCAGTACGCGTTCGAGCTTCTGCGCCGCGAGTTCCGTCCCGTCCGCGACGCTGACCTGACCGGCGTGAATTGATCGGCCCATCCCGACCCCGCCGCCGTGGTGGATCGACACCCACGACGCGCCGCTGGCCACGTTCACCATCGCGTTGAGCAGCGGCCAATCCGCGATCGCGTCGGAGCCATCGGCCATCGACTCGGTCTCGCGGTACGGCGAGGCAACCGAGCCGCAGTCGAGATGGTCGCGGCCGATGACGATCGGCGCGCTGATCTCGCCGTTGCCGACAAGCTTGTTGAACTCGAGCCCGGCGCGGTCGCGCTCGCCGTAGCCGAGCCAGCAGATCCGTGCCGGCAGCCCTTGGAAGTGGACCCGCTCCTGCGCCATCTTGATCCAACGGGCCAGCGACTCGTTCTCGGGGAACAGGTCGAGAATCGCCTTGTCGGTACGGGCGATGTCCTTCGCGTCACCCGACAGCGCGGCCCACCGGAACGGGCCCTTGCCTTCGCAGAACAGCGGCCGGATGTAGGCCGGGACGAAGCCGGGGAAGGCGAATGCCCTTGAGTAGCCGGCCTCCCGCGCTTCACCGCGGATCGAGTTGCCGTAGTCGAAGACCTCGGCGCCCTTGTCCTGGAAGCCGACCATCGCCTCCACGTGGCGTGCCATCGACGCGCGCGCACGTCCGGTGAACTCCTCCGGCTTCTTGCTGGCGTAGTCGTGCCAGTCGTCGAACTCGACGCCGATCGGCAGATATGACAGCGGATCGTGTGCCGACGTCTGGTCGGTGACGATGTCGATCGGCGCGCCGTTGGCGAGCAGTTGTGGCACGAGCGATGCGGCGTTGCCGAGCAGGCCGATCGAGAGCGGCTTGCGCGCGTCACGCGCTTCGACGGCCTTGTGCAGCGCGTCGTCCACGCTGTCGGCCTGCACGTCGAGGTACCGGTGTTCGATGCGCCGGGTGATGCGCGACTGGTCGACGTCGATGCAGATCGCGACGCCGTCGTTCATCGTCACCGCGAGTGGTTGCGCGCCGCCCATGCCGCCCAGGCCGGCAGTGAGCGTGATCGTGCCCGCCAATGTGCCGTTGAACTTCTTCGCCGCGACCGCGCCGAACGTCTCGTAAGTGCCCTGCAGGATGCCCTGCGTGCCGATGTAGATCCAGGAGCCGGCGGTCATCTGCCCGTACATGATCAGGCCCATCGCCTCGAGCCGGCGGAACTCCTCCCAGTTCGCCCAGTCGCCGACCAGGTTGGAGTTCGCGATCAGTACGCGCGGCGCCCACTCGTGGGTGCGCATGACGCCGACCGGCTTGCCGCTCTGGACGAGCAGCGTCTCGTCCTGCTGCAGGTCGGTGAGGGTGCGGACGATTGCGTGGTAGCTCGGCCAGTCACGCGCCGCCTTGCCGGTGCCGCCGTAGACGACCAGCTTGTCCGGGTGTTCGGCAACCTCGGGGTCGAGGTTGTTCTGCAGCATCCGCAGCGGAGCCTCGGTCTGCCAGCTGCGTGCCGTCAGCGTGGTGCCCCGTGGGGCTCGGATCTCAGCGGTGTCGGCCATGGGGCCATCTTGCTCGCTGTCGGTGGGTGCACCCAAGATCGGGCAGGTGGGAACCGTCGTGGTGGCAACGCCGGACCGTTGGGACGACCTCGCGACCGTGATGGGCACGCGCGGCGATCCGTCGCGGTGTTGGTGTCAGTGGTTCCGCTTGCGCAGCACCGAGTTCGCCCGGGCGCGAGTGGCCGGACACCGTGCGGCGCTGCAGGCGCAGGTCGAGGCCGGCCCGCCACCCGGCGTGCTCGGCTACGACGACGGGGGCCGGCCGCAGGGCTGGTGCGCGGTCGCGCCGCGGGCCGACTACCCGCGGCTGGCGCACTCGCCGTTGGTGACCACGACCGACGCCGAAGACTTGTGGGCGGTGACGTGCTTCGTGGTTCGCCCGGGCTCCCGCCGGCAAGGGCTGGCCGCGGAGCTGCTCGACGGCGCGGTCCGGCTCGCGTGGCAGCACGGCGCGACGCAGATCGAGGCGTACCCGGTCGACACCGCTGTCGGCTCGCCGTCCTCGTCCGAGCTGTATCACGGCCCGCTGTCGGTGTTCCTGAACGCGGGGTTCACCGAGGTCGGTCCGCGGCCCAAGCCGGCGCGTGCCGTCGTGCGGCTCCGGTCAGGCGAGCTTCACGGCTAACGCCGAGTCGGCAGCGCCGACCGCCGTGCCGGACCGGACGAAGTCGACGGCGGCCTCGATCTCGGGCGACAGGTAGCGGTCCGGGCCGGGCCCGGCGACCGTCGAGCGCAGTGCCCGCACGACCGCACCGGTCGCCGGACCGGGCTCCAGGGGCGCCCGGAGATCGAGCGCCCGCGCTGCGGTGAGCAGCTCGATCGCCAGCACCCGGCATAGCGCGTCGACCGAGCGGCGCAGCTTGCGGGCGGCCGACCAGCCCATCGAGACGTGGTCCTCCTGCATCGCGCTCGACGGTATCGAGTCGACCGACGCCGGAACGGCCAGCCGCTTGAGCTCCGAGACGAGCGCCGCCTGGGTGTACTGCGCGATCATGTGCCCCGAGTCGACGCCGGCGTCGCCGGCCAGGAACGGCGGCAGGCCCCGCGACCGGGCCACGTCGAGCATGCGGTCGGTGCGCCGCTCGGCCATTGATGCGACGTCGGCCGCCGGGATGGCCAGGAAGTCGAGCACGTAGGCGATCGGTGCGCCGTGGAAGTTGCCGTTCGACTCCACCCGTCCGTCGAGGGTGACGACGGGGTTGTCGACGGCTGAGGCCAGCTCGTATGCAGCGATCGACCGGGCATGCGCGAGGGTGTCTCGCGCCGCGCCCGCTACCTGCGGCGCACACCGCATCGAGTAGGCGTCCTGGACGTACACGCAGTCCGGTCCGTCGTGCGAGGCGATGATCGGCGAGCCCGCGAGCAATGCGCGCATGTTGGCAGCAGCGGCGGCCTGGCCGGGTTGCGGACGAAGCGCCTGCAGGTCGTCGGCGAACACCGCTGCCGTGCCGAGCATCGCCTCGACACTCATCGCCGCGGTGATGTCGGCCGTGCGCAGCAGCAACTCGAGGTCCGCGCAGGCGAGCAACAGCTGGCCGAGCATGCCGTCGGTGCCGTTGATCAGCGCCAGGCCTTCCTTCTCGGCGAGCACGACCGGCTCGATGCCGTGTTCCGCGAGCACGTCGCCGGAGGGCCGCAGCGCACCGGCCGGGTCGCGCACCTCGCCCTCACCGAGGAGGGTGAGGGCGACATGGGCAAGTGGGGCCAGGTCGCCGGAACAGCCGAGCGACCCGAATTCGCGCACCACCGGCGTGATGCCGGTGTCGAGCAACGCGGCCAGGGTCGCGGCGGTCTGCGGGCGAACACCCGTCCGTCCGGTCGCGAGGGTCGACAGGCGCAGGAGCATCAGCGCGCGCACCACCTCGCGCTCGACCTCGGGGCCACTGCCCGCTGCGTGTGACCGGATCAGTGATCGCTGCAAAACCGCCCGTTGTTCCGGCGGGATGTGCTTGGTGGCCAGCGCGCCGAACCCGGTCGAGATGCCGTAGTGCGGCTCGACGTCGTCCGCGAGCGCGTCGACCACGCTCCGCGACGCCGCGATCGCCGCTTGCGCGTCGTCGCTCAGCGTGACGCCGGCGCCGTGGCGAGCGACGGCGAGGAGCTCTGCTTCGGTGACGGGGCCGACCCCGACGGTGATGCGCTGCATGTCGTCACTATCTCGCGCCACGCTACGGTCGGTTGATGCGCGCTGTGGTCGTAGGCGAACCGGGGAGTCCCTCGGTGATGCGGGTCGAGACGGTCCCCGACCCGAAGCCTGGGCCGGGCGAGGTGCTGGTCAAGGTCGCCGGCACGGCGGTGAACCGCGCCGATTGCATGCAGCGGCAGGGCAACTATCCGCCGCCGCCCGGTGCCTCGCCGATCCTCGGGCTGGAGTGCTCGGGCACGATCGCCGCACTCGGCGAATCGGTGGCGGGCTGGAGCGTCGGCGACGAGGTGTGCGCGCTGCTGTCGGGTGGCGGGTACGCGGAGCTGGTCGCAGTGCCGGTCGGCCAGCTCATGCCGGTGCCCGAGGGTCTCTCGCTCGTCGATGCAGCAGCCCTGCCCGAGGTGTCGTGCACCGTGTGGTCGATGGTGTTCGGGACGCTGGCCGGGCGCCTGCAGCCCGGCGAGTCGCTGCTCGTCCACGGTGGTTCCAGCGGCATCGGCACGATGGCGATCCAGCTCGGCCACCACAAGGGTGCGCGCGTGTTCACCACGGCGAGTACGCCGCGCAAGCTCGCGGTCTGCCGTGAGCTCGGTGCGGACGTCGCGATCAACTACCGCGAGGACGACTTCGTCGAGCGGATCGCGGCAGAGACCGACGGCACCGGCGTCGACGTGATCCTCGACAACATGGGCGCGTCGTACCTGCCGCGCAACGTGTCCGCGCTCGCCATCGGCGGGCGGCTGATCGTGCTGGGTCTGCAGGGCGGGCGCAGGGGCGAGCTCGATCTGGGCGCGCTGCTGACCAAGCGGCTCACGGTGCATGCGGCGGGCTTGCGGGCTCGTCCGACAGCGCAAAAGGCGACCATCGTGGCCGAGACCGCGCTCGCGGTGTGGCCGCTCGTCGAGGCCGGCGCGGTCCGTCCGGTCATCGATCGCACGCTGACTCTGGACGACGTGGTCGAGGCGCACGAACTCGTCGAATCGAGCGAGCACGTGGGCAAGGTGCTGCTGCGCGTCTCGTGAGTGTTTGGCCCTGCTGCAGGGCGACACGCCGAGCGAGACCCTGCACCGAGGCCAATTAGCGCAGTGCGCGCAGCGCGGTGAGTAGCTGGTCGACTTCGGTCACGGTCGTGTGCGGCATGAAGCCGGCGAATGTCGCACCACCCAGTTCGTCCGCGCCGAATGCGGTCATCAGCTGCGTGAGCCCGGACGGGCCGGTCCACACCGAGATGCCGTGCCGGGCGAGGAACTCCCCCACCTGGGCCGGCGACCGGCGCGCGACGGTGAACGCGAGCACCGGCAGGCGGTCGTCGGTGCCGCCGAACACCGTCACGTGCGGCAGGTCGGCCACGCCTGCAGCGAACCGCTCCCAGAGCGCGCGTGTGTGCACGCCTGCGGCCCCGATCGAGGTGGCAAGGCGTTCGCGGCGGGTGCCGAGCGCCGTCTCGTCCAGGCCCGCGAGGTGGTCGATCGCGGCGGTCGCGCCGTCGACCAACTCGACTGGTAGCGGTCCCATCTCGAATCGCTTCGGCGCCGGCTGATGCGTGCCACCGTCGATCTCGAGCAACAAGCCCGGGCGCGCGATCAGCGCGGCCAGCGTCGGACCGCCGAAGGTCTGCGACGAGACGACGACGAGATCCGCGCCGAGTTCGTGGAGATCGGTCGACAGGTGCGGAATGGCCGTGCCCACGTCGACGAGCACCAGCGCACCGGCGTCGTGCGCGAGGTTGGCGACGGCGCGGACGTCCGGGACCGTCCCCGTCGCGGCGTTGCCGAGCGGGACGGTCACCAGCCGGGTGTGTCGGCTGATCAGGTGCTCGTACTGCCAGCTGGGCAGCTCGCCGGTCTCGAGGTCGACCTCGGCCCAGCGCACCGACACACCGGCCGCCCGCGCGGCGCGCAGCCACGGCGTCACCACGGCGTCCGAGTCGAGCCGGCTGAGCACGATCTGGTCGCCGAGCTGCCAATCGCGCGCGAGCGACTCGCTGAACTGGGTCTGCAGCGCCGCCAGCGTCGAGCCGAGGACCACCGAATCGGCCGAGCCGCCGACCAGGTCGGCGAAGGCGGACCGTGCCGCCTGCACCATCTTGGCGGTGCGCTGCGACCGGATCGATGTGCCGCCGGGCTGGGTGGGCGAGGCCCGCAGCGCCGAGATGATCGCGCGAACGACCGACTCCGGCTGCAGCGTGCTCAGCGGGCCTTCCAGACTGGCCGGCCCAGTGGCGACCGTCAGGTACAAACCCCGTACTCGTGCTACGTCCAGTTCCCCGGTCACCGTCGCCCGCATCCGCGCCTGCTCCGTCGTTTCGGCCCTTTGCCACACTGGAGGGGTGAGCGACGATTCGCAGCCCACTCCCGAACCCCGACCGACTCAACAGGACGAGCAAGCTCCCGTTGCTTCGAGAGCCGAGGTTGTCGCCGCGTCCGAGGGTGCCGTTGAGCGGCCCGAAGAACACGACGACTCCGACGAGATTACGGGCATGGTCGAGCAGCCCGCCAAGG
Source organism: Jatrophihabitantaceae bacterium (assembly GCA_036497365.1). Taxonomy (GTDB): domain Bacteria; phylum Actinomycetota; class Actinomycetes; order Mycobacteriales; family Jatrophihabitantaceae; genus RYN-133. The sequence continues at coordinate 3,029 of DASXJN010000174.1, read as the reverse complement.
TGATGCGGATCGGGACCATGATCAAGCAGCTGCTGGAGGAGGTTCGCGCCGCTCCGCTGGACGTAGCCGGCCGTCAGCGGCTGCGCGATATCCACGAGACGTCCATCCACGAACTCGAGGAGGGCCTCTCGCCGGAGCTGCGCGACGAACTCGAACGGCTCACCCTGCCCTTCGGTGACGAGGTGCCGTCCGAGGCCGAGTTGCGCATCGCCCAGGCCCAGCTCGTGGGCTGGCTCGAGGGGCTGTTCCACGGCATCCAGACCGCGCTGTTCGCCCAACAGATGGCGGCGCGCCAGCAGCTCGAGCAGATGCGGCAGCGCGCGTTGCCGACCGGCGGCGGCCGGCAGGTCGTCGTCGGACCGGGCGGACAGATCCTTTCGCCCGGCGCCTTCGGTCCTCTCGGTGACGAGGACGAGCCACCGCACAGCACCGGCCAGTACCTGTAGCCGCTCCCAGCGCCAGATGAACTACGTCCGGGACGCGCTTGCGGCCCGACCGCGCACCGAGCCCGCATTGGTGACGCTTGCTGCCGACGGCGCCCGGCGCGAACTCGACTTCGGCGAGGTGCTGGACGAGTCGGCTGCGACGGCGGCGGTGCTCGTCGAGTCGGGCGTGCGCCGCGCGTCAGTCGTCCTCACCCTGTTCGGCAACTGCGTCGAGTACCCGCTCGTCATGCTCGCCTGCCTGCGCATCGGCGCCGTCCTGCTGCCGTGCAGCGAGCAGCTGCGCCCGAAAGACATCGCCCTGCGGTTGCGCCGCGCGCGGCCGGACCTGGTGATCTGCGCGCCGCGGAACCGGGGGGCGGTCGATGCTGCCGCGCCGAAGTGCCCGGTCCTCGACCTGCCCCTTCCGATCGCGAGCGGCCCCGTCCCGGACTATGCCGAGCTCGGTGACCTCGATCCGGCGTTCGTCCTGTTCACGTCCGGGACGAGCGGCGAGCCCAAACTCGTGACTCATGCCCAGCGCTATGTCTGGGGACAACGCGTGCAGGCCGAGCACTGGCTCGGCGCGCGACCCGGCGAGCTGGTGTGGTCGACCGCCGCCCCCGGCTGGTCGAAGTCGGCCCGCAACGCCTTCCTCGCGCCGTGGTTCCGCGGCGCAGTCTCGCTGCTGCAGGACCGCCGCTTCGACCCGGCTGAGCGGCTCGAGACGATCCGCCGCGAACAGGTGAACGTGCTCTGCATGGCGCCGACCGAATACCGCCTCATCGCCGCGGACGGCCCGATCGCCGACGTACCGTCGCTGCGACGGCTGATCACCGCGGGCGAGGCGCTCGGCGTGCCGGCGCTCACCGCCTGGCGCGAGCAGACCGGGCTCGACATCGCGGACGGGTACGGCCAGACCGAGACCGGCCATCTGGTCGGGGTGACACCTGACGAGCTCGCGCCGCCCGGATCGATGGGCCGACCGATGCCGGGCGTGCGTGCACACCTGGTCGACGGCGAACTGTGCGTCGAGCCCGACTCGGTGCCGACCTTCTTCCTCGGCTACGACGGCGGGAGTGTCGAGCCCGGGCCCTGGCACACCGGCGACCGGGTGCGCGTGGACGAGAACGGTTGGTACTTCTTCGAGTCGCGTGCCGACGATGTGATCGTCAGCGCCGGCTACCGGATCGGGCCGGTCGAGGTCGAGTCGACCCTGCTCGGGCATCCGGCCGTCCGGGAGTGCGCCGTCATCGGCGAACCGGACGATGCACGCGGCTCGATCGTCACCGCGGTGGTCGTGCTCCGCGCCGGGTTCGAGCCGTCCGAGGACCTGGTGCGCGACCTGCAGGACTTCGTGAAGGCCGAGACCGCGCCGTACAAGTACCCGCGCCGGATCCGGTTCACCGCCGAACTGCCGAAGACGACCAGCGGCAAGATCGCGCGCGCCGAGCTGCGGTCAGCGGGCGGCGAGTAGTTCTTCCAGGACGATCGCGACGGCGTCATCCTCGTTCGACCCGACGATGCTGCCGGCCGCTGCCTGCGCATCGGGATGCGCGTTCGCGACCGCGTAGGACGTCCCGGCCCAATGCAGCATCGCGATGTCGTTGGGCATGTCGCCGATCGCGACCACCTCGTCGCGATCGATGCCGTGCGAGCCGGCCACCTCGGCCAGGCCGGTCGCCTTCGTCACGCCGGGCGCGCCGATCTCGAGCAACCCGATGGACGACGAATGCGTGACCGATGCCCGGTCGCCGAGCAGTCCGTCGATCTCGGTACGGAACCGGTCGACGTCGGCGCCGTGGTCCTTGGCGAGCAGCTTCAGCACCGGTTCGCCGACGATGGACCGCAGCTCGCCGACCGGCGGCGGCGGCAACAGGTTGCCGCGCCGGTCGCGCTCCGGGTTGACGACCCAGTCGTGCACGTAGCCGGGCTCGGCGGCGAAGCTGTCGACGAACTCCACTGCGAAGTCGACGTCGGGGAACTCGCCGCGGATCTCGTCGGCGATCGCCAGCACTTCGGCCGGGTCGAGCGGGTGAGAGTTGACCACCTGCTCGGACTTCAGGTCGTAGATGACGGCACCGTTCGCGCCGACGGCGACACCGAGATGACCGGTCGCGTCGGCGACCGGGTCGAGCCAGCGGGGCGGCCGGCCGGTGACGAACACGACGAGCAGGCCGGCGTGCTCGGCCGCGCGCAGCGCTGCGGTCGTCCGTGGCGACACCGATCCGTCCGCGCGGAGCAACGTGCCGTCCAGGTCGGTCGCGAGAAGCCTGATCACGCCAGCACTTCGCGACCGCCGAGCCACGGCCGCAGCGCGCTCGGGACGTACACCGATCCGTCCGGCTGCTGGTGGTGATCGAGCAGGCAGGCGATGGTGCGGGCGACGGCACACAGCGTGCCGTTCAGCGTGGCCACGAACTCGTTGCCGCGTTCGCCGCGGGTGCGGATGTTGAGGCGGCGCGCCTGGAACGTGGTGCAGTTCGAGGTCGAGGTCAGCTCCCGGTAGGTGCCCTGCGAGGGGAACCACGCCTCGATGTCGTACTTGCGCGCCGCGGACGAGCCGAGGTCGCCGGCGGCCACATCGATGACGCGGTAGGTGAGTTC
>DASXJN010000173.1:0-18936 GCA_036497365.1 Jatrophihabitantaceae bacterium | reverse complement strand
TTCGGCGACAGCACCCACCCGGCGCCGGCGAACTCGGCGAACCGGCTCGTGCTGGCGACCGCCGACTCGACCGGCTGGCCGCACGAGACTGTCACGGTCAGCGCCGATCTCATCTCGAAGCCGCAACCGAACACCGGCCAGGTCGCCGCCGCCGCCGCGGACGAGCAGGGGCTCGCATCGGGCGCGGACGACAGCCTGTTGCCGTTGCTGCTGTGGTCGCAGGCGCTGGTGCTCATCGCGGTGGCGGTGCCATTTGCGATGCAGCGCTGGTCGCCGGTGGCGACGTACGTGTGCGCCGTTCCGCTCGCGCTCACCGTGTTGTGGAACCTCTTCGAGAACCTCGCCTGCCTGCTCCCGAACGTGTACTAGATCGACCAGGAGAAACTGATGACCGACCTGTCTTTCGACTCGACCACCGAGTTCGACATGAGCTCCATGGAGAACGAGTTCCGTGCCGGGCTGCTGGGCATCGACGCGCGCAAGGTGTCGGCCTGGTTCGGCGAGCGCAAGGTGCTCGAGCGGGTCTCGCTGCACATGCGTCCGGGTGAGGTGACCGCGCTCATCGGTCCGTCCGGCTGCGGGAAGTCGACGTTCCTGCGCATCCTCAACCGGATGCACGAGATGGTGCGCGGCGCCGCGCTCGCCGGCGAGGTGCTGCTCGGCGACGACGACATCTATCGCCCGGACATCCTGCCGGCGCACGTGCGGCGGCGCATCGGCATGGTGTTCCAGAAACCCAACCCGTTCCCCACGATGTCCATCTACGACAACGTGGCCAGCGGCCTGAAGCTCGCCGGTATCAAGAACGTCAACAAGGAGCAGGTCGTCGAGACGAGCCTGCAGCGGGCCGGGCTCTGGGTCGAGGTGAAGGATCGGCTGCGCCAGCCAGGCGGTGCGCTCTCCGGTGGCCAGCAGCAGCGGCTGTGCATCGCGCGGTCGCTCGCGGTGTCGCCGGACGTGCTGCTCATGGACGAACCGTGCTCGGCGCTCGACCCGACGTCCACGCGTCGCGTCGAGGACACCATTGCCGAACTGCGCGGGCAGGTGACGATCGTGATCGTCACGCACAACATGCAGCAGGCCGCACGCGTCTCTGACCAGTGCGCGTTCTTCCTGGCCACGCACGACACGCCCGGTCACATCGTCGAGGCCGGCGACACGTCACAAATCTTCGAGAACCCGCACGACCCACGCACGTCCGACTACGTGCACGGACGCTTCGGCTGAGATCCCCCTACGATCAGCTCTCCAGCTCCTCGGACAGCGCCAGCCACTCGTCCTCGGCGCGCCCGCGCGCCGCGACCACCTCGCGCAGTTCGGCGTCGAGCGGGGCAACCTTCTCGAAGTCGGTCGCGTTGTCGGCGAGCTGATCGTGTAGCGACGCCTCGCGCTTCTCGAGCGTCGCGATCTGCCGTTCGAGGCGGACGATCTCCTTGCGCGCCGCGCGCGAATCACCCTTCGACGCGCGCTTGACCGGCTGGGCCACGGATTCCGCGCTGCGCCTGGAGAGGTACTCGTCGATGCCGCCGGGAAGCGCTGCGAGCGTTTCGTCGAGCAACGCGACCGTCGAGTCGCAGACCCGTTCGATCAGGTACCGGTCATGGCTGACAACCACGATCGTGCCGGGCCACGAGTCCAGCAGATCCTCGAACGCGGCAAGGGTGTCCGTGTCGAGATCGTTGGTAGGTTCGTCGAGCAACAGCACGTTCGGCTGCGCGAGCAGGATGCGCAACAACTGCAGTCGGCGCCGCTCGCCTCCCGAGAGATCCGCGACCGGCGTCCATTGCTTGTCGTTGCCGAAGCCGAACCGCTCCGCGAGCTGGCCGGCCGACAACTCCGTGCCGTCGAGCACTGCCGTCGTGCGGACCTCCTGCACCGCTTCGAGCACGCGCAGTTCGCCCGGCAGTTCGCGCACCTCCTGCGACAGATAACCGGCATGCACGGTGCTGCCGATCCGCACCGTGCCGGTGTCCGGCATGAGCTCGCCCGCGAGCAACCGCAACAGATGCGTCTTGCCGGAACCGTTCACGCCGATGACTCCGATGCGATCACCCGGGCCGACGTGCCAGGTGACGTCGTGCAGCAACTCGCGCGCGCCCGCGCGGACGGTGACGTCTCGGAGTTCGTACACCGAGCGGCCGAGGCGCCGTTGCGCGAGCGCCGAGAGCTCGACGGACGATCGCGCTGCGGGCACGTCCGCGATGAGCGTTTCGGCTGCCTCGATGCGGAAGCGCGGCTTGGACGTTCGCGCCGGCGGGCCGCGACGCAACCAGGCCAGTTCCTTGCGCAACAGGTTCTGCCTGCGTGCCTCGCTCGCCGAGGCCTGTCGCGCACGCTCGGCCCGGGCCAGCACGTACGCCGCGTAGCCACCTTCGTACTGGCGCACGGTTGCGTCGCCGACCTCCCACGTCTGCAGGACGACGGCGTCGAGGAACCAGCGATCGTGGGTCACCACGAGCAGCGCGCCGCGGCGCCGGGTGAGGTAGTCGGCCAGCCAGGTGACGCCTTCGACATCGAGATGGTTGGTCGGCTCGTCCAGCACGAGCAGGTCGGCCTGCTGCACGAGCGCAGCGGCCAGCGCGACACGACGCCGCTCTCCGCCGGACAACCGGTCGACATCCGCGTCGAGCCCGACGGCGGACAGCCCGAGGCCGTTGAGAACTTCGCGGACGGCCGCGTCGCCGGCCCATTCGTGCTCGGCTGCGTCACCGACCACCGCGATGCGGACCGTCGTCGACGGCAGGACACCGGACTGTTCGACGTATGCGACGCGTACCCCGCCGGTGACCGTGACCCGTCCGCTGTCCGGTGGCTCGATGCCGGTGATCAGCCGGAGCAGCGTCGTCTTGCCGCCGCCGTTGCGTCCGACCACGCCGACCCGCTCGCCGGCGGCGATGCCGAGCGAGACCGCGTCGAGCACGGTGGTGGTGCCGTAGGACTTCGACGCCGCTTCGAGATTGACGAGGTTCGCCATCACACCGTCACGCGCGCGCCGTGCGCGGGCGCAGTCGCGACCTGCGTGGTGCGGCACACGGCCGCGCCGTCGAGATCCTCGGCGAGTTCACTCGCTGCGTCCGAATGTGCGCACAGGAACGCGCAGGTCGGACCCGACCCGCAGACGATGCCGGCGAGCGCGCCCATCTCTGCCCCGGCCTCGAGCACGTCTCGCAGTTCGGGGTGCAGTGAGAGCGCGGCTGGTTGCAGATCGTTGCCCAACGCATCGGCAAGCCGGCCGCTGTCACCGGCGCGCAACGCGTCGAGGAGCTCGTCGGGTGAGCCGAGCGGCTTCGGTGATTCTCCGGCGGCGCGCAACCGATCCAGTTCCTGGTAGGCCACGCCCGCCGAGATGCCGTAGTCGGCCATCGCGAACACCCAGTGGTACTCGCCGGTGGCAAGCACCGGAGTCAGATGTTCGCCGCGGCCCTGCCCGAGCGCGGTGCCACCGGTCAACGGGAACGCCACGTCGCTGCCGAGCTCGGCAGCCAGGCGGAGTAGTTCGGAGCGCGGCGTGCCCGTGCGCCACAGCGTCGCGCAGGCGAGCAACGATGCGGCTGCATCGGCAGATCCGCCGGCCATCCCGCCGGCCACCGGGATCGCCTTGTGCAGGTCCAGCGACACGTCAGCAGGAACGCCTGCGTGCGCCGCGATCATCTCGGCCGCCTGCCAGGCCAGGTTCGAGCTGTCGTCGGGCACCTCGTCGGCTTCGTCGCCGGAGACCCGCAGCTGTAACCCGTCCGCCTGCCGGGCGACGAGGTCGTCGTACAGCGTGACCGCCTGGAAGACGGTGGTGAGGTCGTGAAAGCCGTCCGGACGCAGTTCGCCCACCGACAGATGGAGATTGATCTTGGCCGGAACGCGGACGCGAACCGACTCGGCGATCTCGGCGAGGGGCATCGACGCCGATCGTATCGGCGCCGGGTTACGGTCAGGCGTGCGGACGATGGGTGTCGAGGAGGAGCTGCTCCTGTTCACCTCAGGCGGGCAGCGTCCTGCGCCGGCCGGCGAGGAACTCGCCGAGGACCCCGACCTCGACGTGGAACACGAGTTCAAACTCGAGCAGGCCGAGATCGCGTCCGAACCGGCCGACTCGGCGGACCGGATAGCCAGTGATCTGCGGATGCGGCGGCGGGAGCTGATCGACGGCGCGCGCGAACGCGATGTGCTCGTCGCGGCGCTCGGCACCAGCCCGGTCGGCACCCGGCCTACCGCGACACCGGACGAGCGCTACCAGCGCATGCACGAGCGATTCGGCCTTGTCGCGGGGGATCAGCTGACCTGCGGCGCGCATGTGCACGTCGGCGTCAGCTCACGCGGTGAAGGCATCGTGGCGATCAACGGCGTCCGGCGTTGGCTCGCGGTGCTCCTCGCGATGACGTCGAATTCACCGTTCTGGTCGGGCGCCGACACCGGCTACGCGAGCTATCGCAACGTGTCGTGGGGGCGCTGGCCTACCGCCGGGCCGACCACCGCGTTCACCGATCCGGACGACTACGACCGCGTGGTCGCCGGCCTCGTCGCGGCCGGCGCGGCTGTGGACGACGGGATGATCTATTTCGACGCGCGGCTGTCGGCGAAGTACCCGACGGTCGAGATCCGGGTTGCCGACGTCGCCCAGCACGTCGAGGATTCCGCTGTGCTCGGCGCGCTGTGCCGCGCGCTGGTGGACACCGCGGTGGCCGCAGAGCAACCGGACGTGCCGGTCGCGATGCTCCGTGCGGCGTCCTGGCGGGCCGCCCGCTACGGCCTGACCGGCGACCTGCTCGATCCGGTCGACCTGCGGCCGCGCAGCGCGGCGAATGTCATCGACCGCCTGCTCGACACGGTGCGCCTCGCGCTGCGCACGAACGATGACGACCAACTCGTTGCGCGCACGGTCGACCGGCTGCTGCGCGAAGGGACGGGCGCCGAACTGCAACGCGCCGATCTTGCCCGGAGCGACCGCGCGCACGACGTCGTGCGCGCTGCGGTTGCCCGCACGGCCGAGTAGTACTCGCTAGGACTTCAGCGTGAGGGTGCCGAGCAGGCCGTGCGCCTCATGGTCCGGACCGGCGCTGAACCAGATCGCGTTCGCGCCGCCTGCCGCAGAGTTGCCGACCAGCAGACCCCAGAGCCCGTCGATCGTGATCGGCTTGCCGGCCGCCTTCTGCAGCGTGCCGACCTCCATGGCGTTGCTCGGGTCGTACGCGTGGATGCGCCCGTCGCCGAAGTTGCCGACGAGCAGATCACCGGTGAGATCGCCGAAGCCGGCCGGCGCGATCACCATGCCCCAGGGTGAGTTCAAGTCGCCGTGGCTGGTGAAGCGACCGAGGAAGGCGCCGTAGGTCGTGTAGGTGTCGATGAAGCCGTTGCCTGCGCCCGGCACGTCATCGGTCTTCTCGGCGTCCTGCTTGGCATAGGCGACGTAGACGGTCTTGCCGAACACCGCGACGTTGAACGGCGCGAAGCCGTTGGGGATCGTCGTGTCGTCGAACAGACGCGGCACGTGCAGTCGCTGGAAGCTGCCGTTGAACACGTCCACGGATCCGGCATGGAAGTTTGCCGCGAGCAGCAGCGGTCCGAACGGGCTGTTGGTCAGCGCAAGACCTTTGTAGACCGCGTTCTTCGTATGCGCCTTCTTCACTGCGTTCGCTCCACCGTTCCATGCGGTGATGTCGCCGTGCTCGCCGGCGAAGATGAAGGTCGCCGGGGTGCCGCCGACCTTGAAGGTGTTCGTGTCGTTGAACACCTGGCCGGTAGGTGCACCACCCGGCGTGCCGACCGTGAGCACCTTGTTGGGCGCGGTGCCGCCGGAGCCGCCGGAATAGACCGTCGTCACGTCCGTCCCGTTGTCCGAGACCCACAGCGGGGTGGACGGCCCCGCGGACAGTCCCCACGGATTCACGAGCTGGGCGTCGACGGTCTTCGCGCCGGCCGCGGCCGTGTCGGCCACCAGCTTGTCGACCCGGTAGGTGCTGGCCGCCCGTCGCGCCGGGCCGCTCGCAGCGGCGGCGGAGGGCAGGACGAGCGCGGCGACCGTGGCTCCCACTGCGACGACGGCGAGCGCGGCGCGGCCGGCGGTGTGTCGGGCGTGGAGAACGTGCAGAGCAGGCATGGCGAACCCCCCGAGGTACGCGATGTGCGAGCACCGGGCTGCGGTACTCGCCGGTCCGACTTGGTCCACGCACATACGTCGCGACCGGTTCAACCGGCTGGCACGCACTGGCCGACTGGGACGGCGACGTGCCCGCGTCGAACCTGGTGGCAGAGATTCGCTAAACTTGGGCGGTTGCCCCGGCGAGGGACGTTCGCATCCGCGAGCATCCGTGATCGACGCGGTGTCGTCGTTGACGCGCGTGTCGATCGCTCCCGCCGTCCGAGGCATCGCGTTCCTAGTCGAATACGAGTTCAGGAGTACTGCTGTGTCCGAGGTCCGGCTGACCGCCGAAACACGCACCGAGTTCGGTAAGGGCGGTGCGCGTCGCACCCGCCGCGCCGGCAAGATCCCCGCCGTCATCTACGGCCACGGCGCCGACCCGCGTCATGTGTCGCTGCCCGCGAGAGAGTTCACCAACGCCGTGCGGCACGGCGGCACCAACGTGCTGCTGACCCTCGATGTGGACGGCGAGGAGCAGCTGGCGATCCCGAAGGCGATCCAGCGGCACGCGCTGAAGGGCACCTTCGACCACGTCGACCTGCTCGCGGTCCGTCTCGGCGAGAAGGTCACCATCGACGTGCCGTTGACGATCACCGGCGACGTGGTTCCCGGTGGTCTGCTCGCGGTCGAGTCCAACGTGGTCTCCCTCGAGGCTGAGGCGACCCACCTGCCGACCGGCATCCCGGTGAGCATCGAGGATGTCGCGATCGGCTCGCAGATCACGGCCGGCGACCTGACCCTGCCGGCCGGCTCGACGCTGGTCACCGACCCGTCGCACGTGCTGCTCATCGTCCAGGAGGCCCCGACCGAGGCCGAGATCGAGGCCGAGGTGGCCGAGGCTGCCGACGAGCTGGGCATCGTCGAGGACGCCCCCGAGGGCGAGGCCGGCGAAGGTGCCGAATCCGCCGAGGGCGAGTCCGCCGAGGGCGAGCAGAACGCCGAGTAGTACCCCGATTTCCCGGTCCGGCCCGGAGTTGCGCAGATGGCCGACGATCGCTTCTTGATCGTCGGCCTCGGCAACCCCGGGCCGCGCTATGCGGCGACCCGGCACAACATCGGCTTCGCCGTGGTGGAGCTGCTCGCCCTGCGCGTGCGGGGCAAGTTCAAGGCACATCGATCGCGGTGCGAGATCGTCGAGTCCCGCTTCGGGACGGTGCCCGTCGTGCTGGCCAAGCCGATGTCGTACATGAACGAGTCGGGCGGGCCGGTCAACGCGGCCGCGCGATTCTTCAAGACGCCCGTCGAGCGGGTCGTCGTCGTCCATGACGATCTGGATCTTCCCTTCGGAACGCTGCGCCTCAAGCGCGGTGGTGGCGAGGGTGGCCACAACGGTCTGCGGTCGACCAGCTCCGCGCTCGGGTCGAAGGACTACGTGCGGGTGCGCTTCGGCATCGGCCGCCCGCCGGGACGGCAGGATCCGGCCGACTTCGTGCTGCGCGAGTTCGGCTCCGCCGAGCGGCGCGAGCTGGCCTTCCTCATCGACCGAGCCGCCGACGCCACCGAGGCAGTGGTGACCGACGGCCTCGAGGCAGCCCAGAACACGTACAACGAGTGACCCGCCGGCGTCCGTCTGATCGTTCGGCCGCACGCGGTCGTGCGCGTCAAGTGGTCACTTCGGGCCTCAAGTGGTCAGCTGCGCTCGACCACTTGAGCCACAACTGACCACTCGACCGAGTCGAGCCAGCGGCGCTCGACCACTTGAGCCACAACTGACCACTCGAGCGAGTCGGACCAGCTGCGCTCGACCACTTGAGCCACAACTGACCACTTGACCGGAGCTAGGACGCGAACAGACCGGCCTGGCCCTTTTCGTGTTCCAGGAGCCAGCGTTTGGCCTCGAGGCCGCCGCCGTAGCCGGTGAGTGAACCGTTCGCGCCGACCACGCGGTGGCACGGCACGATGATCGAGATCGGATTCTGCCCGTTGGCCAGGCCCACCGCGCGCGAGGCGGTCGGTGCGCCGATGGCGGCGGCGGTCTGGCCGTAGCTCGCGGTCCGGCCGTAGGGGATGTCGCACAGCGCGGTCCACACCCGCTTCTGGAACGCGGTGCCGCTCGCATGCAGGGGCAGGACGAAGTCCGTGCGGCGCCCGGCGAAGTACTCGGCCAGTTGCATGCGGACATCCTCGAATGCCGCGTCGTCGCGGTCGCCGGCCGGCGGCGGAGTGGTCGCGTGGCGACCGGTCGGGAGGTAGAGCCCGGTGAGCCCTTCGTCGTCGCGGGTCACCAGCAACTCGCCGAGCGGCGACGGGATGTAGGTGTAGCGCATCTGGGTCTCCTCGGTGGTGGTCATATCGCAGCGGCCCATTGGTCTGCGACCAGATGCGCCCAGAGATGGTAGGTGGCATAGCTGCGCCAGGGCGCCCAGTCGGGCCGGCCGTCGGTCAGGGCCACACCCAGGTCGTCCGCAGCGCGGCGCACGACGAGATCGCCGGCCAGCAGGACGTCCGGATCCGACATCGTGCGCATGCGCAGGTAGTCGGCGGTCCACGGCCCGATGCCTGGCATGGCAAGCAGCCGCGCTCGCATCTCGTCGCGATCTGCGCCGGTATCCAGTTGCAGGCTGCCCGCGGCCGACGCGGCGGCGAGCGTGTTGACGGTGCGTCCTCTCGAGCGCGGCATGGGGAGCTGTTCGGGGTCGAGATCGGCCAACCGGTCCGCGGTCGGGAACAGCAGCCACGGTTCGCCCTCGAACGCGACCGCGCCGTGTTCGGCGACGATGCGGCCGAGCACGGTCCGCGCCCCACGCACCGAGATCTGCTGGCCGACCACCGTCCGGATCGCCGTCTCGAATCCGTCGACAGCACCTGGCGAGCGCAGCCCCGGGCGCTTCAGGACGAGCGGGGCGAGCGCCGGGTCGGCGCCGAGCACGGCGTCGGTCGCGACGGGGTCGGCGTCGAGATCGAGCAGCCGACGTACGCGGGCGACGACCGACACGAGGTCTCGCGTGTCGTGCAGTCGCACCTGGCAGCTGACCGCACCGTCGAGCGGCTTCAGAGCCACGAGCGCGGCGCCGCCCGCTGCGGGGATCACCCGGGTGTACGTGCCGTCGGCGTAGGTCTCGAGCCCTGGTACCGCGTGCGCGCCGAGGAAGTCGAAGGTCCACGACAGATCGATCGGCTCGCGATAGGGCAGTCGCAGGGTGATGACGCCGGGCTCGGTCGGGCCACCGTTGCGCCGCGCTGCACGCAGCTGGGACGGAGTCGTCGCGAACACTTCGCGGATCGTGTCGTTGTACTGACGCACGCTGGAGAAACCGGCTGCGAACGCGATATCGGTGACCGAGAGATCGGTCGTCTCGAGCAGGGTGCGTGCGGTCTGCGCCCGCTGCGAACGGGCGAGCGCGAGCGGCCCGGCACCGACCTCGGCCATGAGCGCACGGTGCAACTGGCGTTCGGAGTAGCCGAGCCGGGCGGCCAGGCCCGGCACGCCCTCGCGATCGATGACCCCGTCACCGATGAGCCGGAGCGCGCGGCCGACGAGGTCGCCACGTACGTTCCATTGCGGCGAGCCGGGCGAGGCATCCGGTCGGCATCGCTTGCACGCGCGGTAGCCGGCGCGCTGGGCGGCCGCTGCGCTCGGGTAGAAGCTGACGTTGTGCTGCCGCGGCGTGATCGCCGGGCAGGACGGCCGGCAGTAGATGCCGGTGGTGCGCACGGCGGTGAAGAACCAGCCGTCGAACCGGCTGTCGCGGCCCTGCACGGCGCGGTAGCAGACGTCGAACTCGGGAAGGATCACGAGTCCATGGTGCCGCGCGCCACCGACATCGACTAGCGGCTTTCGGACATCAGCGTCAGCCGGTGTTTCGCAGGCCTGCTGCTACTCCGTTGATGGTGAGCAGGAGCGCACGGCGCAGTTCCGGCGTCACCGCAGACTCGTCCTCGCGTACCCGGCGCAGCAACTCGACCTGCAGGTAAGAGATCGGATCGAGATACGCGTCGCGCACCGAGAACGTGCGTTGCAGCAAGGGCGAATTGTCGAGCAGCTGCGACTCGCCGGTGATGCGCAGCACCTCCTCGACCGTGCGTTCGTGCTCCGCGCGCACCACGTCGAACAGCCGCTGCAGCCGGGCCGGCACCAGCGACGACACGTAGTGCGCGGCGATGTCGAGATCGGTCTTCGCGAGCGTCATTTCGACATTCGAGACGAACGTGCGGAAGAAATGCCACTCCTGATGCATCTCGCGCAGCACGTCCGAAAGCCCGTTCGCCCGCGCGGCCGCGAGCCCGGACCCGACGCCGAACCAGCCGGGGACGATCTGGCGCGACTGCGTCCAACCGAACACCCACGGGATCGCGCGCAGCCCGCCGATCCCGCCGCCGGAGGACGGACGGCGCGACGGGCGCGAGCCGATGTTCAACGAGCCCAGCTGTTCGACCGGCGTCGACGCGAGGAAGTAGTCGGGCAGATCCGGATCGTCCACCAGGCCGCGGTACACCTCGAACGCGGCGTCCGACACGCGATCCATGCACTCGTCCCAGCGACCCAGTTGCGCCGCGCTCTGCCGTGGTTCCTTGTGCAGGACGGACGCCTGGAGGACGGCGGCGACGGTGAGTTCGAGATTCTCGCGCGCGAGCTCGGGCAGCGCGTACTTGTCGGAGATGACCTCGCCCTGTTCGGTGAACTTGATCTCGCCGTCGAGCACACCCCACGGCTGCGCCAGGATCGAGTCGTAGGTCGGGCCGCCGCCACGTCCGACCGTGCCGCCGCGGCCGTGGAACAGCCGCAGCCGCACACCGTGTCGCGCCGCCAGATCGCGCAGCGTGCGTTGGGTCTTGTGGATCTCCCACTGTGACGTGGTGATGCCGGCTTCCTTGTTCGAGTCGGAGTAGCCGAGCATGACTTCCTGCACGTCGCCGCGCAGCTTGACGATCAGCCGGTACGTCGGGTCCGACAGCAGATCGCTGATGACCTCGCCGGACCGGCGCAACTCGTCGACGGTCTCGAGCAGCGGCACGAAGCCGATGTCCGCGAACGGCTGCCGGCTGCCGTCCGGACCGGCGCCGTGCACGTCGACCAGTCCTGCTTCGCGGGCAAGCACCGCCGCGGCCAGCACATCATCGGCGCCGCGGGTCATCGACACGATGTAGCTCTCGATCACCTCGGGTCCGTAAGTGTCGATCGCACGTCGGATCTCGGTGAACACGGCGAACGTCTTCGCGCCGGCTTCGTCCAGCGGCGGGGGAGTGCTCGCGAGCGGCCGTCGCGACGCGAGTTCCTTGGACAGCAGTCGCATGCGATAGTCGCGCGGCACGTCGGCGTAGAGCCAGGTCTCTTCGACGAGCCGGTCGACCAGTTGTCCGACGACGTGGTGATGTGCATCGGCGTGCTCGCGCACGTCCATCGTCGCGAGATGCAGGCCGAATGCGGCGACCGTGCGTTCGGCGGTGGCGAGCAAGCCGTCCGCGATGAGCGCGCCGGCGTTCGCACGCAAGGACGCGCCGATGAGCGCAAGTTCGGCGAGCAATTGTCCGGCACCGAGGTAGTCGCGGCCGGGAACATGCGGTGTGCCGTCGTCGACCCGCCGGCGGGTGTTGGCAATCTTCGCGTTGATGCAGGTGAGCTTGAGCCGGTACGGCTCGGTGGCGTTGAGCGTCACCAGCCGCGGGTCGATGTCGAGCAGCGCGAGATCGGCCTCGATCGAGCCGGTCAGCTCGGCGCTCGCCGGCACGACCGTCGTGGACGACGACAGCTCGGCGATCAACATGTCGATGGCGCGGGTGACGCTGCGCGCGGCGATGTGGTGTTGCAGGCGCAGCACGTCGCGGGTCACTGCCGCGGTGACGTTCGGATTGCCGTCGCGGTCGCCGCCGATCCACGTGCCGAACGTCAGCGGACGCGCGTTCGCCGCGTACTCGGCGCCGTGCGACGCGAGTTCGGCGGCGAGATCGCGCGTGAACTCGGGAAGGGTCTCGCCGACGAGATCCTGCAGGTAGTAGAAGACGTTGCGCGCCTCGTCCACCGGCGTCGGCCGGTTCTGCCGGAGCTCGTCGGTCTGCCAGATCAGATCGATCGCCTCGGCGAGGTCGCGATCCTGCCGGGCGCGCACGGCGGTGTCCGGATCAGTGGGCACCGCGAGCACGTCGGCCACGCGCCGCAACTTGGTCAGGATCGAACGGCGGCTCGCCTCGGTGGGATGCGCCGTGAACACCGGACGAACCGCCATCTGCTCGATCGCCGCGCCGAGCGCGTCCGACCCCTTCTCTGCGGCGACGGCGGCGACCGAGCGCGCCAGCCAGCCCTCGCTCGCCGGGCGCCCACGCAGGCTGCGCACGCGGTGCACCTGCTCGGCGACGTTGGCGAGGTGGAAGTAGTCGGCGAACGCGCGCACGAGCACCGCCGCGGTGTCGATCGGGACGCCGGCCAGCAACTCCTGCACCGCCTCGCGGGTGGTGTCGCTGCCGCCCTCCTTGCTCTGCTTGGTCAGCGTGCGCACCCGTTCGACGAGGTCGAGTGCCTCCTGGCCCTGCTGGCGGACGAGCGATTCGCCGAGCAGCGCCGCGACCCGGCGCACGTCGGCGCGCAGATCCGCGTCGTCGTCGGCCGTGCCGGTGATCGCGTCCTCGGGATGGATCAGCGCGTCGGTCTGGGCGTCAGTACGTGCATGCACGTGTTCATCCTTGCGTACCGCACCGATCGGTAGGGTCGGACCTCATGCGGGTCTTGGTGACAGGTGGCGCCGGATACATCGGCAGTGTGGTGGCAGCACAACTGCTCGCGGGCGGGCACGAGGTCGTCGTGGTCGACGACCTGTCCACCGGCCATGCAGAGGCTGTGCCGCCCGGAGCCGAGTTCCACAACATCGCGATCACCGATCTCGACGGGCGCCTCGGCGACTGGCACATGGATGCCTGCGTGCACTTCGCCGCGAAGTCGCTGGTCGGCGAGTCGACCGAGGAGCCGTCGCTCTACTGGCGCAACAACGTCGCCGGCACGATCGCGCTGCTCGATTCGCTGCGCGCCTATGACGTCCCGAAGATCGTGTTCTCGTCGTCCGCCGCGACCTACGGGCAGCAGGAGGAACAGCCCATCCGCGAGAAGGCGTCGGCGGTACCGACGAACCCGTACGGCGCGACGAAACTCGCCGTCGACATGGCGCTGACCAACTATGCGGCGGCCTACGGATTGGCTGCGGTCAGCCTGCGTTACTTCAACGTCGCCGGCGCGCTGCACACCGTCGAGGGTCAGCGCTATGGAGAACAGCACTCGCCCGAGACGCATCTGATCCCGAACGCGCTCCGCGCGGCGCGGATGCAGACCGAGTTCAGCCTGTACGGCACGGACTATCCGACGCCGGACGGGACGTGCATCCGCGACTACATCCACGTGGTCGATCTCGGTGAGGCTCACCTGCAGGCCATCGATGCGGCCGAACCGGGACGGCATCACATCGTCAATCTGGGCAGCGGCCGCGGCTACTCGAACCGTGAGGTGCTGCGCACCGTCGGCGAGGTCACCGGGCTGGACGTGCCGATCGTCGAGGCGCCGCGCCGGCCCGGGGATCCGCCGATCCTCGTCGCGTCCAACGACCAGGCATTGACGTTCCTCGGTTGGTCGCCGACCCGGGATATCGGGCAGATGGTCGCCGACGCCTGGACGTTCGAGCAGGCGTCAGCCGCTCGGTAGCGGCGGCCAGAGTGCGCGGGCTGCCGCCGGCATGCCCGCCACCGCATCCGGGCCGAGCGTGGCGCGCTGCACCAGGAAGCCGGGCAGCACGGCGAGGAACAGCGACATCAACGAGTCCGCGGAGATTCCGGACGGCAGCGCGCCGCTACGTTGCAGGCGCCGCACGGCCTTGGCGATCTTGGCGCGAGACTCGCTGATCACCTCGGAGAGTTGCGCGGCGAGTTCGTCGTCGCGGAGCGCTTCGGCCCACGCCTGGATCGCCAGGCCGGCGATGTGCTCGGCATCGTCCTTCTGGGCGAGCATCTCCATCGCGGCGCCGAGAGCCGCGCCGATCGATGCGGTCGGCGATTGTTCGGTGACGGCGGTGAGCGCGCCGACGACCTCGCCCATGGACTCGCGGGCGATGGCGCTGATGATCGCGCTCTTGCTGTCGAAGTAGCGGTAGAACGCGCCAGCCGACAGTCCGCTGGCCGCGAACAGATCCTGCATCGACGTGGCGTGGAAGCCGTTCCGCGCGAAGGTGCGTCGAGCGCTGTCGAGGATGTGCTGGCGCCGCTCGAGCAGGTAGGCCTCGCTCACCTTGGGCACGAGACGAGTGTAACAAAGAAAACGAATATTCGTCTTGACTGAACGATGTGCGAAGAGGACGGTGGGAAGCGTAAAGCGAATGATCGTTCTGTTAGGAGCTGGCAATGCCGCCGAACCCGCTCGCCCGGCACGCCCCGTGGCGCCAGATCGTCATCCTGGCGGTGTCCCTGCCGGTTCTGCTCGGTCTCGCGCTGCTGGCGTTCCTCTGGCCGGCGGCACGCACCGCGCCCCGAGACCTGCCGATCGGTGTCGCCGGCAACGGCCCGATCGTCTCTGCCGCCGGCGCCGGGCTCGCACAGCATGGCTTCGCGGTCACCAGCTATCCGGATCGGTCCGCCGCGGAGGCAGCCATCCGGGACCGCGATGTCTACGGTGCGGTGCTTCCCGGCGCCGGCGCGACCACTGTGCTCGTCGCGTCGGCCGCATCGCCCGCCGTCGCCGCCGACCTTTCCGAGGTTGCGTCCGCGACGCACGGGCCGGTGCACGTCGACGACATCGTCCCGCTGTCCGCCGGTGACCCGCGCGGCACGGTCCTTGCCTCGGCGGTGCTCCCGCTCGTCCTGGGCAGCGAGATCGTCGCCGTCGCGGTCGCCGTGCTGGCCGGCATGCGCCCGGCCGCCCGGCAGATCGCCGCGCTTCTGGTGGGTGCCGCGACGACCGCGTGCGCCGCGTACGCGATCGAACAGTGGTGGCTGGGTGCGCTCCCTGGCGGCGGCGGCGTCACGTGGGCGGTGCTTGCCCTCGCGGTGTTCGCCATCAGCGCGACCACTGCGGGCATGTACGAGCTGATCGGGCTGGGCGGCATCGGCCTGACCGCAGCCGTGATGATCTTCCTGGGCAACGCGTTCTCGGGCGTCAGCTCGGCTCCGGAACTGCTCCCGACCCCGGCGGGTGCGCTAGGCCGATGGCTGCCGCCCGGCGCCGCCGGCAACCTCTTGCGCAGCACCGCGTACTTCTCGGGACACGGCGGCGCTCAGCCGCTGGTCGCCCTGGTTGCCTGGTCGGTCTTCGGCATGGTGGCGATCGCAGTCGGGCACCGTCGACACCGAGCGTCCGCTCCGGTGCCGGGCCGCCACGCAATCGAGTACGCCAGCGCGGATGAACTCGCGCCGGCCGCGCGTTAGCCCGTCATGACGCTGTGCGCCGGCCAGGCCGGACGGATGAGCAGCCGGCGAATTCGGGCGCTGGCGTTCGGTGCGTTCGTGCTCGTCGCGCTGACGGTCGAGCTCATCTGGGCCGCTCCGTACTTGGGGCGCGCGGGGCGGGCTGTCGGCAACGCCGACCTCGGCTACCTTGCGCTGGCGGTGCTCGCCGAGATCGCGTCGATGCTGAGCTTCGCCCGCCTGCAGCGAGTGATGCTCGGAGCCGGCGGGGTGCGCGTGCCGCTCCGGCGCGCCGCCGCCACCGCGGTCGCGGGCAACGCGATCAGCGTGACCCTGCCGGGCGGTTCGATCGCGTCGCTGGCCTACACCTCGAAGCGGATGTGGTCGTGGGGCGCCAGCGCGCCGCTGATCGGGTTCACCTTCGCGGCGACCGCCGCCCTCAGCACGACCGCACTCGCCCTGCTGGGCGCAGTCGGTGGCACGCTGGCCCAGGACACCGGACACGCGCTGTGGTCGGTGGCCGAGATCGCCGCAGCCCTCGCCGTCGTCGGCGCGCTGATCGCCACGCTGCGCCGTCCCGATCTCGTGCGCGCGCTGACCGGCCGCGTGCTGCGGTTGGCGCGACGCGACACGAGTCGCGCCGAGATCATCGCCGCCGAGTTGACCGCGATCCGTCCGGGCGTGGTCGTCTGGTCGCGGGCCTTTACGTTCGCCCTGCTCAATTGGGCGACCGATCTGGCTTGTCTGCTGGCCGCCGCGCACGCGGTGGGTGTCGAGCCGTCGTTGCATTCGGTCGTGCTGGCCTACGTCGCAGCCATGGCAGCGTCGTCGTCGATCCCACTGGTACCGGGCGGACTCGGCGTGGTCGAGGCCGCGGCCGTGCTCGTCCTGGTGAACGGAGGGCTGGCGGTTGCCGGTGCGACCGCCGCGGTGCTCGTCTACCGCCTGATCAGCCTCGGCGCGGTCGCCTTGGTCGGCTGGCTGGTCGTCCTCGCGCAGCGTCAACGGTTGGTTCCGGCCCGGTAGGCTGGACCTATATCCCCCTCCCGATTCCGGTTGGGGGACGTTCGTGCTGTCCCGAGAGGCCTCCCGTGTCGCTGTCCGGCCTGCTGCCCGCCGCTCTTGCCGATCCCGCGCTGTCCGCCGTCACCGAGGACGTCGGCGCCGCGGCACTGACCGTCACCGCTCCGCCCGCTGTCCAACCCTTCGCGATCGCCGCCACCGCGGGCACCGGACGGGTCGTGCTGGCCGTCACCAGCACGGGACGCGAGGCCGAGGACCTGGTCGCGGCGCTCGGCTGCCTGCTGCCTGCCGATCGGGTCGCCCTGTACCCGGGCTGGGAGACGCTTCCGCACGAACGGCTCAGCCCGCGCGCCGACACCGTCGGCCAGCGGCTGGCGGTACTGCGCAGGCTCGCGCACCCCAATCCGGACGACCCGGCGACCGGCCCGCTGAGCGTGGTCGTCGCGCCGGTGCGGTCGGTGCTCCAGCCACAAGTGCCCGGGCTCGGCGAGCTCGTGCCGGTCGCCTTGAATCCCGGCGACGAACGCGAACTCGGTGCCATCGTCACCGATCTCGTCAACGCCGGCTACACGCGCACCGAGCTGGTCGAGAGCCGGGGCGACTTCGCCGTTCGCGGCGGCATCCTCGACGTCTTCCCGCCGACCGAGGAACACCCGCTGCGTGTCGAGTTCTGGGGCGACGAGGTCGAAGAGATCCGCTACTTCCGGGTCGTCGACCAGCGTTCGCTCGAGGTCGCCTCGCACGGGCTGTGGGCGCCGCCGTGCCGTGAGCTCCTGCTCACGCCCGAGGTGCAGGCCCGGGCCGGAGAGCTGCTCGCGCAGTACCCCGAGCTCGGCGAACTGCTCGACCCGATCAGTCGGGGCGAGGCCGTCGAGGGCATGGAGTCGCTCGCGCCGGTACTCGTGGACGAACTGACGCTCGTGCTGCGTGACCTGCCCGCCGGCGCGCATGTCGTGCTCTGCGACCCGGAACGGGTCCGTCGGCGTGCAGCCGACCTCGTCCGCACGTCCGAGGAGTTCCTCGAGGCGTCCTGGGCGGCGGCAGCCGGCGGCGGCAAGGCGCCGGTCGACCTGGCCGCCGCGTCGTTGCGCGACCTCGCGGACGTCGAGGCCGAGGCGATGCGCCTCGGCATGCCGTGGTGGGGGATCAGCGCGCTGGTCGACGAACAGAGCGTGCGCAGCGACTTCGCCGAGGCACCCACCTACCGGGGTGACATCGACGCCGCGGTGGCCGATCTGAAGTCCTGGGCGCGGAACGGTTGGCGCGTCGCGCTCGTCTTCGACGGGCACGGCTCGGCGCAACGCGCGGTCGAGCGGCTGGCCGCGGACGAGGTGCCGGCTCGGCTGGTCGCCGAACCGACCGTCGATCCGGGCGTCGTCGACGTCACGACCGGTCGCCTCGGCGGCGGCATCGTCGCGGCCGAGCTGAAGATCGCCTACTTGACCGAGGCCGACCTCACCGGGCAGCGCGGCTCGCTCACCAAGGACGGCACGCGGATGCCGTCGCGGCGGCGCAATGCCATCGACCCGATCACGCTGAAGGCGGGCGACTTCGTCGTCCACGAGCAGCACGGCGTGGGCAAGTACGTCGAGATGGTGCGGCGCACCATCAACGGCGGCGAGCGGGAGTACCTGATCATCGAGTACGCGCCGTCCAAGCGGGGACAGCCCGGCGACCGGTTGTTCGTCCCCACCGACGCACTCGACCAGGTCACCAAGTACGTCGGCGGTGAGTCGCCGTCGCTGAGCCGGCTCGGCGGTGCGGACTGGGCCAAGACGAAGGGACGCGCGCGCAAGGCGGTCAAGGAGATCGCCGCGCAGCTGATCCGGCTGTACAGCGCGCGGATGGCGACCAGGGGCCATGCCTTCGCACCGGACACGCCGTGGCAGCGCGAGCTCGAGGACGCGTTCGCCTATGTCGAGACGCCCGACCAGCTCGGAGCGATCGACGAGGTCAAGGAAGACATGGAGAAGCAGATCCCGATGGACCGGGTCATCTGCGGCGACGTCGGTTACGGCAAGACCGAGGTCGCGGTACGCGCGGCGTTCAAGGCGGTGCAGGACGGCAAGCAGGTCGCCGTCCTCGTCCCCACCACGTTGCTCGCGCACCAGCACCTGCAGACGTTCTCGGAGCGGATGGCGCAGTTCCCGGTGTCGATCAAGGAGCTGTCGCGGTTCACCGGCAAGGCCGAGGCCGACGAGACGATGAACGGCATCGCCGACGGCAGCGTCGACATCGTCATCGGCACGCACCGGATCTTGCAGCAGACCGTCCGCTTCAAGAACCTCGGCCTCGTGATCGTCGACGAGGAGCAGCGCTTCGGCGTCGAGCACAAGGAGTACATGAAGTCGCTGCGGACCTCGGTCGACGTGCTGACGATGTCGGCCACGCCGATCCCGCGGACGCTGGAGATGTCCTTGACCGGCATCCGGGAGATGACCACCATCCTGACCCCGCCCGAGGAA
>DASXJN010000172.1:0-18625 GCA_036497365.1 Jatrophihabitantaceae bacterium | reverse complement strand
CTCGGGTGGCAGTGCGACGACCGGCGTGGCCACCGCGATCGGGCTGATGCTCCTTCTCGGCGCCTGCGGCAAGTCCGGCCAGTTCCCCCTGCAGACCTGGCTGCCGGACGCGATGGAGGGCCCGACCCCGGTCTCGGCACTGATCCACGCCGCAACGATGGTCACTGCGGGCGTGTACCTGATCGCCCGCAGCGCGCCGATCTTCGACGCATCGCAGGCCGCCCGCACGGTGGTCACCATCGTCGGCGCGATCACGCTGCTGTACGGATGCATCTGCGCGTTCGGACAGGACGATCTGAAAAGGGTGCTCGCCTACTCGACGGTCAGCCAGATCGGCTACATGTTCCTCGCGGTCGGCCTGGGCCCGGGCGTGTACGCGATCGGCATCATCCATCTGCTCGGACACGGCTTCTTCAAGGCTGCGCTGTTTCTCTCGGCCGGCTCGGTCATGCACGCCATGAACGACCGCATCAACATGCGAAGGTTCGGCGGACTGGCCAGAGTCATGCCGATAACCTTCGCCGTCTTCGCCTGCGGATACCTCGCGATCATCGGCTTCCCCGGCGCAACCGGCTTCTTCACCAAGGACAAGATCATCGAAGCGGCGTTCGACAAGGGCGGCACGTCGGGCTGGATCCTCGGGTTCGCGGCGCTGCTCGGTGCCGGGCTGACCGCCTTCTACATGACCCGTGCGCTGGTGATGACGTTCTTCGGCAAGCGGCGCTGGGAGGACGACGTCCACCCGCACGAGGCGAAGTCGGTGATGACGATCCCGATGATCGTGCTCGGTGCGCTGTCGCTGATCGGCGGCTTCCTGCTGATCTTCGGCGGCGGCGTGCAGCATTGGCTGACCCCGTCGGTCGGGCCCAGCGTCGAGGAGGGCGCGCACACGATCTCGCCGGTCGTGCTGAGCCTCATCACGCTGCTCGTCGTCGCTCTCGGCGTGGCTGGTGCTTTCGCCGCGTTCCGCACCGTGCCGGCTGTGCAGCCGGTCGGCTCGCCGGTCACCGTCGCGGTGCGCCGCAACCTGTTCGCCGACGCGTTCAACGAGAAGGTGCTCATGCGTCCGGGCCAATGGCTCTCGCGTGCGCTGGTCTACCTCGACAACCGCGGCGTCGACGGCGCTGTGAACGGGCTCGGGGCAACCGTCGGCGGCGGCTCGTCACGACTACGCCGGCTGCAGACCGGCTTCGTCCGTAGCTACGCGCTCTCCATGCTCGGCGGCAGCATCGCTGTCGTCGCCGTCCTGCTCGCAGTCAGGTTCCAGTGATGACCGGCCACAATGTCGCACTGCTGATCCTGACGCTGATCCCGCTTGCGGGATCGCTGGTCGTGTTCTCGCTGCGTCCAGAACAGGGCAAGCTCGCCAAGCAGATCAGCCTGGTCACCGCGCTGGGCATCGTCGTCTACGCGCTCGTGGTCGCGTTCCAGTTCGACACCGCCAAGGGTGCGCCGCGGTTCCAGTTCGTCGGCAGCTGGACGTGGATCAAGGCATTCGGCGTGCATCTCGCCTTCGGTGTCGACGGCATCGCGCTCGTCCTCGTCCTGATGGCGGTCGTCCTCGTCCCTGCGGTGATGCTCGCGTCGTGGAACTCCTTCGACAGCCGAGCCGGCGCCGAAGAGGACGTGCCCGCCGGCCGCCGCCGCAACGTGAAGAACTTCTTCGGGCTGGTATTGCTCCTCGAGTTCTTCATGATCGGCGTGTTCACCGCCACCGACGTGTTCCTGTTCTACGTGTTCTTCGAAGCGATGCTGGTGCCGATGTACTTCATCATCGGCAGCTTCGGCGGCCCGCGCCGGCAGTACGCCGCGATGAAATTCTTCCTCTACTCGCTCGTCGGCGGGCTGCTGATGCTCGCCAGCGTCATCGGGCTCTACGTGACGACCGGCTCCCGCACGTTCGCGATCGGCGACCTGATCGGCCACGTGCCGGACAACGCGACCCAGAAGTGGCTGTTCCTCGGTTTCTTCATCGCCTTCGCGATCAAGGCGCCGCTCGTGCCGTTCCACACCTGGCTCCCGGACGCCGGCGCCGAGGCGCCGATCGGCGGTGCGGCACTGCTCGTCGGCGTGCTCGACAAGGTCGGCACGTTCGGGTTCCTGCGCTACTGCCTGCCGCTGTTCCCGAACGCCTCGGCCTACTTCGCGCCGACGATCCTCATCCTGTCGGTCATCGGCATCCTCTACGCCGCGTTCCTCGCGATCGGACAGCGCGACATGAAGCGCCTGGTCGCATACACCTCGGTGGCCCACTTCGGCTTCATCGGCCTGGGCATCTTCGCGTTCACCACCCAAGGCGGGTCGGGCGCGGTGCTGTACATGGTGAACCACGGCCTCTCGACCGGCGCGCTGTTCATCGTCGTCGGCCTGCTCATCGCGCGCGGCAAGAGCCGCAACGTCGACGACTACGGCGGCGCCGCCAAGGTCACGCCGATCCTCGCCGGGCTGTTCCTGCTCGCCGGGCTGTCCGCGCTCGCGTTGCCCGGCATGAGCACGTTCGTCAGCGAGTTCCTCGTCCTGGTGGGTACGTTCACCCGGCACAAGGGCCTCGCGGTCCTGGCGACCACCGGCATCGTGCTGGCAGCGATCTACGTGCTGTACCTGTACCAGCGCACCTTCCAAGGCGCGGTCAGCGAGCGGGTCAAGAAGTTCCGTGACCTCAACGCGCGTGAGATCGCCGCGGTCGCACCGCTCATCGCCTTGATCGTGTTCCTCGGCGTGTATCCGAAACCGCTGCTCGACGTGATCAACCCAGCCGTCCAGTACACGCTGCACGACGTCCACATGAAGGACCCGGCGCCGAAACTCGGCCCGGCCGCGGAGGAGAACCGATGACCCCCGCTGCAATCGGAGCCATCACCACACCGTCGATCGCGTACTCCGCGCTCGCGCCGATCTTCATCGTTCTCGGTGCGGCGCTGCTGGGTGTGATCGTCGAAGCGGTGGTGCCGCGCCATGAGCGGTTCAACATCCAGCTGTTCGTCACGCTCACCGGGCTCGTTGCGAGCCTCGTGACGGTGGGGCTGCTGCACAACACCAGCGTCGCGACGCCGTCGCCCAA
The DNA here is from genome assembly GCA_036497365.1 of Jatrophihabitantaceae bacterium. Taxonomy (GTDB): domain Bacteria; phylum Actinomycetota; class Actinomycetes; order Mycobacteriales; family Jatrophihabitantaceae; genus RYN-133. The sequence continues at coordinate 15,564 of DASXJN010000172.1, read as the reverse complement.
GGGCAACGACCCCACCTTCGCCGGCACGCTCGCCATCGACGGCTTCGGCCTGTTCCTCCAAGGCACGATCCTCGTGCTGTCGGTGATGGCCACGCTGCTCATCGCCGAGCGGACCGTGGACGTCGGCAGCCCGATCGTGGCATCGGCGGCCGTAGTGGTCGGTTCGCCGGTCGACCGCACGCTCAGCCGCAGTGGTCGGGTGCAGACCGAGGTCTTCCCGCTGCTTCTCTTCGCGGTCAGCGGCATGATGATCTTCACGGTCTCGAACAACCTGCTCGTCATGTTCGTGGCGCTCGAAGTGCTCTCGCTGCCCCTGTACCTGATGGCCGGCCTGTCACGCCGTCGGCGCCTGCTGTCGCAGGAAGCGTCCCTGAAGTACTTCCTGCTCGGCGCGTTCGCGTCGGCGTTCTTCCTGTACGGCCTGGCCTTGCTGTACGGCTACGCGAACACCGTCGACTTGGCCGGCATCTTCACGGCGCAGAAGACGTCGACGAAGTCGGACGTCCTGCTGTACGTCGGGCTGGCCCTGCTGCTGGTCGGCCTGCTGTTCAAAGCGAGCGTCGCCCCGTTCCAGTTCTGGACGCCCGACGTCTACAGCGGTTCGGCGACCCCCGTCGCGGCGTTCATGGCGTCCTGCACGAAGGTCGCTGCGTTCGGTGCGCTGCTGCGTGTGCTGTACGTGGGCTTCGCCGGGACGAGGTGGGACTGGCGGCCGATCATCTGGGCCGTCGCGATCGCGTCGATGGTCGTCGGTGCCGTCTTCGGCATCACCCAGACCGACGTGAAGCGGATCCTGGCGTACTCCTCGATCGCGCACGCCGGATTCATTCTCGTCGCGCTCGTCGCGGTGTCGAAGACGAGCGTCGCCGCGGTGATGTTCTACGTGCTCACCTACGGTTTCTCGACGATGGCGGCCTTCGGTCTGCTCATGCTGGTACGCGATGCGGACGGCGAGGCGACGCATCTGTCGCAGTGGTCCGGGCTGGCCCGCAAGAGCCCACTGGTCGCGACAGTGATGACGATCCTGCTGCTGTCGATGGCAGGGATCCCACTCACATCCGGATTCATCGGCAAGTTCTACGTGTTCCGTGCCGCGTGGCACACGGCCGGCCCACTTGTCGTGATCGCGCTGCTGTCCTCGGCGGTGGCTGCCTTCTACTACCTGCGCATCGTCGTGCTGATGTTCTTCGCCGAGCCGCCGGAGAACGCACCCACCGTCGCCATCCCGGGCTGGACGGCCAGTGTGGCGCTCACCTTCGGCGTCGTGATCACCGTCGTCCTCGGCGTGTTCCCTCAACCCATCGTCGATCTGGCGACGAAGGCCTCGACCCTGGTCGCCGGGTGACCTGCATGCCGAGCGCCGCGCTGTGACGCCCGGCATCATCGGGGTTCGTTTCGACGACGCGCAGTTGGAGGTGTCGGTCCGTGGCCGCCTCGACGCGGTCGAGGTGGCGCTTGCCGAGGCGGTGCGATCCGACGACGAGTTCGTCTCCGGCGCTGCCAGCTATCTGGTCGACGCCGGCGGCAAGCGATTCCGGCCGCTGCTGTGCGTGCTCGCCGCCCACTTCGGTGCGGCCGACCGGCCCGAGATCGTGCCGGCCGCCGTCGTCGTCGAGATCACCCATCTGGCCACGCTGTATCACGACGACGTGATGGACGAAGCCGAGGTGCGCCGCGGTGCGCCGTCGGCGAACGCGCGGTGGGACAACACCGTGGCGATCCTCACCGGCGACTTCTTGTTCTCGCGCGCGTCGAACCTGCTGGCCGACCTCGGCCCGCACGCCGTGCGGTTGCAGGCGAGCACGTTCGAGCGACTGGTCATCGGCCAGATCAACGAGACGATCGGGCCCAAGCCGGGAGCCGATCCGATCGAGCACTATCTCGCGGTGCTCGCCGACAAGACCGGTTCGCTGATGGCCACCTCCGCGGAGTTCGGTGCGTTCTTCGCCGATGTCGACGAGGACGTGACCGATGCCCTGCGGCGATTCGGCCATCACATCGGGATCGCGTTCCAGTTGTCCGACGACATCCTCGACATCGCCTCCGACCCGTCGGAGTCCGGCAAGACACCGGGCACCGATCTGCGTGAGGGCGTGGCGACCCTGCCGGTGCTCTACGCGCTCGCCGGTGACGATCCGGCCGAGGCGCGGTTGCGCGATCTGGTCGCCAAGCCACTTGTCGACGACGCCGAACACCTCGAAGCACTCGAACTGCTGCGCGGGTCGGACGCGATGCGCGCAGCCCGCGTCACGATGAGCGAGTACGCCGATCAGGCGCGCGCCATGCTCGCCGTGCTCCCGGACGTCCCGGCTCGCGCCGCCCTGGCAGCGCTGTGTGATCTGGTCACCGAGCGCACGGGCTGACTCAGAGCCAGCCGCGATCCACGCCGAGCACGAGCCCGGCGACGAGCACCAGCACGAGTCCGATGCCGAGCAGGCTCCACGCCACCTGGTCGTTCGGGGTGTGGTGGCGCCACGAGCGCAGCCGCCGCGTCCAGCGGGTGACGACGTTCCGTGAGCGTGGCAAGGCGAACCCCAAGTGTCCAGATGCGCGTCCAGCGAAGCACACCTTCCGCGGAACGGAACAGCAGGAACTTGGTAATAGCTGCCTCTGAGAAATGTCGTCAAGGGTTCGCCGGCAGATATGGGCCGTTTTCTCCGGCGACGTCCGGCGACCATGCTGGAGAGATGGTGCGATTCGCCGATCGGGCGGTAGCCGGCGCAGAGCTGGGCCGGCTGGTAGCGGCGCGAGGCGTCGGTGGCGATCCTCTTGTGCTCGCCCTGCCCCGCGGCGGCGTCCCGGTCGCGCTGCCGGTCGCCGACGCGCTCGGAGCCGACCTGGACGTGCTCGTCGTCCGCAAGCTGCGGACCCCGGGCCACGAGGAGCTGGCCTTCGGCGCGGTGGCCAGCGGTGGTGTGCGCTGGCTTGCTCCCTACGCCGACCGCGTGGCTGCGGACGTGGTCGCGCGGCTCACCGTGCTCGAGCGTGCCGAGGTCGAAGACCGCGAGCGTCGCTACCGGCCCGGCCGCTCGCCGCTGGATCTCTCCGGCCGCTGGGTCGTGCTCGTCGATGACGGCATCGCCACCGGGTCAACGGTGCATGCCGCAGTGGAGTCGGCCCGAGTGCTCGGCGCGGCAGCCGTTGTCGTGGCGACGCCGATCGCGCCGCCCGATGCCGTTGCGCGCCTCGGTGCGGTCGCCGACCGGGTCGATGCCGTGGAGGTGCGGCGCGGATTCGGCGCGGTGAGCGTGCTCTATCGGGATTTCGCGCAGATCCCGGACGACGTCGTGACCGACCTGCTTCAGCGGCGTCGCGCGAGGTAAAGCACGAGCGCGGCCCCGATCGCGACGCCGATCAGGATGTAGAAGAGGTGCCGGAAGATCGCATACAGGACGATGCCGACGACGACACCGAGCACGAGCGAGCTCGTCTGGATACCTCGTCCCGATGCCACGGGTGCAGGTTACCGGAGGCGGTCAGGCAGCGACTGCTTCCGCGTCCGCGCCGACGCGGACCGCGGACCGCTGGTTCCGCAGGCCGTCGACGCTGAGCACGATCAGTGCGATCCACACCAGGCAGAAGCCGATGAACTCGGCGAACGGCACGTGTTCGTGGCGGATGCCGACCCCGACGAGGAACTGCAGCACGGGCGTCAGGTACTGGAGCAAGCCGATCAGCGAGAGCGGCAGCCGCCTTGTCGCCGCGGCGAACATCAGCAGCGGGACGGCGGTGACGACCCCGCTCGATGCGAGCATCAGCGCGTTGCCGACGCCGTGCGAGCCGAACGCCAGGTTGCCCTGGGTCGCGAGCACGACCAACGTCGCGACCGCCGGCACGAACAGCGTCCCCGTCTCGATGGCGAGCGAGTCGAGCGCACCGACGCCGGCGCGCTTCTTGGCGAAGCCGTAGAGGCCGAAGGACGTCGCAAGGGTGAGCGCGATCCACGGGGGTGCGCCGTAGTCGACGGCGATCACGATCACGGCCACCGTGCCGATGCCGACAGCGACCCATTGCATCCGTCGCAGCCGTTCACCGAGGACGGCCACGCCGAGCAGGATCGTGAACAGCGGATTGATGAAGTAGCCGAGGCTGCATTCGACGACGCGACCCGCGTTGATGCCCCAGATGTAGACGCCCCAGTTCACCGAGATCAGCGCCGCGGCCCCGGAGAGCAGGCCCAGCCGGCGCCTGTCACGGAGCACGCCGCCCACCCCCGCGAACCCGCCCGACGCGGCGAGCAGCACGATCACCACGACCAGCGACCAGGCCATCCGCGAGGCGACGATCTCGATCGTGCCGGCCGGCAGGAGGAGCGGGAAGTAGAGCGGGAACACGCCCCAGAGCAGGTAGGCGCCGAGCCCGTAGCCCAGGCCGCTGCGGGCGTCGTTCACAAGATCGAGCCTACGGGCGGCGGCCCCTGACCGGTCCGGCCAATCAGCAGCCGCTGGCCAGCACAATCGGGCACTTTGCGGCAAAGCCCTAGCGCGTCGAGCAGATTCGCAGCAGCATCTCAGAACGAGCGCGTCGAACCGTCCGGCGTGCCGTCGAGCGTGAGGACCTTACGCGGATGTTGGGCCGCACCGACGAACTGGCCGCGATCTCCGCGTTCCTCGACCTGGACGGCGCAGCTTCTTCCGACGCGCGGGTGCTCCTCGTTGCCGGTGAGATCGGCATCGGCAAGACGACCTTGTGGGACTCGGGATGCGCCGCCGCAGTCGGCTACCGGACGCTCCTGGCGCGGCCGGTGGAGTCCGAGACGCCGCTCGGCTTCGTCGCGCTCAGTGACCTGTTGGCCGATGTCCCGGACAGAGTCATCGGTGCGCTGCCGCCGCCGCAGCAGCGTGCCTTGCGCGTTGCCCTGCTCCGCGAGGACGCCGGCGAGCCGCCGCCGGATCAACGTTCGGTGGCTACCGCGACGCTCGGCGTGCTGCGTGCTCTGGCGGCCGAGCCGGCCGAGCAACCTCTGCTCGTCGCGATCGACGACCTGCAGTGGCTCGACCCGGCTACGGGGCGAGTGCTGGGATTCGTGTTGCGCAGACTCGGGTCTCTTCCGGTGCGGGTGCTGTTCGCGGCGCGCACCGGTGCGCGCGGCGAGCTCCCCGAGCTGATCACCGACGGGCTGGGCGCCGGTGTCGTGCGTGAACTGCGGCCCGGCGGGCTGACTCTCGGTGCGACTCGCGAGCTGCTGTTCGCCCGTCTGGGCTTCGCACCGAGCCATCAGTTGCTCGTCCGCATCCAGAACGTGTCACGCGGCAACCCGTACTTCGCGCTGGAGCTCGCCCGCGCACTCGACGAGCATCGAGGCCCGATCGGTGAGCAGCTGCCGGTGCCGAATACGCTGCGCCGCCTCGTCCACGGACGCGTCGCCCGGCTGCCTCGCCGCGTTCGGCACGTGCTCCTCGCCGCCGCTCTGGCACCCGGAGCCTCCATCGCCATGCTCGACGCAAGCCTGCCCGACCCGGTGGCCGCCTACCTCGAGACGGCGGAGGACGCCGGTGTCATCGATCTCGGCTCCGGCCGGGTCAGCTTCACCCACCCGTTGCTGCGCTCGGTAGTCGTCGCGGATGCACCGGTCCGCGAACAGCGCGAGACCCACCGGCAGTTGGCGGCCGGAACCGCGAACCGCACCGAGCGGGCGCGCCACCTGGCTCGCGCGGCGGACGGCCCGGATGCCGAGGTCGCCGCTGCGCTGGACGACGCTGCCGCCGAGTCGCGGCTGCGTGGTGCCGTCGAGTTCGCCGCGGAACTCGGTGAACTCGCGGTCACGCTCACTCCGCCGGGCGACGCGGAGCACATCCGGTCGCGCAGCCTGGCGGCCGCCGAGTACCAGTTCGAGTGCGGCAGCCCCGGCCGGGCGCGAGAACTCGCCGAGCCGTACGCCGCGGACGGTGCGACGCTCGCGCTGCTCGCCAAATACCAGCGCTACTGCGGCGATCCGATGGATGTGTGGACGGCGACCCTGCGCCGCGCGCTCGATGTCGCCGAGGACGACCCGCTGCGTGCTGCGATCCACATCGATCTCGGCATGGCCGCGACCAATGCCGGCAACATGCGCGAACTCGCCCCGCACCTGCAGGCCGTGCGGGCCCTCGCCGCCCGACCGCAGGATCCGTTGACCACCGCGCGCATCGCGTCGACGTTGCTCTATGCCGACTTCATGGCCGGACGGGGCATCGACGAGTCCCTCGTCGCTCCGTCGCTGGTGCAACCTTCTGAGCCGTCCGAGCGGCTGGCCACCGAGGTGCGGCCGTCCTACACGCTCGCCGTGGCGTTCAACCAGGCCGGCGAGCTCGGCCGGGCGCGCGAACTGCTGGATCGCGAGTACGCGGCGGTGCTGGCCCAGGGGGACGAGGCAAGTCTGCCGATCGTGCTCTCCGTGCTCACGCGCGTCGAAGTCCACAGCGGGAACATCGCGCGCGCTGCGGACCTCGCCGAACAGGGGGTGCAGGCGGCCGACCTGTCAGGCATCCCTGCCGCGATCGCCTTCATGGCGTCGGCGCGAAGCACCGTGCACGCCGTCCGCGGCGACGTGGTGGCCGCGCTCGATGACAGTCGGCGGGCGGTCGCGATCGGCACCGAGCTGAGCCTGGCGCCGGTGATCCTGCCCGCCGTCGAGGCCGTCGCTCAGCTCGAACTCGCCCGCGGCGACGCTGCCGCGGCGCTCGCACAGGTCGCGCCCTACCTCGATCTGGTGCCACTGGTCGAACCGGGCTTCGCCCGGATCGTGCCCGAAGGCGCGGAGGCGCTCGTCCGGCTGGGCCGGTTGGACGAAGCCGACGCGCGACTCACGCCGTTCGAGGCATGCGCAGCCGAGCGCGGCCGCGGGTGGGCGCAATGTTCGGCCGGCCGCGTGCGCGGGCTGCTGCTCGCGGCGTCCGGCGATCTGGGCGGCGCCGAAGCCGTCCTCGAGCAAGCGATCGCACAAGGTGCCGCGTCGACCATGCCGCTGGAGACCGCGCGCACGGTGCTCGTCGCCGGCGAGGTGGACCGGCGCGCACGGCACAGAGCCCGCGCGAACGCACGGTTCGACGCAGCGACCGCGACGTTCGCCGCCCTCGGCGCTCGACTGTGGATCGCCAGGTGCGACGAAGAACGCGCACGCGCGCAACTGCACGCCGGCAGCGTCACCGATCCGCAAGCGCTCACCGAGACCGAACGGCGCGTCGCCGAACTCGCCGCGGACGGACGCAGTTCACGCGAGATCGCGGCGACCCTGTTCACCGGTGTCCGTACCGTCGAGGCTCACCTGCAACACGTGTACCGCAAGCTCGGTGTGCACTCCCGGATCGAGCTGAGCCGGCGCCTCGGACGCTGAGGCGTCCGCTTGGTCCTGTCCGCAATTGTGTCCGCAATTCTGCGGGCTCTACGTATTTCGCACCTCCTGCGCGGACTTCTAGGTTGACGCGTGCATCCGGCACCCGCGGGAGGGCGGCATGACGCTGTACGTGGCCGAGCGGTACGTGCCGTCATCGTCTGCCGACGTCGGTGGACTGGTGCGTCTCGATCGCAGCGCCGCGGCGCGCTCGACCGTCCCGATCCGCCACCTACGCACCTGGCTGCTCGCCGCGGACGAGACAAGCTTCTCGCTCTTCGACGCGCCGTCGGCCGACTTGGTGCGGGCGGCCGGGCTGGCCGTCGGGTTGCGCTACAGCCGGATCAGCGAGGCGAGCGAAGCAGCATCGGAGGACCACGATGAATGACGGCACCAGTCGGCGTAGCTTCCTGGCCTGGTCCGGCGCAGCTGCGGGAGCCACGGTCTCGGCTCAGCTGCTCGGCCCGCTCGCCGCGGAAGCGGAGCCGGGGACGGGGCCGGGGCCGGCCGCACAGAAACTGGCCGACGCCGCGCTGTACATGCGCCGGCCCGCCGACCAGTGCGTGCTGGTGCTCGCGCTGTGGAACATGGCGCCGGACTTCAGCGTCTCGCCCCCGGTGCTCAAGAAGCTGCGCAAGAACGAGACCTGTTATCTCGCCGTCGAGTTCGGCGGTGTCGGTTCGCCGGCGCCGCAACACGTCACCGAGGCGGCGTTCCCGCTGCAGGACGACCTCGACGGCAGCGTGCAGAAGCATCCGCCGCACAAGCCACCGAAGGTGTCGCAGGTCGGCGCAGTACCGGTCGCCACACGGGCGGCCGGGAAGTCACGGCTCGCCTTCGTCATTCCTGACAGCCGGCTCGGGACGAGCGCCGCGCACCCGCTCACGATCGACACAGCCTCGCTGCTGGACTGGCTCAGTTTCGTGCTGTCGGTGACCGGGAACGCGATCGCGCCGTTCGGACTCGACGCGTTCGGCAGGGGCCCGACCGGGCTCGGCGCCCCGGTCGAGCCGCTCAAGTGGCAGACCGGCATAGAGATGCCGTACGGGGTCGTTCTCTCGCCGCCGGCCTATCTGTCCACCGGGGCGGTGGGGCCGTTCACGGGCTCGAGCGTGTTCATCAACGCGACCGACCCGGTCACGCACAACGGCTGGACCGAACTGTGGCACACCCGGCTCGCGTCCAAGCACCTGGTGATCATCGGCAGGCTCGGCGCGCTGCTCGTCGATGAGAACGCGCGGGATCTGCGCACAGTGCGCGCGGTGTGGTGCACCGACTCGACCTTCGCCCAGGACGTCCACGACAACAAGACCCACGTCACCGACAACGACCCGGGCTTCACCGGCTCGCTGTTGTATCAGGACCGCTATGACATCGTCCGGCTGTCCTCGGACTTCACGCCGGCGAGCAAGGGTGGCCCGTACAAGCGCAGTGGCACCAGCCAGAGCGGGGCACCGCTGGCGAGCCCGTTCGTGCCGTCGTCGGCGACCGTCGATCGGATGATGCTCACCGCACTCGGCGGCTGGCTCGACGCCGAGGCGCACTGGGACCTGCCGCACGCCACCCGCAATACGCACAAGAAACCGAAGGACCCGGTCGAGTACAACTCGTCGCTGATCGCGTGGCGACACCGGTTGGTACAGGGCCGTGACTCCTACGTGCGCGTCGTGCGCAAGGGATTCCTCTTCCCGTGGGGGCACCGCGCCTCGCTGGTCACCGTCACCGACCGCGAACCGACCCAGGTCGGGAACGGCGTCGGTGCCTACCTGCGCCAGAAGACCTTCATCATCGTCGGCCAGCCGACCAAGAGCTACGGCGGTGCGGGCGACTTCGCGCCGCACGACGGCCGCCGCATCCCGTTCCAGAGCGTGCAGGCACTCACGCTCGTCACGCCCGATCTGAAGAAGCCGGCGCACTTCCTCGAGTTGAAGAACCAGTTCAACGAGGACGAACTCGTCTTCCAGCCGATGATCGACGCCAAGACACCGTTCCAGTTCCACCTCCGCGGGTTCGACTGGGCCGGCGCGCCGATCGACTTCCGGTCACCGGTGGTGTTCATCGACGACACCGTCGCGTATGGCGACTCGTCCGCGAACAAGAAGTTGATGGACCGTGTGATGTTCCGGTGGTCGCACCCGGCCGGCAAGGCGGAGTATCCGTCCATCGACCTGCACAACCAACGGGTCAGTGTTGCCGAACCGAAGAACCCGGACCAACCGGCCGGCGATACGCAACTGGTCATCACCAGCTTCGAACTCGGCTACGACCATCCCGTCGACACCGGCACCGGGGTGCTCGCCTCGGCCAGCCAGCCGGCGTTCTATCCGGCGCTGCACACGATGCTCGTCGACATGCCGCAGGCGAAGAGCGCGTCGGGCAACTCGGTCGGCCAGCCGACCTTCGAGTACGAGCCCGACCGGTACCTGACGTACGGCTTCCAGGTGAAGTCGAAGCACGGCAAGGTGCTGAACAAGGGCGGCGTGATACTGCGCCGCGTGGCGGCGACCGAGCGGAAGAAGATCACCTTCCGCGGCGACAAGTCGGGCGGCGCGGTGACGCCCAACCTCGGCCTCGACGGCTTCTCGCGCGAAATCGGCCCGCTGTCCGCAGCGCAGGCGACGCTCGCGAGCGACATGGTGGCGCTGGCGAAGGGCACGTTCAACCCGCAGAGCGTCTTCGACGGGGTGGACGCGAAGATCCTCGGCGGCATCGAACTGCAAGCGATCCTGAAACAGGTCAACTTCGGCGACGGGAACAACGACCAGGCACTGCAACTCACCTCGATCGAGAAGCACAACCCGCACCGGATCGTCACAACACTCGACTGGCATCCGGTGATCCAGGACGGTGGCCCGCGCCTGCCGAAGTCGAGCAGTCCGGTGATCACGATCTTCAAGGTCTCGACGAGCCCCGATCCGGCATCGGACTCGATGGACCTGAACGCGGTGATCGTCACCTCGCTGGATCCGAACGTGCCGTCGGTGACCACGGTCGTCGGTCAGATCCGCGACTTCGAGATCGACCTGTTCGGCGACTCCGGGCCGACCTATTTCATCCGCATCCCGTTCGACTCGCTCACCTTCCACGCGCGCACCGGCCACAAGACCGACGTGCAGGTGCAGATCTCAGACGAGGGGATCCAGTTCCAGGGCGCGCTTTCCTTCGTCCAGGATCTGGCGACCTACCTCAACTTCGACGGCAGCGGACTGGTCATCAACACCGCCGGTTCGGCGATCACCGCCGTCCTCACGCTGTCGATCCCGACCATCGGCCTCGGCGTTTTCGCGCTCGAGAACCTCGCCTTCAGCGCCGGCGTTGCGATCCCGTACAACGGCGACCCGGTGCGGTTCGACTTCGCGTTCTGCTCGCGCGACAACCCGTTCCAACTCGAGATCATGATGTTCACCGGCGGCGGGTTCGTCGGTCTCGGCGTCGGCGCGGACGGTGTGGAACTACTCGAGTTCAGCTTCGACTTCGGACTCGGGTACTCGATCGACGTCGGGGTGGCGAGCGGACAGGTGTCGCTCGTCGGCGGCGTGTACTTCGAGTCGCAGACGCTGCCGAGCAAGAAGCAGGACGTCCAGCTCACCGCCTACGTCAAGGCGAGCGGCGGCGTCTCCGCGCTCGGCATCGTGTCCGTCTCGGTCGAGCTGTATCTCAGCCTCGGTTACGAGAGCGTCGGCGGGCAGTCGTCGCTCATCGGCACGGCCGAGATGTCGATCTCGGTGCACGTCTTGTTCTTCGGCGCGACGATCGGATTCTCGATCTCGGAGTCGTTCGGTGGATCGGGCACCAGTTCCAACGCGATAGGTGCCGCGCATCCCGCCGCACTCGAACCGCACCCGTCCAACCATTTTGGCGACTCCATGACCCAGGACAACTGGACGGACTACTGCGCGTCGTTCGCGCTCATCGGAGTGGGTGATTGAGTTGGCGATGCACCAGACGTTGATCTTCACGGTGCTGCCGACCGGAGTCGTCAGCACCAACCAGGGCTTCTTCCTGAGCTTCTCGGTACACATCGCGCCGCGGCTGGAGTCCTCGACGGGCGACCCGACGAAGCTGGTGAAGTACCCGGACTGGTCGGATCAGCGCACCTGGCCGGACACGATCAACGCGTTGAAATCGAGCTTCCGGCTGCACCTCCAGGCGTCCGGCTTGAACAAGAAGTACGACGCGAAGATCGTCGGATCGGCGCCCGACGCCGACCGGTTCTCGACGATCTTCCCGTCGACGACGCCGGTCACTCCCTACAAGTACAAGGGCATGGAGCATCGCAAGATCCGCTCCGCTCCGGTGGGGTCTGTCGTCGACCTGATCACTGCGCTCTACGGCAAGTACGGGCTGAGCTCGCCGGTGGCGTTCCCGCAGTACAGCGACCTCGCTGCGCCGGGCTCCTTCGGCCCGATCGGCTTCGAACAGCAGGTCTCGGAGGCCGGCACGGTCGGCCGGACCCAGATAGGTGACGGCGTGCCACGCCGTCGGCGTCTCACTGCGAAACTCGAACAGGTTCTCGACAACGGTCGCGCCGTGCCCTACGACCTGGCGCCCATTGCCAACTCGATGCACCCGGCGATCATCGGCGCCGAGACGTCGCTGGCCTTCCTCGAGCACCAGCGCTTCTTCCAGCGAGGGCTGCCCGCCAAGCGCAAGTCGGTGGATCTCGAGCGGCCGAGTTGGGACTTCCACCAGATGGTCGCCGGCCTCAACTCACTGCCCACGTTGCTGCGCGTGCTCGGGTTCGTGCTTGACATGGAGGTCGGGCCGGTCGCGAGCGCCGACCTGCAACACGGGTTCGTCCAGGCGTCGCTGGAGCTCGACCCGTTGAGATTCAAGCTCGCCACCGCGCTCATCCAGCCGCTGACGTACTCGAGGTTGACCAAGGCCGAGTTCCTCCCGGCGGCCAAGAACGCGGCCAAGTCCGACCACGACGGCATGATGCTCAAGGTCGGCAATCCGAAGCTGTACCGGCTGATCCGCGTCGACCACGACAACGCGGTGGCGAAGTCGTTGCAGTTCGCCAACACGGTCACGCGCAGCCGCAAACTCGGCAAGAAGCTCACCCTGACCACGCCGGACCGCTACTCGCTGCCGGCCCTCAAGACCGGCGGGTTCGCGATCTCACGGTCGGGCCGCGCTGTACAGATGGCTGCCGTGCTCGCGCGCCAGACCGCCGATCTGGAGGGTGGGGGAGCCCACCCCCAGCTGTACCTCGACGATGTCGTGCGCGGTCACCGCTTCGACGTGTTCGACGTCGCGGACGGCATCTGGCGCTCGTTGATGTGGCGCACGGGCGACATCACCATCGACGGAGCGACGACGCTCCCGAAGGTGTTGGAGGAGGACGCCGTCGTGCCTTCGCCGACGACGGCATCGAGCGAGGACGCGGACGGCGACCTGTACCTGCAGGAGACGCTCACGCGGTGGGACGGCTGGAGCCTGGCCGTGCCACGAATCGGCAAACCGTTCCAGGGTGCTGGGCCGACCAACGGGACCTCCGGGTCGAAGGGCTTTAGCGTTACGACCAAGTGGGCGGTGCCGACCGACACGAATGCGACAAAGCTGCCGCGGATGCGATTCGGGCGGTCGTACCGCATGCGCGCGCGTGCGGTCGATCTCGCCGGCAATTCGCTCACCGTCGAGGCGGCGCCCACATCGGGCGATGTCGTGACCGGCGCCGTGAAGCACCTGCGCTTCGAGCCGGTGCCGGCACCTCGCGCTCTTCTCGTGGATGCCCCGCTGCCCGGTGCGTCCGAAGAGATCGTGGTGATCCGCAGCGAGAGCGCGACGGTCGACAGCATCAGCGCTCTGGACAACGGCGAGACGGTGCGACTGCTCGTCCCGGCACCCACGTCGGTGAGCATGGTCGAGCATCACGGGGTGCTCGACGAGGCCGGGACCACCGGGCATCCGCTCAAGGACGCGGCTGCGGTCTACAACCTGCTGGTCACTCGCGACCAGCACAGCGTCGAGGACGACCGGATCAACCCCGATCCGAAGGTGCTCACCACCGCGCCCGCGCTGTACCCGGGCTTCCTGCCCGTCAATTACCTGCCCGAGGTGCTCGGCCGTATCGCGCTGGTGCGCGGACTGCCCATCAACTCGAACAAGAAGCGCGTCGCTTCGCTCAACTTCGACACCGCTGGCCATGGCTGGCCGAAGCTGCAGGCCGTGCGGATCAAGCTCTCCCGCGGCGCCAACAACTGGTCAGTCGCCCAGGTGTCGGACCCCAACAACACCGCGAACGTCACCAGCGAACTCGATCTGACGCTCGACAAGGGCGACATGATCACCACGCTGGTCAACTGCCACATCGACGAGAACGTCGTGCCGTTCATGGCCTTGTGGGAGTGGATCGAGCTGTACGCGACGGCACACGGCAAGGACCCGGCGAACGTCCTCAAGCAGATCGTCGCCGGTGAGCACTGGATGTTCACGCCGTGGCGCGAAGTCACGTTCGTCCACGCGGTGAGAACTCCGCTGCTCGACCCGCAGCTGTTCCTCATCCCGACCAAGACTGCGATCGGGCAGACCTTCGCCGAGTTCCCCGGACTGGCCAACGCGTCGGCGGGCACGGTACTGATGAGCCGCAAGAGCACGGCGCGGATCGACGTCGACGGCACGTGGTCGATGCCGATCGACACCGGCACGAACGACGATCCGGTAACACCGCAGGACTTCGCCGGTCACGCGTTCTCGATCGAGCTCGGCCGTGTCGGCGAGGGCATCGTCCCCGGGAACCGGACGGGCGTGGTCAAGAGCCCGAACGCGGACAACTTCGCAGCCCAGCACGAGTTCAACGACACGAAGTTCCGTGCCGTCACCTATCGGGCGACCGCGACCAGCTTCTACGTCGAGTACTTCCGCGAGGAGCTGCAACTGCCGGTGCCATCGGGGACCGATCCGGTGACCTGGTTGAAGCAGGCGCAGCGCCAACCCGGTGTCGCGTTCGAGGAGTCGACCGTCCGGCTGGTGCTCAGCTGGACGGTGACCGAGCACAACAAGACGCTGCGGCGCACGCGCACCCTGGTGCAGGCGCCGGTGGGCACCGACCCGGCCACGGGCGATCCCACGCTGGGCGACTACGTCGTGTTCCCCGATCCGAGTAACGGCACCGACGGGTCGGTGCAGATGCTGGCCAAGAGCAGCGTCGACAGCTCGCAACTCGCCGATCCCGAGATCACGTTCTCCTACGTCGCGCCGACCATCCACACCTACTCGGACCCGGTCGCCGACAAGACCACCGAGATGATGGTGCGGAACTCGAAGCGGCCGGACGCGCCGGACGTGTTGTATGTCGTGCCGATCTACCACCGGGTCCCCGGCGAGAACCAGGTGACGCGCCAGGGCGGCGCGCTACGCGTCTACATGAACCGGCCGTGGTGGTCGTCCGGGGCCAACGAGCGCCTCGGCGTCGTGTGCTGGCACAAATCGGCGCAGTCGACTGCGGAACTGCCGCCCAAGCAGCTGCTGCCGTACGTGACCGTGTGGGGTTACGACCCGGCATTCAAGACGCATCGTTCGCTGCCGGGGCAGCCGTCGCCGGCCAACTTCCCGCTGCACACGGCTACTGGCACCAACATGCCGATCGAAGAGGTGACCGAGAAGGTCGACGTCGCCGGCCACAACGTCGGCTACGACACCGACCGCAAGCTCTGGTACTGCGACATCCGGGTGACCGCGACCAGCGGCAAGGAGCTGACGGCGTACATGCCGTTCGTCCGGTTCGCGTTCGCGCGGTTCCAGACGCACTCGATCACCGGCGCGCACCTGTCGAAGGTGGTCGTGGCCGATTACGCGCAGTTGGCGCCGAACCGCTCGGTGACGATGACCGGGTCCGGTTCGAAGCGCACCCTGACAGTCGTCGGGCGTGCACCGGTGCGCACGAATTCGTCCGACGAGCCATCGGCGATGCGGGTGCTGATCGAGAAGCGTGACGGCCGGATCCTCGACGACGACCTGGCGTGGTCGGTGCTGCACAACTCGGACGGCACGTTGAACGAGACCGAACTGACGGCGAGCGTCTCGGACTCCGACCTGGTCACCTGGACCGGGAAGATCACCGTGCCGGCGAACAACGGCCGCGATCTCCGGCTGACCTTCGAGGAGTTCGAGCGGATGCCGGGCGCTCTCGGGTTCGGTCGGCTGGTCTTCACCGAGACCTTGCCGCTGGTGACGGTGGTGACCGGCTAGCGGCTGCCGATCGAGGCGAGCTGGAACAGGTCGTCGCCCTTCAGCGCCGAGAGCAGCGC
>DASXJN010000171.1:0-14988 GCA_036497365.1 Jatrophihabitantaceae bacterium | reverse complement strand
AGAACACGGCCGACACCGGTGTGGTCGTCAACGGCGCCGATGTCACGGCGACCGGTTTGTTCGTCGAGCACTACCAGAAGTACCAGGTGATCTGGCGCGGACGCAACGGCGCCGACGTCTTCTACCAGAGCGAGATGCCCTACGACCCGCCGAGCCAAGCAGCGTGGATGTCGCATCACGGACGGGTCGACGGCTACGCGTCGTTCCGCGTCGCCGATTCGGCACGCAACTTCGCCGGCTACGGCATGGGCGTCTACAGCTTCTTCAACCAGGGCATCGACATCTTCGCGGCGAACGCGTTCGAGGTACCGACCGATGCCGGCGTGCACATGCACGACCTGCTGACCATCTTCCTCGACGCGACGAACGGCAAGGGCGGCATCAGCAACGTCATCGACGGCACCGGCGGCTCGTCTACGGTCGCGAACCCGGACACGCCCGTGACTGTGACCGACTTCCCTTCTCCGTGATGCGCAGGTAGATAGGCTCAAGCCGGGCATAACGACGAGCGCGTTTTACGCATACTTCGCACCACGTTCGTATAGCACCGAGTCGCACACACATTCCTACGGCCCACATCTGGCCGGAAGCGTTTGAACGTGCCTACGCTGCACACGTGCCCACCCCCGCCTTCTGGCACCGGATGCGCGAGCGCAATGTGCTGCGTCGCGCCGAGGCGTCCTCCGCACGCCGCGTCCGGCTTGCTGCGGTAGCTCGCGGTGAGGCGTGCCCGCTGTGTTACCGCCTGCGCGACGACCCGGCGCTGGCGAGCGGTTGGGTCGTGTGCGGCCACGACTTCCACGTGCGCGCACAGGCGAACATCTAGCAGGTCGTTCCGGTGCGAGCCGTCAGGGCGTACGCCGGTACACCGACACGTGCGAGCTCGAGTCGGCGTCGAACTCCGTTGCGCTCCAGTCGGCATGCCGGCTCTCGAGCTCGAAACCGGCCAGCCGCGCCATCAGATCGAGTTCGGCCGGCCATGCGTAGCGGTGCGGGCTGCGGAACACGCGCGTCCGGCCGTCCTCGCCGAACCGGAAGTGGTGCGAGACCAGCCGCTGGTTGAGCACGTCGTAGGTGTCCACGCCGATGTAGCCGGGCTCCGCCGCGAACACGGTCGCGTCGGTGCCGGGCGAGAGCGTGCGCAGCGTGGGCACCTCGAGCTCGATGACGAACCGACCGCCCGCGGCGAGGTGCCGTGCCGCGTTGCGGAAACACTCGACCTGCTCGTCCTGCGTCAGCAGGTTCGAGATCGTGTTGTAGACGAGATAGACGAGCGTGAACTCCCCCGGCATCGTCGCGGTCGACATGTCGCCCACCACGACCGGGATCGTCGCTTCGTCCACCTTCGTCCGCAGTTGCGCGACCATCGAGCGCGACAGCTCGATGCCGGCGACCGGTACGCCACTCGCCGCCAGCGGCACCGCAACCCGTCCGGTGCCGATGGCGAATTCCAGCACGCGTCCGCCATCGGCCAGCTCGGCCAGCCGCGCGATCGTGGCCGCGATGACGTCGTCGGCGAACATGCCGGCACCGGGAGTGTCGTAGGTTCGGGCCGCCTCGTCGTCCCAGATGTCTTCCTGTCGCATCACGGCCCGACCATGCCAACGCCGCGGGGCGGCGTCCACCGGTTTTCGATCAGGCGTCGAGTCGCTCGGGCAGTCCGAAGTTGCCGAACGCGGCGAGCTGACGTCGTTCGTCGGACGGCTGGTCGGGGAACCGTACGTACGCCTCGGGTTCGGATGCATCGGTCGTACGGACGATGAACGCGGTGACGTCGCTGACCAGACCGTCCCGGACGCTGAGCACGTTCAGCGCGAACGGCAGGTACCCGTCGGCGTCGTCGTCCCAGCTGTAGAAGGCGAGCGCGGGCTGTGCGTTCGCCTGCGTGACCACCACCTTCCAGCGCCACGCACCGGACAGCGCGAAACCCGACGCCCAATCGGTGATGACGTCGCGCGGCGTGTACCAGGTGCTCAACGGCGGCATCGCGAACGTGGCGTCCTCGACCAGCAGTGCGGCGAAGGCGGGAACATCGTTTCGCTCCCACGCATCGACGTAGCGCTCGACGAGTTGGCGCAGCTCCTGGTCACCCAACGCGCGCAGGTTCGCCTGCTGCGTGCGCTCGGGCACGCGCTGGGCAACCGCAGCGCGCGCACGCTGCAGGGCGCTGTTCACCGAGGCGACCGAGGTCGACAGCATGTCGGCCGTCTCGTTCGCGCTGAAGCCGAGCACCTCGCGCAGGATCAGCACGGCGCGCTGGTTTGCCGCGAGATGTTGCAGCGCAGCGACGAAGGCGAGCTCGATGCTCTCGTGTTGTTCGTAGCGGGCCTCCGGCGTGGCCTTGCCGGCGGGCAGCCCGATCGTGTCGTCCGGGTACGGATCGAGCCACACCGATTCGGTGACCGGTGCGCCCGGTGCGGTGCCGCGTTCGGCGGGCGGCCCGAAGTCGTGCGGCAGCACGCGCCGGCGACGGCGCTCGATCTCGGTCAGGCACACGTTCGTCGCGATCGCGTAGAGCCACGACCGCGCCGAGCTGCCCTCGCGCAGGCCGGCCGCGCCGCGCCACGCGCGGATCAGCGTCTCTTGCAGGGCATCCTCGGCGTCGTGCACCGAACCGAGCATGCGATAGCAGTGCGCATGCAGCTCGGCCCGGTGCAGTTCGACGAGGCCTGCGAAGTCGCGGCCGGCCTCGGGTCCGGCGGTCAGGACTGCTCCACGACCATCAGCGTGTGCCCGGTGGTGTCGCGGAACCAGAACATCGGCGGCACCGGCTCACCCATCCGCGAGACCTCGGCGTCGACATCGACTCCGAGCGCCTTGAATTCGGCGTGCGTGGCGTCGACGTCAGTCGTGGTGAGGGTGATGCCGGTCTGGGTGGGGACGACCGGGCCGTCGGCCTCGGGCGGCGGGGCGAGCGCGATGCCGGTGGGGCCTTGCGGCGGGTAGACCTCGATCCACCGGTAGCCGTTGCCGAACGCGATGTCGGTGCGCTTCTCGAAGCCGAGCGACTCGTAGAACGCGACGGCGCGATCCTGGTCGACGGTCGGGACACACACGAGGCTGATCGACCCGAGCCGGGTCTGCGTGCTGGTCATGCGGTACCTCCTGGAGTCGGGTGCTGACACCGGATAAGACTTGGCACCCGCGGCGAACTCATCGGTCGTCACCGGATCAGTTTTCCGCGCGGCACGCAACCATCGGATTGAGACCCGGAGCAAGTGCCGCTCGAGTGGTCACTTCGGGCCACGGGTGGTCACCTGCGCCTGACCACTCGAGCCACAGGTGACCACTCGAGGGTCCCCCGAGCCGAAAGCCTGGTCCGGAGGTTCAGAGCCGCGTGGGCGGGTCGGCGCCGAAGTAATACCAACGACCATCAGCTCGGATGAACCATGACCGCTCCTGCACAGCGCGGACGTCGCCCGGAGCTGCCACGTAGGTGGCACGGAACTCGACGACACCGGTTGCATCGTTGACACCGCCGTCGACGACGTCCACGATCTGCAGCCCGCGCCACCGCACATCGCTCCCGAGGTCGAGCTCGGCCGGCCGTATCGCCGGATGCCACGAAGCAAGCAGCCACTCGATGTCCGCGTTCCGGAACGCCTCGAATCGCGAGCGCATCAGCGCTTCGGCCGTTTCCGGCCACTCCCGCTCGACCACTCCGGCATTGTCGCAAGCCGAGGATGATGGTGCCCGTGGCTGGGGATGCAGACGAGCTGGCGGTGTGGGCCGGCTTTCCGGTTGCGACCGGGTCGCGGCCGTTGGTCGTGGTGGAAGGCTACGTCCGGGTCGGTCCGTCCGGCTTCGGAAGCGGCGAGGCCAAGCTGGCGTTCCTCGACGGCGCGATCGACTCGGCGGTCGAGTTGCCGGGAGGCGTCGACGCGCTGTTCGCGCCTGCGCACGATCCTGCGCGCAGGACGGCTCGGCGACTCAGCATCACCGCCATCACTCGCATCGAGGCGGACTTCGAGACCGATCGCGGACCGCAAGCACTTCCTGCCTACGCGCTCGATACCGACGGCACGGCTGAACCCGTCATAGTGCTCGATCCGGCAACACCGGTCTGGTGGCCCGAGCGGCCGACGCCCGAGTGGACCGCCGGTGGCACTGCGACGATCGACGCCGACGGCCTGACCCTGCATGTGCTGGCACGCGGCGGAGCGCTCACCGAGTTTCTGAGCTGCCGTCTCACCGAGACCGACAGCGCGGTGCTGGCCGAACCGATTACCCGCGAGCGTGATGCCGGCGGCCGCGCCGTCCACGCCATCGGCGTGATGAGGCGGGTGTCCGGACGGCTCGCCAGCACACTCGGCGACCGGGTCCTGATCAACGCGGCGGGCCAGCCGATCGTGGTCCGCGACGTCGATCCGGAAAAGTGGGCCTAGCCGTCACGCCGCGGCGATCGGGCCGACAGCTGCGCTGTCTCGCCCGGCACCGCTCGAGGTCAATTCGGTTGTTGGCACGAAAGTGTCCTGGGAGCCTGGCCGCATGTCGCAGAACAGCGTGGATCCGTTGTTCGAGCCGTTCCTGACGACCGCGGTAGCGGTGTCCCAAGAGCGGCCGGAAGTGGACCTCGAGATGGCTCTCGAGGTCTTCGAGGAGGCAGCGATTCTGCTTCACAACGGCCTCGCCCTCGACGGCTTGGACGAGCACGACTCGCGCGCGGTTGTCGCCGGTCTGTGTCTGGACCTGGTTGCTGCCGACCCGGGCACCGCCGTCCGTGCGCGGGCGCAGGCGGCGAAGGGATCCGCCGGAGATCTCCACGACCCAGAGGGTGTCTCGGCTGCCTACCTGATCGCCGCGGCGATTCTGCAACTGTGAGCCATCTTCGGACGGGGGCGACAGCCAGGTTCTGCGGTGATGGGCCTAGCTGACCCATGCGACGGCGAATGGCTGACCTGTCACTGGGTCGAACGGCACGGTCCATCGACAGGTCGGCTCGGTCGACGATCGAGGTGCGACCGGGCCAAGGTCATGCTCGCGAGAGGTCCGACGCGGTCGCAGGCGTAGTGGCTCAGACGGCACCAGGTGGCGAAGGCCGCCTGGCGGTCGAGCCTTGCCTGTGCACTACCTGGTGGAAGTAGCAGGGCGCCGCCGGCTGCCCTGGTGCGCGCCGAGCGGACCGGACCTCGGTAGGTCGCCCTTCGCAACGCCGGTGCGCTTGGCCGGCACACGCCCGCCGGCGTCGGTCGGGGATTCGCGTGTGCCGTTCCAGAGCTGCTCGCTCAGCGGATCGAGCTCAGCCGGGCTGCCCTGCGCGCCCGTCGCCAGGCACATCGACGACGCGGCACACGAAACGCCGAGCAGATAGGCGATTCCGGACGGCTGCGTGCTCTTCGGGCTCGCGACGACGCGCCACCTCGTCCCCGTCCAACGCTCGGTCAGCGTCGCGAAGTTGCCTGACGAGGTGTAGTAGTTGCCGACCGCCAGGCAGCCGCTGTCGGGAACACAAGAGATTGCACTGAGCGTGCTGTAGATCGACCCGTTCGGACTGGGAGTGCCGACGACGTCCCAGCGCTTGCCGGTCCAGCGTTCGGCGAACGTACCGATCGTCCCCGACTTGCGCTCGTGGAACCCGACCGCAAGGCAGCCGCCCTCGATGGTGCATGACATTGCGTGCAGCACGGACGCCTGATCGAAGTTCTTTCCCGGCGCAGCACTCGGGACGATCGACCAGCGCACGCCGTTCCAGTGTTCGGTGAGGGGCAGGTCGGCGTGATAGTGCGTATCGGTCACGAATCCCACGCCCAGACAATCCACCGCGCTGGCGCAGGAGATGTCGGCCAGCTCGGTGTACGCAGGATTCGGCGGGTTGGCGCTCGGGACGATCGACCAGTGCGTGCCGTCCCATTCCTCGGCCAGCACGCGGCCGGCGGACGACCCCACCGCCGCACATCTCGATGCCGTGCTGCACGAGATGCCATCCAGCACGCTGTACGCGGCACCGGACGGGTTCGGGCTACCGACGATCGACCAGCGCACACCGTTCCACGACTCGACGAGCGTTGCTCGCGAGTTGTCGCGCTTGTAGTAGTAACCCACTGCCACGCACCGGTCGGTGCGCACGCAGGTCACCGCATTCAGATAGCTGCCCTGGGACCGATTCGGGTCAGGGCTGCTCATCACCTGCCACGAGCGACCGTTCCACGACTCGGCCAGGGTGGTGCTCACCGCGCCGTCCGCCAGGTAGGAGCCGACCGCAACGCAGTCCGACGCGTCCAGGCACGACACGCCGGACAGGACGGCGTCCTGGTTCACGATCGAAAGTGTCGATCCGTCCCACGTGTCGGCGAGCGTCTGATAGTCACCCGAACTGTCCACGAACAGGCCCACCGCGAAGCATCGGCGAGGGGCTACGCATGAGACACCGTTCAGGGCATTCGTGGCGGACGGGCTGGGGGCGTCGACCGTCGACCATGACGAGCCGTTCCACGACTCGACCAATGTGCCGTCCTTGGCCGCGGCCGACGGGCTGTAGCTGTGGCCCACCGCGAGGCAGTGCGAAGCGGTCGCGCACGAGACGCCGTACAGGTTGCTGTTCGGCGAATCCGACGGCGTCGGGCTGGCGACGACCGTCCACGCCGTCCCGTCCCACAATTCGGCGAGGGTTTGCGAGATGCCGTCGCTGTCGGCGTAGTTCCCGACCGCCATGCAGCGCGATGCTCTTGCGCAGGACACCCCGTCCAGGTAGCCGCCCTGCGCGCCGTCCGGAGTGGCGGTGTCGACGACCGACCAGGACGAGCCGTTCCAGGACTCGGCCAGCGGGAGCTCGACGAAGTTCGTGTCGAACTCGAAGCCCGTCGCCATGCACGCCTTCTCACCGCTGCACGAGACCGCCGCCAGGCTGCTCGACGACCCGGGATTGCGACTCGTGCGGATCGACCAAACCGTGCCGTTCCAGAACTCGGTGAGGGTCCCCGACACGGACTGAGCGTTCGTGTACGACCCGACCGCCACGCAGTACGACGAGCTGACGCACGAGACGCCGCTCAGCCCGACAAATGTGCCGCCATTGGGATTGGGTGTGTCGACGACGGACCAGGCCGTGCCGTTCCAGACCTCGCTGAAACCCCAGGTCATGAAGTCGCTGTCGGTGTAGGTCCCTACTGCGACGCAGTGCGACGTGCTGCTGCACGAGACCGCGTTGAGCACGCTCGACGTCGTGTTCTTCGGATTCGGGCTCGGCAGCGCCGACCAGGACGAGCCGTTCCACAACCCGGTGAAGACGCGCGGAACGTCGTTGGCGGTGTAGGCGCCGACGCCGAGGCAGTACGTGGCGCGCACGCAGGACACCCCGTACCCGCCGCTGAACACCGGAAGCGGACTGTGGCCGGGCGACGACGCCGCCGGTTGCGGCGCGACAGCGCCGGACGGCGGCGCCAGACCAAGCGCGAGCGTGCACACAGCAGTCACAAGCAGCAGACCCGAGCGAGCGGTCCGTCTCCCCCACCATCGCGCCACGACGCCTCCCGACCGAGCCTGGGCACAGACTTCTCCGCAATGCCGGGGGGCGAAGAGAACTAGATCAGGTCGAGCCCGGTGATCGCCAGAGCGAGAGCCGAATGCTCTGCAGTTGCTCAGCGAACAGGCCGTCCGGCGAGGCGTCGCGCAGGAGGTCGCGCAGGTCGCGCTCGAAGCCGGCCAAGCGGGCGCCGAACAGGTGCGGCGCCGAACTCGACAGCGACAGGACGGCCGACACGACCTGATCAGCGGTGCGGACGTGCACGTCGCCGCCGGCGACCTGCACGTCATGCGGACCGACGAGCCCGGCGCCGCGGTACATGTCTTCCTCGTCGTTCATCGACTTCTCGCTGGCGAACTGTTGTCCGGCTCGTCGGCGTGGCCCGAGGTAGCGGCGGACGAGCGCGTCGATCTGCTCGTGCGGCGGCGCGGGGTGCGGCAGGTCGGGCGCGTCGGCCTCGCCGGCATGCGTGGTAGCGCCGACATGCACGCACCAGCCGCCCGGGACGAGCCAACGACGCACATTCGCCGCGACGACCGGACGGTTCATCCAGTGGAACGACTGCGCCAGAGTCACCACGTCGACCGATCCGTCGGCCACGTCGACATCTTCCGCGGCCGCACAGCGCCAGGTGACGTTGGCGATGCCGCACCGATCGGCCGCGGCCTGCGCGACGCGCAGCATGCCGGCGTCGGCATCGACCGCGAGCACCTCTGCGAAAAGCGGAGCCAGCAGCAGAGTCAGGGTGCCCGGCCCGCAACCGAGATCGAGCAGCCGGCCCCGTGCGTTCCGGGGCAGGTTCTCGTCGAAGGCAGTCAGTAGCCGCGCCGGGTAGGGCATCCGGCCGGCGAGGTAGTGCGCAGCGGCGCCCTCGTACAGCGAGTCGTCGTAGAGCCGACCCATGTCGCTCAGGCGTTCGCCGCGGCGGCGATGACCGCGCGGAGAACGGCGTTGAGATGCTCGAGGTCGCTGATCGGCAGGCCGAGCCGGGCGACGATGCGACCGGGTACCTTTTCCGCCTTCTTGCGCAGTCGCCGGCCGGCGTCGGTCAGCGTCACCGCGAGCAGGCGCTCGTCCGCGACGTCGCGGGCGCGGCGCACGAGACCCGCTGCCTCGAGGCGCTTCACCAGCGGCGACAGCGTGCCCGGGTCGAGTGCGAGCGTGCCGGCCAGGTCGCGGAGCGAGCGTGGGTCGCGTTCCCAGAGCGCGAGCATCACGAGGTACTGCGGGTGCGTCAGGCCGAGCGGTTCGAGCACCGGCCGGTAGAGCGCGATCACCTCACGTGCCGCAACGGCGAGCGCGAAGCACACCTGTCGGTCGAGGGCGAGCGGGTCGTCCACAGTTGCGGTCATCGTCACAGCATACCAATGATTGGGGCACAAACTATTGGCGTAGAGTCGAGTCGTGCAGATCCTTGGTGATGAGGTCGTCCGGCCCAATCCGGTGCAGTGGTTGCGGTACACCTTCGCCGGCAGCGTCCCGGCGCGAAATCACGCCTGGGTCCTCTACGACGCAACGGTGCGCACCTGGGTGCTGCGCCACATCGCGCGCTATCTCGTCCTCGTCACACCGCTCGTCGTACCGGTGATGATCTTCCTGCCGGCGCCGTTATGGCTCCGGCTGCTCTCGACCCTCGCTGCGTTGCTCCCGATGATGATGTTCTACCTGGGCTACACGACCGATTCGATCGAGCGGCGCGTCGAGAAGGCCGGCTACCCCGGCCGGCTGGCGACGCAGATGCGCGAGCAACGTGCCGTCGACTCGCAGCGCGCGGTGGCCGCGCGCAGTCGCGAGCGCCACGCGGCCCGGTTGCAGCGCCGCGGCGTGTGACACTGCGCGGCCCCACGCGTCGCGCACGACCGCCCAGCCCCGCCGCCGCTGGAACGGCAGTTCGAAGCATTCGGCGAACAGCCGCGCAAAGCCGACTGTCAGCGGCAGCACGATCGCGGCCAGTACCAGGAACATCGGCACGCCCTGCGGCACGGCGCCGCGAAGCACGCCGTAGTAGACCGCAATGACGATCGGCGCGTGGGTGAGATACAGGCTGTAAGAGAACGAGCCGAGCCGGCGCAACGGCCGGGTGTCGAGCGCGCGCACGATCGCGCGCGGCCGAGAGGTCGCGACCGCGGCGAGCAGGCAGCCGATCGCCGGACCGAGTGCCAGGTCGATCCAGTACAGGTTGTCGATGGTCCACGTCGAGCCGCGCGCCCCGATCAAGACGAGAACCGGCACCGCGAACACGCACGCGAACCAGTGCCACGGCAAGCGTCGCCAGCGCGGCGCCGCACGGACGATCCCTGCCGCCGCTACACCGATGGCGAACAACACGGCGAGATCGGGCGTGTACTGGACGATCAGGTTCGTAGCGCGCCGGTCGTGGCCGAGGCTGAGGAAGCCGAGGCAGAGCACCGGCGTCGCGACCGCAGCGAGCATGGCGATCGCGTTCAGGCGGCGCATCAACAGGATCAGCAAGGCAAACACCAGGTACAACTGGGCCTCGATCGCGATCGACCAGAACGTCCGGTTCGGGCTGGGCACGAGAAAGACGTCTTGCACCAGCAGGCCGTTGACCCAGACCGATCGCACATCGGGAATGGGCCAACCGGGTTGAGCAACCACGAACCAGGTCATCGCGAGGCTGAACGTCAGTGCGGCCCAGTACGGCGGCAGGATGCGCCACGCGCGCCGCTTCGCGAACGCGACCACGCCGTCGAGGCGCCAACCGGATCTGGCAGGCGCGATCGCAAGCGAGAAGCCCGACAGGACGATGAACACGACCACTGCGAACCGGCCGTAGATGAACGGTGCTGCCCAGAACGGCGCGTGGTCGACCGGGTAGCCCGGGAAGGCGCGCAGGAAGACGTGGTTCAGGACGACGAACAGCGCGGCCAAGCCGCGGATACCGTCGAGTCCGCGAACGCGCGGCCCAGTTGCGGGCAGCCGGCTCGAAGCGGTGTCCGCCCACGCCGATGTGGGCCGTTCCACGCTTCGAGGGTAACTACGCGCGGGTGCGCGCCGCCGCGACTTTCACTGGGCGGTAGGCGCGCCGATCGCGTTGCTGAAATCGCAGTCCTCGATGACGGCTCCGCTGAAGTCCGCATCCGAGAGATCCGCGTAGTCGAAGGCGCACCTGCGCAGGACCGTTCCGCGGAACACCGCGCCACGCAGCTTGGCGTGATGGAAGATCACCGCCTCCAACGTCGCCTCGGTGAAGTCGGCTTCGGGTGCCGTCAGGCGATCCCATTCGCCGCCGGTGGCGTGCACCTTGCGCATGCTCACGCGCGCTGCCGTGGCGCCGGTGAGGTCGCAGTAGTTGAGCTGTGCGCCGTCGAGCCGTGCGTCGTCGAGCCGGGCGTCCTGCAGGCCGAGACCGCGTGCCACCAGGTCGGCGAGGTCGGCTCCGACCAGGCTCGTCCCGCGCAAGCGGGCGTCGTCGAGCCGGGCGCCGGACAACTGCGCACCGTCCAGCCGCACGCCGATCACCAGAGCGTCGCGCAGGTCCGCGCCGCGAAGGTCGGCACCGGTGAAGTCGTCCTCACCGGAACGGATCCGGTTCACCAGGTCGTGAGCCACCGCTACTTGTTGACCTCTCCAGGACCCGTCGCCGCCAGTTCGAGCTGCTTGGTCGCCTTGACCATCTTCTCCAACGCCGCCTTGTCGATCTGCGCGGCCTGGGCCGGGTCGGTCTCAACCGGCTGGGGCAGCGGTTTGCCGTTCGCTGCGAGCGTGCGCACCTTGATGCCGAGAGCGACGGCCTGCTCCTTGATCTCCTTGAGACGTCCTGCGTTGATGTTCTTGAAGAACTCCTGCGTGTTGAGCGTCTTCGGATCCTCGCCGGCCGCGCCCTTCTTCTCCTTCAGGTGCTGGTCGCCGAGGGCGCGCAGGTCGATGTACTCCTTGCTCGCAACGAGGTCGTTCAGCTCTGCCTCGGTGATCAAGCCGCCCTTGGCGAGGTGCGGCATGGTGTCGAGCATGCGGTCGATGTACTTGCCCATCTTGAACGCCGCGTACGGGTAGTTCACCGGGGCTGCGCCGTGGGCGTGACCGTAGTGCTCGAAGTCCTTGAGCACATCGCCGAGGTTGTCGGTGAACGCCTCCTGCCACTGAGCCGGCGTCATCTTCACGTCGACAGTGAAGCCGCCTTCTTCTTCCTTCTTCTTGATCTGGACGCCGACCACCGCGTGCACGGTCGCGCCGCCGGAGCCGTAGACCTCGTTGGCGTAGAGCTGCGCGGCCGAGAGTGCGCCGCTCAGTTCCGCGATCAGGTGCTTCAACCGGTCCGGGTTGGCCTGGGACTTCTTGAGCTCGTCGATCTCGGCACGCAACTCCTTGACCTTCAGCAGTTCCTTCTCGTAGATCTGGTTGGACGCGCGCATGCGCACCGCGCCCTCCGCGAAGTGCTGGTTGCCCTCGCCCCACGCCGACTTACCCATCGACTTCAAGGACTCGTCCACGGTGGCACGCAGCTCGTCCATCATCGCCTGGACCCTGGCCTCGAAGCCCTTGGCCCGCGTGCGCGCTGTCGTGAACAGCTGCTTCTGCCGGTCGGACTTCGTCTTGTCGCCGATTCCTGCCAGGGTCTTCGTGACGTAGTCGCCCCATTCCTTGTCGTCAGGCATGTAGCGGGCGACGTGCACGAGGGACCAGATGTCCTGCTGCTCATCACGCGCGGCCGCTTCGTCGGCGCCGACGTCCTCGCTGTGCTCGGACTTCGGGGTCAGCGTCTTCTGCTTGCCGTCTGCCGCGACGTCCCAGCCGTGGATGAAGTCCATCGAATAGACGTTGAGGTCGAACACGGTTCCGGGATCGAGCTCGAGATCGAGCAGCTTGCGGAACTGCTCGTTGTAGACGCGGACAGCGATCTCGGAGTTCTTGCCGCCGGTCGAGACGTCGACGTCCGACGTGACCGAGTCGGCACCGACCGAACCCTTGTACTTGACCTGGTCGTCGCCGACGAGGCTGCTCTCGGCGGTGAGCGCCTTGTGCATCGTGGACGTCGGCGGCAGGTCCTTCTTCTGCGCCGCCAAGGCGTCCTTCATGTTCACCTGGGCCAGCTTCTTGACCTCGTCGTGCACCGCGCCACGAAGCACGGTGAGCGCCTTCATCAGCTTCAGGCCGGAGGCCTTGCCGAACGACGGTGCCACGGCCCCGGGCCAGTTCCAGAAGACGAGGCACTCCTTCGTCTTGAACCAGTCGGCCTCGAACGCGCCGGTGAGGACGTCGAGCAGCGGGCCGTTCCACGCCGTACGCGTCGACAGCCTGTCGATCCCCTCATCGTTCAACGCGGCCAGCGCATCCATGGGAACCGGACCGTCCGGAAGGTGCAGCAGGCGCTTGACGTCCTCCTCGGCGAGATGCGGGCCGGTGTCCTTCGCCTGTGACGTCTGTTGGATCGCCGGCTGCGACTGCGGCGAGGCCTCGGTCTTCTGCGGGCCTGTCGCGGTCGTGGGTGACGGCCCGGTCGGGCCTTTGCCGATGGGCATGTCCGGCTCGGCGAAGGCGATCTTCCTCGTGCGGGTCGGGGCGGGGGTGTCGTCCTCTTCGGGGGCGACCTTGGACGAATCGGCCAGCCACGGGAAGCACGAGGTGAACAGATCGGTGAACCAGTTGCGCCGGATCACCGGACCGTTGTTGGGGACGAGTCTCCCGATCGCGGCAGTGTTCGGCGACTGCAGCGTGTGCGCCAACTCGTGGGCGAGCACTCGCTCACCGTCCGGCGTGGTGGGCGAGTACTGCCCCTTGCCGAAGAAGATGTCGTTGCCGGTGGTGAATGCGCGCGCGCTCATGGTGCGGTTGAGCCCGGCCGCGGTCTCGTCGTCGTGTACCCGCACCGCGGAGAAGTCCGTCGCGAAGGCGGTCTGCATCCGGCGCAGCACGGCCGGCTCAAGACGTCGCCCGCTGGGACGCCGGGCATCGATGGCCGCGCTCGTCCCTGCGTCGAGTGCACCGCCCTCGTATCCGACGACGGCACCGGCGAGGGCCGGTGCCGCGCTGCGCCGTACGTGGTCGCACGCCGGGTCGTGACGGTGCGCCACCGGCTCGGTGGCGGTGGCCAGGCGCGCCAGCGCGGTGTCAGCCCTTCGGTCGGCGTCGAATTCGGCGCGGTCGTCCGCTGCACCGACGATCATCGTGCCGAGAGCAAGCGGCACCGGCGCGGCCGGCGCCGCAGTCTCGACTTCGACCTCCCGGACCGGTGCGGCGGCTTTGGCGGTCTCGTCGGCCGCCTTCACACGCTGGTAGTCCACCGACCGCTCCTGTCGCCGCTGCACGGCTGTGCTGTCGCTGCTTGCGACGCAGGCCCGGCGTCAGTCTGCACCACGCCGAGCACGGTCGACAGCACGGCGGCGGAAAAAGATCGACAAGCACATCGATGATCGTCTGCGGATGGTGGATATGCGTTGTTCGCTCCGATTTCGGATCGCGCTATCTCGTCAGCACCAGCTCGGGCCGGGCGCTCTGTTCGGCGTGGGCCGGGCTCGCGAGCCGCAGGCCCACACAGGCGACCAGCAGGCCGACGACGGCGGTCGGCTGCAACGGAGTGCCCAGGACCGGCCAGGCGGCGATCGCCGTCACCGCAGGCACGACGAACAGGTAGCTCGAGGCGCGGGTGGCGCCGCGCCGGCGGATCAACGCGAAGAGAAGCAGCGGGCCGCCCACGCCGGTCACCAGCGCGAGCCAGGCGAAGGTGCTCAGCGAGTGCACGGTGATCGGGATCGTCACCGGCCCACGCAATGGCGTCCACACCGCCAGCACGACGCAGCCGGTGATCAGCTCGACCGAAGCCGTCGCGGCCGGTCCGGCGCCGCCGCGCAACCGCGACTGCATGATGGTGCCGACGGTGAGCCCCGCGAGACCGATCAGGGTCCAGCCGAGGGCCGCTCCGCTCGGTGGTCGGCCGACCTTGTCGGCAAGTGTGATGACGACGCCGACGAGACCGAGCGCGATGCCGAGGGCTTGCACGCGAGTGAGTCGTTCCCAACCGGCGGCGAACCCGATCACCGCGACGAACAATGGGGCCAAGCAGGCGATCAGCGACGTCGTCGACGCCGGCATGCCGTCACCGAGGGCTGAGTACAACGCACCGAACTGCACGGCGAACATCGGCAGCCCGACCAGAGCGACCCTGGCGAGCTCGCGGCCACGCGGCCACCTCTCGCGACGCCACCGGGCCACGCCGGCGAGCACGAGGGCCGCTGCGAGAAATCTCCATAGCGTGAGCGCGAGCGGTGGGCTCACCTGCGTGGCCAACGCGCCGACGACGAATCCACTGCTCCAGGTCAGAACGAACGCCAAACCGAGCCCGTCCATGCGTAATGCCTTCACGCATTACACAGTGTCAAGCTTTCGCGTAATGCGTCAAGTCATTACTATTGCGCTGTGCAGACTTTTCGTAATGGCAGCGGCGCAGCCTGGCTGGACCTGCTCGCCACCCTGGCCGGGCGGTATCGAGCGGCCCAGGTCGACGCGCTCGAGAGCCCCGCGCGGCTACGCGCCTGGCTGCGCGAGCACGCGCTCGACCCGGCCGG
>DASXJN010000170.1:0-10761 GCA_036497365.1 Jatrophihabitantaceae bacterium | reverse complement strand
CGTCGACGAGGTCGTCGAGACTCTCGACCAACACCGCGCGGGCGTCGACGTCACCGGCCGTGCCGAGCGCGATCAGCACCTGCTGGCAGAACTGGTGTGTTGTCACGACCGTCGCCGCATCGAACGAGGCGAGGGCGATCGCGAGCCGGTCGTGCCGCAGCACGACCTCGTCCTCGTCGGCGGATGCGAGGTGCCTGAGCAGTTCGTCGCCACCGTCTCGAACTGCCTCGGCGTCGCGCAATCCGTCGCGCGCGCTGACGAGTCGTTCGCGCACACGATCGCGCAACTCCTGCGTGGCTGCGCGGCCGAAGGTCATCACCAGCAGCTCGTCGATGCGCGCGATCCCCTCGGCGACGTAGCGCGCGACGAGTCCGGCGATGGTAAAGGTCTTGCCAGTGCCCGCGCTCGCTTCGAGCACGGTCGTGCCCTGCGGCAACGGCCCGAGCAGGTCGAACTCATTCATGGCAGGACGTCCGTCTCGACGGTGAGCAACGGATCCCACACCAGCCGGGCGAGCGCACCGAACCGGGTCGGCTCGCCGGGGTAGACGTCGTCGCCATCAGCGCGTTGCGCCGTCAGCACGTCGAACGGCGCGGACGGCCCGTACACGAGCACGTGCTCCGGATCGTCGCGCTCCGGGAAGTTGCCGGCCTCCCAGATGCGGCACGCCGGCGGCAAGGAGTCGTCGATCGCGCTGCCCCGGTGCCGCCGCGTCGCGTAGTCGGCGGATGTGTCGAGCGCAAGCGGCAGTGGCTCGCGCAGACCGCGATCGCGGATGTCGACCAGCAGATCGAGCACCTGCACGGCGAGCGACGCGTCGAGTCCGGTCACGATCGATCGGCGCGCGTCATTACGCAGCCGACCGACTGTCACGCTGCGCAGATCGGTCCGCCCGGTCGTCGCGACCAGCGCGAGGTAGCGCAGCCAGGCAGCGATGCGCTGCTTGGCTTTGAGCGTCGAGTACGTGACCTCGAGGATGGCCGATCCGCGCACCCCACTGACCGTGCCGCTGAGCGACCGCCCGTCGGACAGTTGCACGGCGACGTCGAGGGCGATCGGATCGTCCTGCCGCTCGACCTCGCACGCCGCCAGCAGCCCGTCGATCCGGCCGCCGATCACCCGCATCTGTTCGCTACCCAGCGGCCCGGGTGGCAGCTGGCCGCGCAGGTACTCGAGTCGGGCAGCATCGCCGCGGGACAGACCGGCCAGGCACGAGCGCAACACGCGATCGCCGATCGCCCAGCCGGCAAGCGGTGCGAGCTCGATGGTCAGCGCGTCGTCGGGATCCTCGTCACGGCTCGACGTCGCGACACCGAGCCGCTGGCGCAGGAAACCGCGCGTCGGCTGCTGGAAGAACATGACTAGCTCGTCGAGCTGCACGGTCTCGGTTTCGGTCGCTACGAGCGGCGCGGCGACCAATGGCGCCGGTGCATGCCGGCGACCGGCCGCGGCGCGAGCGCCGGCAACCGCGAGCCGGTCGTAGGAGAACGGACGGTCGACGCCGAGCTCGCCACTCACGAAGTTGCGTTCGTCGAACGGCTGCAGCGGATGGTGGGTCACGACGTGCGTCGACACCGGGCCGCTGTCCGGTGCCAGCGCGGTGGCGTCGATCGCGTCCATGAGTTCGCCGAGTGGCACGCACGGCGGCACCGGTGCACCGCTACGCGGGTCGGCCCCGGTGTAGCTGACGACCAGGTGTTCCTGCGCGGCGCAGATCGCGTCGAGGAACAGCTGGCGGTCCTCGCTGCGGGGATCGCGCTCTCCGCTGCGCGGATCACGCGCCAGCACGTCGTCACCGTCGGCAATCGCCTGACGCGGAAAGGCGCCGTCGTCCATGCCGAGCAGGCACACGACCCGGTGCGGCACCGAACGCATCGGCACCAGCGTGCAGACGGTCAACGTGCCGGTCCGGAAGCTCGCGCGGGTGGGCCGGCCGGCGAGACGGTCGTGCACCAATGCGCTGATGTCGGCGAGACCGAGTTCGACATCAGCGTCGTCGCCGGCGGTATCGGCGAGATCGTGCAGCTCGCGACCGAGCTGGATGCCCTGCCAGGCCTGATCGCCGGCGCCGAGACTGCGCACGATCTCGTCGAGCACGCGCGCCCAGGCGCTGATCGGTCGCCGTTCGTCGAGCGCGCGGACGGCAGCGTCGACACGATCGACTAGTTCGGCCAATCGCCCGGCCAACTCGATATCGGCGCTGTCGACGTCGTCGAGGGGCAGCGTGTCGCCGACCCAGTTGCCGTCGTCCTCCATCGCCACGCCGAGCAGCACGCGATCGATCGCCGAACGCCAGGTGCCCTGCGCGATGCCGCCGAGTCGATACGTCTCTCGATGCGCGGAGTCGAGCCCCCACCGTGCACCCGCCGTCACCGTCCAGTCGCGCAATCGTTCGATGTCGTCGTCGTCGAACCCGAACAGCCGGCGTACCGGGCGCGCGCCTGCGACGTCGAGCACCTGGGTGGCCGTCACCCGGCTCGCGGCAAGGTCGAGCACCTGGACGAGCAGGTTCAGCAGCGGATTGGTCTGCCGCAGCGACCGGTCGGCGATGCGGACACGCAGCTTCGCGGCCGGATGCCCGTCCGGCTCGTCGGCCATGCCGAACGACGCGGCGATCAGCGGTGCGAACGACTCGACGTCAGGGCACATGATGAGGATGTCGCGCGGCTCGAGCGTCGGATCGGCGGCGAGCAGCCCGAGCACGACTTCACGCACGACTTCGACCTGTCGTGCCGGCCCGTGCGCGGCGTGAATCTGGATCGAGCGGTCGCCGGAGCCGAGCGGCGTGCGTTCGGTCGGCACCGTGTCGGTGGTCAGTTGGTTCTGGAGCCGGCCGAGGAGCGTCGCGGGACGGCTGGGCAGTTCGTGGTGGATGTCTCGGTGCGTGGTGTCGGCCAGCAGTTGCTGCAGTTCGCGGATATCGCGCGACAGCGAGGCCAGCAGCGGATGATCGACGATCGGCAGTTGCGCGGCGCGGCGGCGCGGACGCTCGCCCGCAGCGGCGACTGCTGCCCACAGGGCCGGCGACGGGTGGTAGAGCCACAGGTGCACGTCACGTGTCGCGGCGAGCGCGTCGAGGATGCGGACGCGCGCCGGCGAGATGCGCGTCGGCCCGAAGATCGAGAACGACGGGCCGGGTGCGATCGCCTTACACGCGGCATCGAGCAGTTCGGCCGGCGCGGGCACGTCGATCTCGGCCCGCAACCGGCGCCACAGTTCGGGTTGCCAGGCCAGGTCGTCCGGCACGGGTGCGCCGGCGCCGTCCTCGTCCCGACCGTCGGCCCACGCGCGCAGCATGTCCGGTCGCGAGCGGCCGTAGCCGGCGAAGAACCGGGCCAGCTTCGCGGCGACCGAGAACCGGCGGCCGAGGTTCGCGTCGCCGGCGCCGTCGAGTCCGAGATGGGCGGCGAGCACGCGGCACCACGGTTCGGACGGCGCGCTGCGGTCGATGACCCGCAACAACGGCCAGACCGAGCGCTCGGCCGACCAGTGCTCGACGGCGTCCGCATAGCCCGGGTGCGCCTCGGCCGCAGCTTCGTCGAGCACGTCGACATAGGACGGGAACAGCACGTTCGCGCACACCCCGTCGCCGTCGCGGGCCCCGAGCACGGCGCTGAGTTGCTGGGCCAGCCAGCGCTCGACGCCGCGGCTGGGCACCGCGACGATCTCTGCGGCGAACGGGTCGCCTCCTGGCGCGCGCAGGAGCTCACCGAGCGCGGTGACCAGCGCGTCGGCCCGCTCCGCGCGATGGATCAGCAGCACGTCCGCTGCTTCCGGGCCTGACGCACCCGGGAATCGTAAACGGTGCGGCGGACAGTTCCGCGGGCTCGGATCCGTCGGCGATATGTATAGACCATTCGAGATTCGGACGCTACGGTCGGTTTCGGCCGATTTAGTCCGGTACGTGCCTTCGATGGAGCATCTATGCGTCTGCGTTTTACGATCGTCCCGCTGATCGCCTTGAGCCTGTCCGTCCCGTCTGCCGCCGCGCTCGCGTCGTCCGGGGGTGCGGGTCACCACCACGCGCGTCCGACCGATCCGGCGCGACGGGTGCTCGCCGGCATGTCGCTCGACCAGAAGATCGGGCAGGTCTTCGAGACCTACGTGTACGGCGACTCGGCGACCGATCCGAGCCCGGCCGACGCGGCGCAGAACCAGTCGCTCTACGGCGTCGACACCGGTGCGCAGGTACTGGCGAAGTACCACCTGGGCTCGGTCATCTACTTCACCTGGTCGGACAACCTGAACAACCCGACGCAGATGGCGAACCTCTCGAACGGACTGCAGCAGGCCGCGTCCGACAGCGGTGACGCGCCGCTCTTGATCAGCACCGACCAGGAGGGCGGCAACGTCACCCGCATCGGCGCGCCGCTCGCGGTGTCGCCCGGCAACATGGCCATCGGCGCGACGTTCTCGCCGCGTGACTCGTACGCAATGTCGCACGCGACCGGACAGCAGCTCGCCGCGCTCGGCATCAACGTCGACGACGCGCCCGTCATCGACGTGAACACCAACCCGGCGAACACCGCAGACGGGCCGCGCTCGTTCGGCGACCGGTCGGGCATGGTGGCGGCGATGTCGGTCGCCTCGATCCTCGGCTACCAGACGTCGCGCGTTGCGGCGACGGCCAAGCACTTCCCGGGTCTCGGCAGCACGAGCGTGAACACCGACAACGGTGTCGCGGTCACCGACGAGACCGTGCAGCAGTTCCAGCGCAACGACCTGCCGCCGTTCCGCGCCGCGATCGCCGCCGGGGTGGACGAGATCATGGCGGCGCACATCATCGCGCCGGCGCTCGATCCGTCGAATGCGCCGGCCAGCGTGTCGAAGCCGATCGTGACCGGGCTGCTGCGCGACCAGTTGCACTACAACGGCGTGGTCGTCACCGACGCCCTGTCAGCGGCCGCCCTCGAGTCGATCCCGCCGGCGCAGCGCGCGGTGCAGGCGATCGAGGCGGGCGACGACATCGCGCTCATGCCGTCCGACCTGCCGTCCGCCATCGACGCGGTGCGTGACGCCGTGACGTCCGGCGAGATCAGCCAAGCCCGGCTGGACGAATCGGTGCTGCGGATCCTGAAGCTGAAGCAGAAGCTCGGGCTGTTCGACAACGCGCAGGTCGACGCCGGTGCCGCGGCGTCGAGCGTCGGCACCGCGCAGCAGAACGCGACCGCGGCGCGCACGGCGTCCGACTCGATCACGCTGGTGCGTAACGGCGACGGCACGTTGCCGTTCGCGCCGAACTCGGGCAAGAAGGTGCTGGTCACCGGCTGGGGCGCGGGCACGACGCAGACGCTCGCGTCATCGATCGCGGCGCACGGCGTAACCACGCAGCGCGTCTACACCGGCTCGAACCCGAGCGCGGCGACCCGGGCCGCTGCAGTCACTGCTGCGAAGGCGAATGACCTCGTCGTGGTCGCGACCGACAATGCGTGGGGTGATTCGGGTCAGCAGGCCCTGGTCGAAGATCTCGAGCAGTCCGGCACGCCGGTCGTCGTGGTCGCCCTCGGCGGACCGTACGACCTGAGCTACTTCCCGGACGTATCGACCTTCGTCACCGCGTACGGCTACCAACCCGCGACGCTGACCGCTCTGGTCGACGACCTGTTCGGCGCGCAGCCGAAGGGGCACCTGCCCGTCACGATCAGCACGCCCGACGGCTCGTCCACGGTCGCGGCGTACGGCACCGGCCTGCGCTACTAGGACCCCCCGGTTTGCACCCGTACCGGCCGCTGTATCGCTCTCCGGACGGCATATGGCGACCGCTGCGCGTGCAAACCGTACGGTAGTGCGCATGGAACTGGCCTTGCCGCCGTCGTCGCGCGCAGCGGACTGGTTGCTCTTGGTCGTCATCGTCGGACTGCTGAGCCTGGTTGCCGCGGCGATCCTGGTCGCGCGCGCGAGACAACGGGTAGGTCGCCGGCCGATGTGGCTGGCCGCCGGCTTCGCGGGCCTAGCGACGGCAGCAGTGTGTGCGTTCGGTGGCGGCATGCGGCACTACGGCGGAAACACCACCGTGGGCGAGAACGCGACAACCTTCCGCTGCCAAGCGTGGTGGTCCGCTGTCGAGCAGCATTCCTCCGGGGTTTGCAAGCACGCAGCTCAAGGCGCCGTCCTGCCTGTCGCACTGAGCGCCGCGGCAGCCGGCGTGGTGGTCGCCGGTCTTGTGGCGACCATCCTCGAATTGCGTCGTCGCCGCAACGAGCGATCGATCAATGACCTCCGTCTGGTCGACGCTCCTTGACCAGCCGCAGTGTCATGCACACGTTGTGTTCGGTGTTGGCGTAGCCCCCGAACGGTTCGCTCGGCTCGAACCCGAAAGACTCGTACAGCGTGCGCGCCGGACGGAAGGTGTCGCCGGTGCCTGTCTCGAGGCTGACCCGCGCGTACCCACGACGCATGGCTTCGGCGAGCAGGGCTTCCACCACTCGCCGGCCGATATGACGGCCGCGCGCCTCGGCCGCGGTATGCATGGTCTTGATCTCGCCGTGGCGCGGGCTCAGCTCCTTCAGGCCGCCGATCGCAAGGAGGTCGCCGGCCGCCGAACGGGCGCCGAACAGCGTGATCCCCGAGTCGGCCACCGCGTGCGGATCGACCGAGAAACTGAACTCGGACGGTGTTTGCACCAATGACCAGTCCCGATGCGCCTGCACCAGTGCGCGGACGTCGTCCCGCGCGGGATCGTCGACCGCGATCACGAAATCCGTGCACGCCGAGGTCACGAACCTCGACGCTGCCATGCCCATGTTTCCAGCCGGTTTCCACTGCCGCGCCTCGACGTTGGTTACTTGACGACTAGCCTCTTCGTCGCGAAGCCTTCTGCCCGGCGCTGTCGCTCACGGTCACCTTGATCAGGTACGCGCCGGCCCGCCCGGCACACCCACGCCGGACGGGTGGTCCACGGTCGCGGCCTACGGAACCGGGCTGCGCTGCTGACCGACGCCGTCCAACCGCTCGGGATGCACGGTCGGGCACGACCGATAGCCACCTCGAATTTGGTCCGCTGACACAATGCCGCGATTGGCCACAGCTCCTAGGTTCGGCAGAGGCTCCAGCTGGCTGGATCGTAAGAATCAGGAGGGCGTTCGTGAAAGCGCTGATCTCGGCGGACATGGAGGGCGTTACCGGCGTCACCGCGTCCGATGACTGTCAACCCGGTCGTCGTTCGCATCCGCGTTTCCAGCCGCTGTTCACCGGAGACGTCAATGCAGTCGCGCTGGGCCTGTTCGACGCCGGAGTCGATGAGGTCGTGGTGACCGAGGGCCACAACAACATGCGACACGTGCTTCTCGAGAACCTCGACCCGCGCATCACCATGATCAGCGGGAACGTCAAGACGTTCGCGATGCTGGAGGGGATCCAGGACGGCCCGGACCTGGTGGCCTTCGTCGGCTACCACTCGGCCGCCGGCACCGAAGGGGTGCTCAGCCACACCTTCCTCGGGTCGGAGTTGACCGGGGCCACTCTCAACGGCCGCATCATGAGCGAGGGCTACCTCAACGCACTGCTCACTGCCGAGTACGGCGCCCGCCTCGCAGTGGTCTCCGGCGACGACGTGACCTGTCGCGATGCGGCCGACTACGCACCGGCGTCCACGCAGGTCACGGTGAAGACCGCGGTGGACCGCTATACCGCGCGATGCCTGGCGCCCGAGGTCACCGCACAGCTGCTTCGTGAGGCCGCCGCCTCCTCGGTGACAACCGCCGAAGTCCCCCCGCTTCCGCCACCTCCGTACCGCTGCGAGCTGACTTTCACCGTGAGCAACTGCGCAGCGGCCGCCGCGCTGGTGCCCTGCGTCGAACGGACCGCCGACCGCACCGTCCGCTTCGAATTCGACACCGTGGGCGCGCTCTACCGCTGCTTCAGCGTGGTGTGCGCGATGGCGGGTGGCGCAAGCGAGCCGGGTTACGGCTGAGTTCACGGCGTTCGACCTAGCAAGGATGTTCACGAATTCCGACCTGGAGGATCCATGTCCGCAGAGGAAACCGCAGTTCCGCTGAAGACCGAGATCGACGCGCTCTTCGGTCAGCACGTTGCAGCTGGCCAGTCACCAGGGCTGGCCTACGGCATGACCACCGCGGACGGCCTCGACTACAGCGGCGGCTTCGGTTTCGCGAACGCCGACGGGCTGGTTCCTGATACGGACACGATCTTCCCGATCGCGTCCATGTCGAAGAGCTTCGTCGCTGCCGCGGCGCTGATCGCCCGCGACCGGGGCTTGCTGTCGCTGACCGATCCCATCACCAAGTACGTGCCGGAGTTCGTCGTCGCCAATGTCGACGCGGACACCGAGGGCATCCCGACCGTCGAGATGCTCTTCAGCATGTGTGGCGGCCTGACCGAGGACAACTCGTGGGTCGATCCGTTCATCGACCTGCCGACCGATGAACTACTCGCACAGGTCGCAAAGGGCGTGCGTCTCAGTCGCTATCCGGGTGCCGCCTTCGAGTACTCGAACCTCGGTTTCACGCTGGCGGGCATCGCCGTCAGCCGCGCGGCCGGCCAGCGCCTCGAGGACTTCGTCCGCGAGAACCTGTTCGAGCCGCTCGGGCTGACGAACACGCACTTCGACAGCGATCTGCCCGAAGGCGGGCGGCGCGCCACCGGCTACGCGCACAGCAGCGACGACATCTGGGTGCCGTTCGAGCCGCAGCGCTCGGACGCGTTCGCGGCCGCGGGCGGAATCGTGAGCACGGTTCGCGACCTCGCTGTCTGGATCACCTGGTTGGGCTCGGCATTCCGGCCACGGCGCGACGACGACATCGACGTGTTGAGCCGGGTCTCCCGCCGCGAAATGCAGCGGGCGCACGTGAACTTCCCGCCGGCGCTCATCGTCGGGCCCGGCGGAGCCGTGCATGCACCGAACGGGGGATACGCGCTCGGTCTCGTCGCCACCTCCGACCTGCACACGGGGACGGTAGTGACGCACTCGGGCGGACTGCCCGGTTTCCGGCTCTTCATGATCTGGCATCCGGAGTCGGGCAACGGCTGCGTCGCCCTGACCAACAGCCAGCGCGGCGATGCCTACTCGCTCGTCAACGATGCGCTCGGTCGCACGTTGCGGCGCACCGACGCCCAAGCGGTGTCGGTAAGGCTGTGGCCCGAGACGATGGCGCTGAGTGCGCAGGTCGAGTCGCTCATCCGCCAATGGGACGACGAACTCGCCGCCCAGGTCTTCTCCGGCAACGTCGACTTCGAGCGACCGCTGTCGCAGCGGCGGGCCGAGATCGAAGAGGCCGTCGCCGAGATCGGGCCGCTGCGGGCCTCGGGCGGACGGGTGGACATCGTCTCGGCCGTCACCGCGGCCGACGTGACGTGGTCGATCCCCGGTGAGAACGGCCAACTGCTGTGCATGATCCACCTGACGCCGGTTGACCCACCACAGGTGCAGGAACTCATCGTGCGTGCGGCGAGCGGTCCGCGCGCCACCGTTCCCACCGAGATCGCGCCGGCGCGTGCCGCATTCGCGCACGCCGCAATCTCGCCGACCAAGAACGTCCTGATCGAGGAGCCCGACCAGGGCTGAGTGTCTGGAACGACGATCCGAGTGAGCCGATGATTCCCACCGTTGAGCGCGTGCTTGCCGCTCCCGATGAGTACGACTTCGGTCACCGCAGAGTCGCGCTCGCGCATCTGCCGACCCCGGTGGAGCCGATGGACAGGCTGGCAGACGCGCTGGGGCTGCCGCCGGGGCGGCTCTTCGTCAAGCGCGATGATGCGACCGGCTTCGCGCTGGGCGGCAACAAGGTGCGCAAGCTCGAGTATCTCTGCGCCGACGCCCTCGCTCATGGCGCTCGCCATCTGGTGACCGCCGGTTTGGGGCAGAGCAACCACAGCCGCCAGACCGCCGCTGCCGCCGCCAAGCTGGGCATGGGCTGCACGCTGCTCTTCGACGGTCAGCCGCCGGCCACCTTCAGCGGCAACCTGGTGCTCGACACCCTGTTCGGAGCGGACATCCGGTGGATCGACGCAGGCGATCCCGGCCGCCCCGGCTACCTGGACGACGAAGTCCGCGCAGAAGCCGAACGGCTCACCGCAGCCGGCACGCCTGCCTACCCGGTCGTCGTCGGTGGATCAGTTCCTCTTGGCGCCCTCGGGTACGTCCGGGCTGCGCACGAACTTCGCGCGCAGGTACCCGAACTGGCGCTGGTGGTCGGGCCGAGCGGGAGCGGCGGCACGCATTCCGGCCTGGCGGTGGGTCTCGGCGATTACGACCTGATCCAGGGCATCCGAATCGGCATTCGTCGCGAACTCGACAACACCAT
Source organism: Jatrophihabitantaceae bacterium (assembly GCA_036497365.1). Taxonomy (GTDB): domain Bacteria; phylum Actinomycetota; class Actinomycetes; order Mycobacteriales; family Jatrophihabitantaceae; genus RYN-133. The sequence continues at coordinate 499 of DASXJN010000170.1, read as the reverse complement.
CGAACGCATCGCCACCGAGGCCGCGGCCCTCGCCGGTCTGCCCGCGCCGCGCGGGCGGGCACGTATCGACGGCCGATTCGGAGCGGACGTTCACGCGGCGTCCACTCTGGAGGCGATCCGGCTGGCGGCGCTCACCGAAGGGCTGGTGCTCGATCCGGTGTACACGGGCAAGATCATGGCCGGCCTGATCGCGGCGTCCCGGGAGGGCACGCTGCCGGCGAAGGGCAGCATCGTGTTCCTCCACACCGGCGGAAGCCCAGGACTGCTCGCGGCCGAACACTCGCAGTGGCTCGTCGACGCACTGGCCCGGATCGACGGCTGAGCCCTACTGTCCCGCCGGCGACTCGACGGGAAGGACGATCCGGCTCGGAAACCGGCCGCCGTGATGGATGTCGTTGCTCGCAACCTTCGGTTCGCCTTGCTCGGACACCAGGCCGAACTGGTTCATGCTGCGCGCGAACCACGGGAAGTCGCTGCTCGTGACCGTGACGCGGATCCG